>NZ_JBIWOD010000001.1:0-467442 GCF_044767545.1 Streptomyces sp. NPDC101227 | reverse complement strand
GGGGGGCGGGGTGCGGCCCCGGGGGGGGGGGGGGGGGGGCGCCGCCCCCCGGGGGGGGGGCGGGGGGGGGGGGCGGGGGGGGGGGGGGGGCCGGGGGGGCGGGGGGCCGCCCCCCGCGCCGGTCAGATGTAGCCGAGGGCTCCCAGGGCGCCGACGCCGCCCAGCACCATGAAGACCGGCATCAGCACCTTGAGCTCCACCCAGCTGCCCGCCTTGAAGCGCATGCCCTTGGGCGGACCGATCGGATACCAGCGCTTGCGGCCTATCGGGATGGGCCACAGCACGGGGCAGCCGGACACGGTCAGCGCGTCGCCGATGTCATGGACCAGCGCACCGAGCACGACGGGCAGGCCCAGCCACAGGTACTCCTGGCCGGCCCCCGTGAACAGCCAGTTCGCGCCGTTGCCCGGCTGGTCGAGAATGCCGCCCAGGATCCAGGCCGAGGCCGCGCCCAGCAGCCACACCAGCACATCGCTGGAGACCCGCGCCGCCCGCCACAGCAGGCCCTCGATGGCGAGGACCATATGGACGAAGAGGATGCCGAGGACCGCCCACCGGCCGCCCTGCATCGCCAGCAGCGACATGCCGCCGCCGACCAGCACGGCCCACAGCCAGGTGTGGGTGAGGGTGCGGTGCCCGCCGTTGCGGTTGGAGTCACCGCGCATCTTGGTGGCCTTGTAGACCGCGTGCGAAATGCTGTCGACCACCTCGCAGACCATCCGTGAGAGGGGGCCGAAGGCGCGGGAGATGGTCGCGGACTTGTGGTCGAGGTCGGGGGCGAGCGCCGCGCCCGCACAGATCAGCGCTCCGCACAACAGCACCGGCCAGGGCATCGGATGCCCGGCCGCATCGGCCGCCGCGCCCACCCCCAGCCAGGCCGCGGCCCCGGACAGCGAATGCGCCGGTCCCATCATGGTCGTTCCCCCACCTTTGTCGTGTCGGCTGTTGTGTCGGCTCGCGCGCCGCGAAGGCGCTCCCGGCCCCGCTCCGCCACCACGCTTGTGACGCCTGGTCGGCTCGGCGACTCAGCGTAGCGTCAGATGATCTCCGCAGGTCGCGCGGGTGCGGCCTCAGACACCCAGCACATCGTCGAGCCAGTCGAAGACCCGCTGGTCGAACCGGGAGCGGTTCCGGCTCTCGCAGTGCCCGGCCGATCCCTCGTCAGCCGTGAAGCGGACCAGGGTCTTGGGGCATTCCAGCGCGTCGTACAGCTGCTCCGCCTGCGCCGACGTCGGGTCGTTCTCGGCGGCCGCGACGAGGGTGGGGCAGGCGATGGCGGCCACCACCTCCGCGAGCCGGTAGCGCCTCATCTCCACGACGTACTCGCCGAGCGAACGCAGACCGTGCACCCACAGCCCGCGCTGGACGAACTTCCAGTTCAGGGTCGGGTCGTCCGCGATCCCGGCGAGGTACGGATCCAGTTCCGCCGGGTCCACCTCGAACAGCCGCTCCTTGAGGTCCTGCGGCAGCGGCAGCTGCCTGGCGAAGGCCGAGGGGTCCCAGTGCCCGGGGTCGGCGATCAGCGCCGCGATCCGCGGCTCGCCGCTGACCGCGCGCGGAGCCAGAGCGCCGCCGAAGCTCCAGCCCATGACGGCGATCCGTTCGGCGTCGATCTCCGGCAGCGTCAGGGCATGATCGACGACGGGACGCAGCACGGTCTCCCAGTCCGGGCGGAGCGTCAGGCCGTCCTTGACGAGGGACCGTCCCTGGCCCGGTCCGTCGACGAGCAGGCAGGCGTAGCCGCGGCGCAGCGCGGGAACGGCGTGCGACCAGTACATCTCGTGGATGTTGGAGTCATAGCCGTTGACGCCGATGAGCGTCGGCCGGCGCTTGCCCCCGTCCCGGGGCGCGCACAGGTAACCGGGCAAGGTGGTGCGCTCGAAGGGGATCTCCACCGGCCGCATGGGGTGCTCCGCGAGCTCCGCGAAGCGGGCGAAGCAGCGGCTCTCGTGGTCGAACGCTTCGACCAGCCGAGGGGAGACCGGGGCGCCGAAGAGCGGGAAGTAGGAGGCGCGGTAATAGGTGCTCGCCCGCTGGTACGCCTCGCGGGCGCTCACCCGGCGGCCCCGCTCGTCGCTCTCGCGCGCCCAGGACTCCACCGTCGCGGCGGTCGCCGACCATTCCCGGTGCCATCCGGCGGCGTCCCCCGGGACGATCCGCCCCACGGTCTTCTCGCACTCGCCGTACTCCGCGCCCCCGCGGGTGCTCAGCGCAAGCGCCCGCTCGGTGAACGACTGGAACAGCGGATCGCTGCAGAGAGGAGGCACGGGCGCGGCTCCTTGGCGAGGGCGGCAGGGGTCGCCTCACCCTTACCCTCGGCGGGTACCCCGGGCCGCAGCCGTTTCCGTATCCCCTCCGAACGGTCCATCACCGCCGCCCGTTACGCCCCGGCGCCCGCCGCTTCCGGCGTCCGGGCCGCACGTGTGCCGGCTATGAGCCGCAGGGGCGCATAGACGGCGACGGCGACCACGAAGGCGACGTAGTACGCAAGATCGGCGCCATGCAGCGCGGCCGCTACCGGGCCGACGAAGAGGGCGGTGTCCATGAACGGCACGGCGGCGGCGAACGCGGCCACGAAGGCGACGGCCGCGGGCCACCAGGGCTGGGGACGCGCGAACTCGGCCGCGACGTCGATCGGTGCGCCCTTTCGGGCCTTGGCCCGCTGCCGGGCATCGACGATCACCACGCCGATGAAGCCCGGTATCCAGTAGCCCACGAACAGCAGGACGTTTTGAAAGCGGGCCGTGGTGTCGGCCGAGTGCATCCACAGGACCAGCAGAAAGCCGAGCACGGCGGCGGCGCCGGCGGCGAGGGGCCGGGGGATCCGTACGCCGGCCGCCTGGAGGGCCAGGGAGCCGCTGTAGTCGTTCATGGCGTTGCTGCATACGGCCGCGGCCGCGATGGCCAGCAGTCCGAAGGCGGCGAGGGCGCCGCCGCCCAGGAGGCCGTGGACGCCGGCGGCGGTCTGGTCGGTGAACAGTTTGGCGCCCCACAGCCCCAGCGTCTGGACCCAGACGTAGGAGAGCACCATGCCGAGCACGGAGTACCAGAACATCCGGGGCCGCGAGGTGGTACGGGGCAGATAGCGGCTGAAGTCGGAGGCGTAGGGCGCCCACGAGATCGCCAGGCTCAGCGCGATGGTGCTGGTCAGGACGAAGGCACCGACACGGTCGGCGCCGTGCACGGAGCCCGATACGGGGAGCGGCACGCCGGAGAGCAGCTTGATGCTGAGCACCAGGAAGGCGGCACCCAGCACAAAGGTCATCCAGGACTGGAGCTGATGCAGGGCCTCGTAGCCGAAGACGCCGACGGCGCCTTGCAGCAGCAGGACCACCAGCGCACCCAGCCAGAACGGCCACCCGAGCAGCTGGGCCAGCGCCTCGCCGCCGAACAGACCGATGAGCGCGTCCCAGGCGATGGAGGAGAGCCACTGCATGACCCCGGGCAGCGCCACACCGCCGCCGAAGGCCAGTCGCGACAGCGGCAGCTGGCCGGTGCCGGTCTGGCTGCCCCAGGTGCACAGATAGGCGGCCGGCAGCGCGCCGACGACCGTGCCGAGCACCATCGCGATGAGCGCGGTCCAGAAGTCCAGCCCCAGCGAAATACCCACAGTGCCGGTGAAAACGCCGCTCATGGTGAGATTGGGCGCAAACCACACGGTGAAGAGCCGTCCGGGCTTTCCGTAGCGGTTACTTTCCGGCACCGGCTCGATACCGTGACCTTCGACCGCGAGGTCGCCGGCTCTCGCGGGCATTCGCCCGCCGAAGGTGGACTGCTCGATGGTCATGACTCTCCTGGGCTTCGCTTGCGGCGCCTTACGGTAAGCCGAGCGGCCGGAGGACCGGGCAAGGGGGCCCTGGGCCGGCCGGCCGATACGGCCGCCGCCTTCCCGACCAGCGGTTTTCTGGCAGTGGTGGCGAGGGATCGCGGGGGAAGGGAACGTCTCGCCGGCGCAATCCATCGTAGAAGCCATGGGGCCGGCCGCCGGCCGCGTCTCCTCCGCAGCGGGGACGGCCTCGGTGGCGACGCCTCGGTATACCGGAGCGGGTCGACGGCGTACACACCCTTCCCGCGGTTCGCCGGCCTCGTCTGGATCATGGACGTCCCCGGGAGGGAGGGGACGTCCCTGCGGTGGGCTCGTCCCCGGCTGCCGCGGGCCGTATCGTCGCAGCTCAGATGCCGCGGGCCGGTCGCCGGCACCGCTCGGGAGGCCGGCGCGGGGGCCACCCGATCTTCATATGTGCGGCCGGTTCCCTGATCCGGGCTTCGGGCAGGCAGTATGGGGGCGTGACCCTCATCGATCATTTGCCGAACGACGCCGACCCCGATGCCCTCTTCGAAGCCTTTTCGGGCTGGGCCGAGCAGCAGGGCATCGCGCTCTACCCTGCCCAGGAGGAGGCGCTGATCGAGGTGGTCTCGGGTGCGAACGTCATCCTGTCCACCCCCACCGGCTCCGGAAAGAGCCTGGTGGCGGCCGGCGCGCACTTCACCGCCCTCGCCAACGACCAGGTCACCTTCTACACCGCGCCCATCAAGGCGCTGGTGTCGGAGAAGTTCTTCGATCTGTGCAAGCTGTTCGGCACCGAGAACGTCGGGATGCTGACCGGCGACGCCTCGGTCAACTCCGATGCGCCGGTCATCTGCTGCACCGCCGAGGTGCTCGCCTCCATCGCCTTGCGCGACGGCAAGCACGCCGACATCGGCCAGGTCGTCATGGACGAGTTCCACTTCTATGCGGAGGCGGACCGCGGCTGGGCCTGGCAGATCCCGCTGCTGGAACTGCCGCAGGCGCAGTTCATCCTGATGTCGGCGACGCTCGGCGACATGTCGCGGTTCGAGGAGGACCTGACCCGGCGCACCGGCAAACCGACGTCGGTGGTGCGCTCCGCGACCCGGCCCGTGCCGCTGTCGTACGAGTACCGCAGCACCCCGATGACGGAGACGCTCACCGAGCTGCTGGAGACCCGGCAGTCGCCCGTCTACATCGTGCACTTCACGCAGGCCGCCGCCGTGGAACGGGCGCAGGCGCTGATGAGCATCAATATGTGTACGCGCGCCGAGAAGGACGAGATCGCGCAGCTCATCGGGAACTTCCGGTTCACCACCAAGTTCGGTCAGAACCTGTCGCGTTATGTGCGGCACGGCATCGGGGTGCACCACGCCGGCATGCTGCCGAAGTACCGCCGGCTCGTGGAGAAGCTGGCCCAGGCGGGCCTGCTGAAGGTGATCTGCGGTACGGACACGCTGGGCGTCGGGGTCAACGTGCCCATCCGTACGGTGCTGTTCACCGCGCTGACGAAGTACGACGGGACCCGGGTGCGGACGCTGCGGGCACGGGAGTTCCACCAGATCGCCGGCCGGGCGGGCCGGGCCGGGTTCGATACGGCGGGGTTCGTGGTCGCGCAGGCGCCGGAGCATGTCGTGGAGAACGAGAAGGCGCTGGCGAAGGCGGGCGACGACCCGAAGAAGCGCCGCAAGGTCGTACGCAAGAAGGCGCCGGAGGGCTTCGTCAACTGGGGCGAGAACACCTTCGAGAAGCTCATCGCCTCCGACCCCGAGCCGCTGACCAGCCGTTTCCGGGTCACTCACGCGATGCTGCTGTCGGTGATCGCGCGGCCGGGCAATGCCTTCGAGGCGATGCGTCAGCTGCTGGAGGACAACCACGAGCCGCGCCGCAACCAGCTGCGGCACATCCGCCGGGCCATCGCGATCTACCGGTCGCTGGTGGACGGCGGGATCGTGGAGCGGCTCGAGACGCCGGACGCGGAGGGCCGGATCGTCCGGCTGACCGTCGACCTTCAGCAGGACTTCGCGCTCAACCAGCCGCTGTCCACCTTCGCGCTGGCCGCGTTCGATCTCCTCGACCCCGAGTCGCCGTCCTACGCGCTGGACATGGTCTCGGTCGTGGAGTCCACGCTCGACGATCCCCGGCAGATCCTGGCCGCGCAGCAGAACAAGGCCCGGGGCGAGGCGGTCGCCCAGATGAAGGCCGACGGCGTCGAGTACGAGGACCGCATGGAGCGGCTCATGGACGTCGAGTACCCCAAGCCGCTGGACGAGCTGCTCTCCCACGCCTACGGCCTCTACCGCCGGAGCCATCCGTGGGTGGGCGACCATCCGCTGTCGCCGAAGTCCGTCATCCGGGACATGTACGAACGCGCCATGACCTTCACGGAGTTCACGTCGTTCTACGAGCTGGCGCGCACCGAGGGGATCGTGCTGCGCTACTTGGCGAGTGCGTTCAAGGCGCTGGATCACACCGTGCCGGACGACCTGAAGTCCGAGGACTTCCAGGACATCATCGCCTGGCTGGGCGAAATGGTGCGGCAGGTGGACTCCAGCCTGCTGGATGAATGGGAGCAGCTCGCCAATCCCGAGGAGGAGACGGCGGATCAGGCGCAGGAGAGGGCGGATCAGGTCCGGCCCATCACGGCCAATGCCCGTGCGTTCCGGGTGCTGGTGCGCAATGCGATGTTCCGCCGGGTGGAGCTGGCGGCGCTGGACAAGGTCGAGGAGCTCGGCGAGATGGATGCCGACTCCGGCTGGGACGCGGACGCCTGGGGCGACGCGATGGACGCCTACTGGGACGAATACGACGACCTGGGCACCGGCCCGGACGCGCGCGGTCCGAAGCTGCTGGCAATTGAGGAGGATGCCGCGCACGGGCTGTGGAAGGTACGGCAGACTTTCGCCGACCCGAACGGTGATCACGACTGGGGCATCTCCGCGGAGGTGGATCTGGCCGCCTCCGACGAGGAGGGGCGTGCGGTGGTGCGCGTCACCGATGTGGGGCAGCTGTGAGGAGACGGCTTCGACCGAGGCCGTCGAGGGATGCGACGGAGGGCCACCGGTCATGACCAATCCCGCCGAGAGGCTGGTGGATCTGCTGGATCTCGAGCAGATCGAGGTGAACATCTTCCGGGGCCGAAGTCCGCAGGAAAGCCTCCAGCGAGTCTTCGGCGGGCAGGTCGCGGGCCAGGCGCTGGTGGCGGCCGGGCGGACGACGGAAGGTGACCGCCCGGTCCACTCGCTGCACGCGTACTTCCTCCGGCCGGGCCGGCCCGGAGTGCCGATCGTGTACCAGGTCGAGCGGGTCCGTGACGGGCGGTCCTTCACCACCCGCCGGGTCGTCGCCGTCCAGCAGGGACGCACGATCTTCAATCTGACCGCCTCCTTCCATCAGCCGGAAGCCGGCTTCGATCATCAGTTGCCGATGCGCCGGGAGGTGCCCGCCCCGGAGGACCTGCCCACGGTCGCGGACGAGGTCCGCGAGCACCTGGGCGATCTGCCCGAGGCCCTGGAGCGGTTCGCCCGGCGGCAGCCGTTCGACATCCGGTATGTCGACCGGCTGCGCTGGACGCCGGACGAGATCGACGGTGCGGAGCCGCGCAGTGCCGTATGGATGCGCGCGGTGGGGCCGTTGGGTGACGATCCGCTGGTGCACACCTGCGCGCTGACCTACGCCAGCGATATGACGCTGCTGGACGCCGTCCGCATCCCGATCGAGCCGCTGTGGGGGCCTCGGGGCTTCGACATGGCCTCGCTCGACCATGCGATGTGGTTCCACCGTCCGTTCCGCGCGGACGAGTGGTTCCTCTATGACCAGGAGTCCCCGATCGCCACCGGCGGCCGGGGCCTGGCCCGCGGACGGATCTACGACCGCGAGGGCAGGATGCTGGTCTCGGTCGTCCAGGAGGGACTGTTCCGAAAGCTCGGCGGCTGATTCCGCTCCCTCGCGGGCTGCCGTACCACCGGGCTCCGATGCCGCCCCGGGTCTTCCTTGCGGGCGGCTTCGAGGGCCCTGGTGAGATTGACGCGGTACCACATCACCTCGTCGAACTCCTCCGCCGCCAGGACCCGTTCGAAGGATTCCCGGGCGGCGACGGTCGCCGTCATCACGGACGCGAAGACGGGCCTGAGCCGGCGGAGCAGTAAGCGCTCCCTGGGGTCTTCGACGACGGAGGCCAGTTCCTCCGGCGGCAGCACGGCAGCGATCACCGCCGCCGATTCCCAGGGGTCGTCCGTCTGCCCCATGAGCTGCGCCACCCGCCGGGCGCGCCACTGCCGCGGCCGCCAGTCCTGTCCGCCGTCGAGGACCACCCGCATCGCCGCCGGGGTGTTGCCCCGCAGCAATTCCGGCTCCCGGTCGGCGAATTCGGCGATCTCGGCGGCGAGATAGAGCCAGACCACCGCACCGAAGCGGTTCACATAGAACCTGACCGGGCCGAAGCAGCCGGCTCGGGTCAGGCGCTGGAAGCGTCCGGGTCCGATCCGCATCAGCTCGGCCGCCTCGTTCGTGCCGACCGTGCGGATGCGCTCGCGGAGCACGTCCGGGAAGCCCGGCTCGGCCTGGAGCCGGGCGATCTCCTGCGCCGGTACCCGGCGCCGTCCGAGCGGTCCGGCGGCGCCCGGCCGGTCCTCCGCCCCGGCCGGGACCGTCCGTACCTCACCGAGCTGGGTGGCCAGCTCGAACTCGCCGCTCCTCAGCTCCAGTTCCTGGGCGGCTCGCCCCACGGCGAACGCCTGCTGCCCTTCGCACATCACTGTCATGTCACTTCCCCCGCACCACAGTCGATTACTGACAGTCACGACTGTAGCGGCGGGGTGTGACGGCCGGTCAACCCCCGCCTCAGGCCTGTGGATAACTTTCCGGCTGGCGGGCCGCGACTGCCAGATGCTCGCCCACGCGATTGACCAACAGCGTCATTTCGTAGGCGATCTGACCCATGTCGGCGTCGGCTCCGGCCAGCACGCACAGGCAGCTGCCGTCGCCCGCCGCCGTCACGAACAGCATCCCCTCGTCGAACTCGACCATGGTCTGGCGTACCCGCCCGGCCCGGAAGTGCAGCCCGGAGCCTTTCGCGAGGCTGTGCAGTCCCGAGGCGACCGCCGCCAGATGTTCGGCGTCCGCCTTTTCCAGCGCCTGGCTCGCTCCGGTCACCAGCCCGTCGTTGGAGAGCACCATTGCGTGCCGTACTTTCTCCACCCGCTTGGTCAGGTCGTCCAGCAGCCAGTCGAGTCCGCTGCTCAGTGCCATGCCGCTTCCTCCCCGTATCCCCGTCCGCTTCCTTGACCGGACGGCAGTGCGCAGTCAGTGGGCGACTGCCGTGCCAGCCTGTCCCACCTCCGGCGTCTGGGCAAGCGGGTCCCGGCCCGGCGTGCCACTTCGTGCCGGACCGCGGCGGGCGGGAGGATGTCGGCATGGCACACAAGATGACCAAGGACGAGTGGCGGAAGTTCCTTTCCGAGGGCACCCGCACCGGCAAGATGTCGACCGTACGGGCCGACGGCAGCCCGCACATCGCCCCGGTGTGGTTCCTCATGGACGGCGATGAGCTGGTGTTCAACACGGGGAAGGAGACGGTCAAGGGCCGCAATCTCGCCCGCGACGGCAGAGTTGCGCTGTGCGTGGACGACGAGCGGCCGCCGTTCTCCTTCGTGGTCGTCCAGGGGACGGCGGAGATCAGCGAGGAGCTCACCGAGGTGCGGCACTGGGCGACCCGGATCGCGGCCCGTTACATGGGCGAGGACCGGGCGGAGGAGTACGGCGCCCGTAACGGCGTACCGGGCGAACTCGTCGTGCGCGTGCGGATCGACAAGGCCGTCGCCATCGCTGACCTCGCCGGCTGACCGGCCGTCCGGCGACCGGGCGGCCGGCCCGCTACCCCACCGAATGCAGCTGCCGGGCGGTGTGCCGCCGACCGGCGTGTTCGACCAGCCGTATCAGCACTTCCTTGCCGGAGTCGCGGTCCCGCGCGTCGCAGAGCACCACCGGTGTCCCACGGTCCAGGTCGAGGGCGCGGGCCACCTCATCGGCGCCATAGGACCGCGACTGCGCAAAGCAGTTGACGGCTACCAGGAACGGTATGGCGCGGCGCTCGAAGTAGTCCACCGCCGGGAAGCAGTCCGCCAGGCGCCGGGTGTCGGCCAGCACCACGGCGCCCAGCGCACCGTCCGACAGGTCGTCCCACAGGAACCAGAAGCGGCCCTGGCCCGGGGTGCCGAAGAGGTAGAGGGACAGGCCCTGCCGGATGGTGATGCGGCCGAAGTCCATGGCCACCGTGGTGGTGCTCTTGCCCTCCACGCCCCCGGTGTCGTCCACCGACTCCCCCGCCTCGGTGAGCCGCTCCTCGGTGCGCAGCGGACGGATCTCGCTGACCGATCCCACCAGGGTTGTCTTGCCCACTCCGAAGCCGCCCGCGACTAAGATCTTCAGGCCCAGCTCGGAGTCGGGGCCCGGGGTCGCGCCCTCCTGGGCCCCTCGTGCAGCGTTCATCAGACGTCTCCTCCTGAATGCGGGTCACGCACGTCACGGGGGTGTTCGGATGCAGGGCTCGACGAGGGGAGCCCCCGGCGGCAGAGTGCCGTCCGGAAATCCATGGCGAGGACCGTACCGCCGACTGATCGCGATTACCTTCGATTTCAACAAAACCGTCAGGAGTTCGGGTTGTTGCGTTCGGAGCGGTGCGTTCCGTCGTATCGTCCGGCCCGCCGGGGACCGGTCGTTGTGCTCTCCCGGACGGTTCTGGTCGCGGAACGTCCGGCGCCCGCTGCCGGTTCCCCGCCGTGCGGGATCATGAGCTCATGACGCAGCAGCAGACGCGGGAGCCGGCGGGTGGCGGCGGCGATACGCACCTCTCGGCCGGTTCCGTCGAACGCAACGGGATCAATCCGGTTCCGGAGTCGGAGCGGCACGGCACGCCCCGCTCCCTGTTCTGGCCCTGGGCCGCGTCCGGGCTGTCCCTGCTGTCCATCGCGTACGGCAGCTACCTCATGGGCCTCGGGCTCAACCCGTGGCAGGCGATCGTCACCGGGGCCATCGGCTATGTGCTGTCGTTCGTCCTGGTCGGCCTGATCTCCATAGCCGGGGCGCGCACGGGCGCGCCCACCATGGCCATCGGCCGGCTCTCCTTCGGGCGGCAGGGCAACAAGCTGCCCACGCTGTTCAGTTACGTCTCCAACGTCGGCTGGGAGACCGTGCTGGTCGCGCTCTCCTCGCTGGGCGGAGCCGTCATCCTGGCGCGTATCTCACCCGGCACCTTCGCGCGGGCCGACGGGACGACGCCGACCACGGCGGGACAGGCGCTGTGCTTCGGGGTGACGGCGGTGTCGGTGGTGGTCGTCGGGATCTTCGGGCACGCGCTGATCATGCGGGTGCAGAAGTATCTGACCGCGGCGATCACCCTGATGACCGTGGTGTACATGGTGCTGATGGCCGACCGCATCGATCCCTCCACGCTGGTCGGCGGCGCACCGGGCGATCTCGGTACGTTCATCGGCGGCATCATCTTCGCGATGACGCTGCTGGGGCTGGGCTGGGTCAACTGCGGCGCCGATTACAGTCGTTACCTGCCGCGGACCAGCAGCGGGCGGGGCATCGCCGCATGGACGACCCTCGGCGGGGTGCTGGCCCCCGTGGTGCTGCTGGTCTTCGGGGTGTTGCTGAACTCCGGTGACCCCGAACTCGCGGAGGCCGCGGCCGCCGACCCGGTGGGCGCGCTCGCGGCCGAGCTGCCGACCTGGTTCCTCGTGCCGTATCTGCTCACCGCCATCGGGGGCTTCGCCTCCGGGGCGATCATGGACATCTACAGCTCCGGCATGTCGATGCTGGCCCTGGGCGTCCCGATCCGACGCCATCTCGCCGTCCTGGTGGACGGTGTACTGATGGCCGGCGGCGGGTGGTACGTCCTGTTCGTCTCGCCCAGCTTCTTCGCCACGTTCCAGGCCTTCCTGTCGATCATCGGGGTGGCAATGGCCGCCTGGACGGCGGTGTTCCTGGTGGAGCAGTGGCGCCGCCGCCGGTCGGGTTTCGATCCCGCGTCCGTACGGGCCCTGGGATGGCCCGCGGTGCTCTCGCTCGTCCTGGCCACCGCCGTCGGCCTCGGTCTGATCACTTCCGCCGACCCGCACCTCGCCAAGGCCGTGGGCTTCCTGCTCAGCGACGGCGCCGCGCATGGCACGCTGGGCGCCATGAACCTCGGCGTCGTGGTGGCGTTGATCGTCGCGGGCGTCCTGTACGCCGTCACCGCGCCGCTCGCCGACCGTTCCGCCCCCCGAGGAGACCGATGACCGACCACCACGCCGACCGGCCGGACGACGTCCGTGCCTTCTTCGGGCCGCGCGCCGCGGGCTGGGACACCAAGTTCCCCGACGACGGCCCCGCCTATGCCGCGGGCGTCGCCGAACTGGGCCTCCAGGAGGGCGACCAGGTCCTGGACGCCGGCTGCGGTACGGGGCGCGCCCTGCCCGCGCTACGGACGGCCGTGGGGCCGCGTGGGACGGTGCTGGGCGTGGATCTCACCCCGGAGATGCTGCACCAGGCCGTACGGGCCGGTCGGGACCGCTCCGCGGGTCTGCTGCTCGCCGACGTCACCCGGCTTCCGCTGCCCGACGGGGCGCTGGACGGCGTCTTCGCCGCCGGTCTCGTCTCGCATCTGCCGGACTCGGCGGGCGGCCTCGCCGAACTCGCCAGGACCGTGCGTCCCGGTGGCCGGCTGGCCCTCTTCCATCCCATCGGCCGGGCGGCGCTCGCCGCGCGCAAGGGCCGCCCGATCACCCCCGGCGACCTCAGGGCGGAGCCGAATCTGCGGCCCCTCCTGGCGGGCAGCGGCTGGGACCTCGTCCGGTACGTGGATGAGGACGCCCGCTATCTGGCGCTGGCGGTCCGCCAGGGGTGACGCGCCCCGCCGCTCACCGGGGAGCCGGGTCCTCGGTGTGCGGGACCGGGCAGCCGCCGGTCCCTCGCGCGGCGGGAAAGGTGCCGAGTTCGGCGACCCGGAACCCGTTGGGGTATCCCTTGATCTCGGGGTTCTGGCGGGCGTAGTGCGGCTTCCGGCGGGGCGGGAGCAGCCGCACGGCCCGGGCGCGCAGCTTGAGGGCACCGTGCACCGCCTTCCGGACGGCGGGTTTGGGCTGCGGGTAGCGGAAGGCGGCCAGCAGGGAGTCGTCCAGGAGGGCCATACTCGCGCCGCGCACCACCGGGGCGAGCGGGCCGTACCAGCCCGCCATCAGGCCCAGCGTGGCGTCCGATACCCGCCGGGCCCCCTCGTCCCAGCCGAAGTGCGCGTCCTCGTAGGCATTCAGACAGCGCTCGAAATCCTCGAAGGTCTCCGGGATTTCGGTGATCCCCATATGGCGCCCGAGGGTGCGGTAATAGGCCGCTATGGCGCGCTTCTCGTGCTCGCTCAGCCGGCGCCAGCCGTACTGGTCGATCCAGCGTTTGGGCACCACCACGAAGGTGCACAGGACATAGCGCATATCGTCGTTGCTGATGTCGTAGCTGCGGTGCATCTGGTTCATCCGGCGGATCGCCGTCCGGCCGTCCGTCCCGTCGAAGCCGTGCTCCAGGACGGCGTCCAGAAGGAGAGCGGTGTCGTCGTAGCGCTTTTGCGTACGGTCCGTCAGTTCCGCGGTTTCGGCCAGCAGTCGGCCGATGCCGGGCACGGCATAGGTGCGGTAGAGCGCCAATTCCAGGGCCCTGGTGATGTCCCAGGGGAATTCATGGGTCGCGGTGATGCGGTAGATCCGCAGGAAATCTTGTTCCGGATCGAGCCGCCGGATCTCCTTCAGCCAGTCATAGCGCCGCACCTGGTGTCCGTCCCTTCGCCCGCCGAAGTTCCAACTTTATGCGCTTTGGGCACACTTCAACGAGTGCAGGGCGGCGGATCAGGAGTGGAAATGGCCGGATTCATACGCGACATTCCCCGGAGATTTCGCGGGGTCAGACCCGCGCACACGGGGCGGGCGCACAATCTGTTCGAGGCGGCGGCGGTGCACGTGGCGGCGGGCGCGGAGAACGACGAGGAACGCGGCGCGGAAGCCGCGGCCTGGGTGTCGCCGGAGGCGCTCGCCTTTGGGGTCAACGAGCTGGCCTGCCGGGCGGTGATCGCGCTGGCGCGGGAGCGTCAGCAGCCGCCGCTGAGGGTCGCCCGCGAGCTGCTCGGACTGCCGGTGGCGCCGTAACGGTCCGTCAGCGTGGGGTCCGGCACGGACAGCGCCTGCTTGACCGGCATGCCGGTGCGCTCGGCGAGGGCCAGCCGCTCCCGGATCTCGCGCGGGGTGCGCGGGCGGTAGCCGGGTCCCGTACCGCAGCAGCCGCCGTGGAAGGTCAGCCCGGAGCGCAGTACGGCCGTCAGCGCGCGCCAGCCGGCGCTGTCGCGCTTCTTGGGGACCTCCAGGTCGGCACCCGCATTGATCAGCTCGGCACGGCACTGCGGGCAGGAACCCGGCTCCTGCGAGGTCGCCGGCCTTTTGTAGGCGAGGCGGCAGTCCAGGCACACTGCGTGCGTCGTGCTGCTGTAGATACACATGCGTGCAGCGTACGGCGGGTGACAAGGCGCTACCCAGCCAATTAAGGTGCGCCGATGGATTCCGGATCGATCGGATAGGGAGGCCCCGAGTGCCCACGACCGAGAGCACAGACAGCGCCGGCGACCAGCTGTTCGTGCTGACGGCGGTGCTGTTGACTCCTGCGCAGTTCCCGAGCGTGCTGGGCGACGACTACCCCGAGGTGTGCGCCGGCCTCGGGCTCGAGCCCTATGCCGAGGGCTACGGGCTGGTCCTCGGGCAGGACGGCAACGGCGCGCGCTGGACCGTGGCGACGGAGGACGTGTCGCTGGTGGCCTGCGCGATCGCGGCCTGGGACTGCGGCATGGAGTACGACCTCTCGCCCAGCGAGAGCACCATCGTCGGGGCGCTGCCCGGCTGGCCCCTCGCCCTTGCCGTGTCGGCGCCCGAGGTGTCCGCGCCGCACGACCCGGCGCCGCAGGAGGGGGACCCGGCGCCGCTCTCCCCGCCGGACGCCGAGGGCTGGGGCCCCGCCCAGCGCCGGCTGGGCGCGGACGAGATCGCGCTGCAGTGGGCGTCGTGGCGCGAGCAGGTGGACGACGAGGAGGCCTTCGCCGAGCCGGGCGAGGGCAAGCACAAGGGCGTACAGCGGGTGCTGGAGGAGGCGCGCGGGTATCTGACGCAGCCACCGCCACCCGGCCGGGTGCGGTCGTCGTTCGCGGCGGGCGAGGCGCGCACGCTGCGGGTGGACGGGCCGGGCTGGAGCATGGTGGCCCGCACCGACGACATCGCGTTCGTGCTGCTGGACGAGGAGCCCGGCGAGGTGCATCCGGTGGGCCGGGGGCCCGAACTTCCGGGGCTGCTGTCGTCCTTGGACGAGCTGGCGGTACGGCCTTCCTGAGGCCCGGCGGCCGAGGGGCCCGGGGCGGTGGCCGGCACCGGCGCGAGGCCTCGCCGGCCTCGTCCGGGCCGCCGCGCCCCGGCCCCGTCCCTCAGCGCCCTATTTCCTTGCGGGTGACCCGGCGCAGCCGGCGCCGCTGCGAGGAATCGAGCGTCAGATAGGCGACGGCCGGCACCCCGATCATGACCAAGAGGGCCGCCCAGAAGGGCAGCAGCCACAGCAGAATCACTCCCACCGCGATGCCGCCGACCGCGACCTTCGCCTGTGTGGACATCCTTCACGCCCCTTCCGCGGCCCGCGCCGCGCTCTGTGTATTCCATTGAACGCCGGATCCGCTTCGCAGGTTCCATCGAATGCCATTCGGTCCTGTACTCTCGGGCGCTCCAGGCGCCAGTAGTCAAACTTGAGGAGTTCTCGGGCCAGTGGCATTCCTCCCCGCGGTCCCGGCCGCGCATCTCACCGAGCTCGCCCGCTGCGCGGCGGTCTTCCTGCCCGGCGACCCGCCCCGCGCCGGACGGGTCGCGTTCTGGCGGCCCGACGGCGAGCCCATCGCGGCCGCCGACAGCGACAGCTACGGCGACAGCAACGGAGCGACGCTGGAAGAGCTCTCCCTCGCCCTCCCGGACGCCGATGGCGAGGTGTACGTGGCCGCCGTCCCCGCCGTGATCCTGCCCGTGGCCGCGGCGATGCCCGTTCTGACCCGTGCCCGTGCCACCCGCGGCGCCGACCCGGCCGCCGCCTTCTGGGGTGCCGCCTGTGTGCTGGCGCTGCAGCTCGCCGCCCGCGGCCGGCTGCTGCCCGGACTGAGCGCCGCCGACTACGACGCCTGGCGGCTGGGCCCGCTGGACCCGGCCGACATCGAGCGGCTGCGCGACCTCGCCGCCGCCATGCCGCCGTACGCGCACGCCTCGCCCCTCCCGGACACCGACCCGCTCGAACTGCCCGAGCCGGAGCGTCACCTGCGGGCTTTCCTGGACGCGGTCGCCGACGGCCTGCCGCGCGCCCCCGCAGCGGTGTCGGCCGCCGCCGGGCCGGCCTTCGCGGCCCCCGCACCGCAGCACATCCCCGAGCAGCGCGCCTGGGCCGCGGACGTCGCGGCGGGCCATGACGCGGGCGTGCGGCTCTCGCTCCGGGTGGAGGTGCACGGGATGGACACGGCGGACCGGCCGGCCTTCACCGGCGTTCTCCAGCTGCACAGCCTGACCGATCCGACGCTGGTGGCGGACGCCGCCGAGGTCTGGGCCGGTGCGTCCTCGGCGGGGCAGGCGTTCGGGCCGCGGGCCCGGATGGACACCCTGCTCACGCTCCGGCGGGCGGCCGGCACCTGGTCGCCGCTCACCCCGCTGCTGTCCGCTGCGGTCCCGGACGCGCTGCCGCTGGCCGACGACGAGGTCGCCGAGCTGCTCGGCCCGGCCGGACGCGCGCTGGCCGCAGCCGGTGTACGGGTCCACTGGCCCAAGGATCTGGCGCGGGAGCTGACCGGCCGGGCGGTGGTGGGACCGCCCGACTCCGTGGACGGGGCCCCATCAGGCATGGACGGGACCGCGTCCGGGCTGCCCTCGTTGCTGTCCGCCGACGCGCTGCTCTCGTTCAGCTGGCGTTTCGCGGTGGGCGGCCAGGAGATCGACAAGGCGGAGCTGGAGCGGCTCGCGGAGGCCGGCCGGCCGCTGGTACGGCTGCGCGACCAGTGGGTGCTGATCGACCCGGAGGCGGTGCGCGCCGCCCGCGACCACCAGGACCGCAAGGTCACGCCGCTGGACGCGCTCGGCGCCGCGCTCACCGGGACCACGGAGGACGACCACGGCCGGCGGGTGAGCGTCGCGGCGTCCGGCTGGTTGGCCGAGCTGCGCGACCGGATCGCCGATCCGGAGCGCGCGGAGGCCACGCCGCTCGAGCAGCCCGCCGCGCTCGCCGCGACGCTGCGCGACTACCAGCTGCGCGGGCTCGGCTGGCTGCACCGGATGACCTCGCTGGGGCTGGGCTGCACCCTCGCCGACGACATGGGGCTGGGCAAGACCATCACCCTCATCTCGCTCCATCTGCAACGGCAGACCCATCCCGCCTCGGCGGGCCCCACGCTCGTGGTGTGCCCCACCTCCCTCATGGGCAACTGGCAACGGGAGATCGAGAGGTTCGCGCCGGGCACGCCCGTGCGCCGCTTCCATGCCGCGCGGCGCAGCCTGTCGGACCTGGCCGACGGCGAGTTCGTGCTCACCACCTACGGCACGATGCGGCTCGATGCCGGGAGGCTGGCGGAGGCGGGCTGGGGTCTGGTCGTGGCCGACGAGGCGCAGCACATCAAGAATCCGTTCTCCGCGACCGCCAAGGCGCTGCGCACCCTCCCCGCCAAGGCCCGGGTCGCGCTGACCGGCACCCCGGTGGAGAACAACCTGTCGGAGCTGTGGGCGATCCTGGACTGGACGACCCCCGGGCTGCTGGGGCCCCTGGGCCGGTTCCGTACGCGCTATGCGCAGGTCATCGAGGGCGGGCCCGCGGCGTCCGCCGAGGCGGGACCGGCGGCCGAGCGGCTGGCCCGCCTGGTGCGGCCGTTCCTGCTGCGCCGCCGCAAGTCCGATCCGGGGATCGCCCCCGAGCTGCCGCCCAAGACGGAGACGGACCGGGCGGTGGCGCTGACCAAGGAGCAGGCCGGGCTGTACGAGGCCGTGGTGCGCGAGGGGCTCAGCGATATCGCCGGGACGGACGGGTTCGCGCGGCGGGGGCTGGTGGTCAAGCTGCTCACCTCGCTCAAGCAGATCTGCAACCACCCCGCGCAGTATCTGAAGGAAGCGCAGGAAGACGGCGGGCCGGCCGGGAACTCGCCACGGATCGCCGGACGTTCAGGGAAGGTGGAGCTGCTGGACGAGCTGCTGGACACCCTCCTCGCGGAGGGTGCGAGCGTGCTGGTGTTCACGCAGTATGTGCAGATGGCCCGGCTGCTGGAGCGGCATCTGGCGGCCCGTGGGGTGCCCACCCAGTTCCTGCACGGCGGGACGCCGGTCGCGCGGCGCGAGGAGATGGTGCGGCGGTTCCAGGAAGGTGCAGCGCCGGTATTCCTGCTGTCGCTGAAGGCGGCCGGTACGGGCCTGAATCTCACCCGGGCCTCGCATGTGGTGCACTTCGACCGGTGGTGGAATCCGGCCGTCGAAGCGCAGGCCACCGACCGCGCCTACCGCATCGGGCAGACCCAGCCGGTGCAGGTCCACCGGATGATCACGGAGGGCACGATCGAGGACCGGATCGCCGAGATGCTCTCCCGTAAGCAGCAGTTGGCGGATGCGGTGCTGGGGTCGGGCGAGGCGGCGCTGACCGAGCTCACCGACGCCGAGCTGGCGGACCTGGTCACCTTGCGGGGGAGCGAGCGATGAGCACACCGGGAGAGAGGGAGAGGCGGGGCGGGATGAACACTCCCGGAGAGACGTACGGGCCCGAGCGGACCTTCGCGGCGCTCCCGGCGGCGCGCAGCGAGGCCTTCGCGCGGAGTTGGTGGGGGCAGGCGTGGCTCAAGGCGCTGGAGGACACCGCGCTGGACGGCGCGCAGCTGAAGCTGGGCAGGCAGCATGCGCGCGCCGGTGCGGTCGGTGCGGTCTCGGTGCGGCCCGGCCGGATCACGGCCGTCGTTCAGGACCGCGACCACACCCGGCATCGTTCCGATGTGCTGCTGGAGCGGTTGAGCCCGGCGGACTGGGACCGCTTCCTGGACATGGTCGCCGACCGGGCCGGACACATCGCGGCGCTGCTGGACCGAGACATGCCCCCGGTCCTGGTCGAGGACGCGTCCGCCGCGGGCATCGAACTCCTGCCGGGCATAGGCGACTTGGAGTCGGAGTGCAGCTGCGGGGCGTGGGATCACTGCGCTCATTCGGCCGCGCTGTGCTATCAGGTGGCGCGGTTGCTGGACCAGGACCCTTTCGTACTGCTGCTGTTGCGTGGCCGGGGAGAGCGGGAGCTGTTGGAGGAGCTGCAGGCGCGCAGCGCGTCGCGGGCCGAGACGCCGGCGGCCGGGGAGGCCCGGCCCGTCATGGGGGTGTCGGCCGCCGAGGCGTATGCGGCGCGCGACATTCTGCCGCCGCTGCCCGCGCCGCCACCGGCCGTCGAGACGCCGGGCCGCGCGCCGGTCCTCGGCGGCGGCACCCCGCCCGCGCCCGGAGTGGACGTGGCCGCCCTGGAGTTCCTGATAGCTGACGCGGCGGCGCGCGCCCAGCGGCTGCTGGCGGAGGCGCTCGCCACCTGGCACCCGGACAGCCCGCCGGCGCCCGCGCTGTCGCCCGCCCAGGATGCGGTGCGACTGGCTGCGGCCGCTCCCGGGGAGCAGATATCCGCGCGCCTGGCCGCCGGTTCGGGGCGCGGCGCGCGGGGTCTGGCGCTCGCCGTACGGGCCTGGCGGCTGGGTGGTACGGCCGGGCTCGCGGTCCTGGAGGAGGAGTGGTCGCCGGAGCCGGAGGCACTGGCACGGGCGACCGACCGGCTCGCGGCCGCCTGGGAGGACGGCGAGGCCCGGCCTCGGCTGCGGGCCACCCGCAACCGCTGGACGGTGGTCGGCGGCGGCGCCCAGCTGCGCTACGGGCGGGACGGCCGCTGGTGGCCGTATCGCAAGGAAGACGGGCAGTGGGTGCCCGCGGGTCCGGCCACGGACGATCCGGCGGGCGCGCTGGCGGGGTTGCCGACGGAGCGTTGAGGGCGGGCCGGGGCGGGCCGCCGGGCGGCCCGTCGCCGGACCCGCCTGGCCCAATCCGCCCCATCCGGCTGCGCCGTGCTGCCGGTCGTGATTCGCTGAACCGATCCCCCACCGCCAGGCAAGTCGCCCGCAGCAGGAGGACCAGTGACCGGTACTTCGCAGCACGCGCCGCAGCAGACGCCGCACGGACAGCCGCCAGGGACCGCCGACACGACGGACCGCGCACCGCACCGCCCCGGACGCGAGGACCACCTCCCCCCGTACTACGAAGACCGCTCACCCGGTAGCGGGGCGCTGCCGCCGCGCGCCTGGTACGCGCAGTCGGATGCCGCCCGGATCTCGTTGCACGGCACCTGGCGGTTCCGGCTGTCGGCGACCGCCGGCGCCGAGGACGACTCGTTCGCCCGGCCGGACTTCGACGATGCCCAGTGGCAGGATCTGCGGGTGCCCGGCACCTGGGCGCTCAAGGGCTTCGGCGCGCCCGCGTACACCAACACCGCCTACCCCTTTCCGGTCGATCCCCCGCGGGTACCGGACGAGAATCCGACCGGCGACCACCGCCATGTCTTCGATCTGCCCGAGGGGTGGGGCGAGGGTCCGGCGGTGCTGCACTTCGGCGGGGTGGAGTCCTGCGCCCGGGTGTGGCTCAACGGGCAGGAGCTGGGGCATTTCAAGGGCAGCCGGCTGCCGCACGAGTTCGAGGTCGGGCCTCTGCTGCGGCCGCGCCGCAACGTCCTGGCGGTGCGGGTCCATCAGTGGTCATCGGGCAGCTATCTGGAGGACCAGGACCAGTGGTGGCTGCCCGGCATCTTCCGGAACGTTTCGGTGCACCGCCGCCCTCAGGGCTCGGTCACCGACCACTTCGTGCACGCCGATTTCGATCATGAAACGGGCGAGGGCACGCTCCGCGTGGAGTGCGCGCCCGCCGGCCGGGTGATCGTCCCGCAGCTCGGGCTCGACCTGGCGACCGGGGAGAGCGCGACGGTGCCGGTGCACCCCTGGACCGCCGAGCGGCCGCATCTCTACGACGGCGAGCTGGTCACCCCGGGCGAGCGGATCCCGCTGCGGATCGGCTTCCGTACCGTCCGTGTCGAGGACGGCCTGCTGAAGGTCAACGGCCGCCGCATCCTGCTGCGGGGCGTCAACCGCCATGAGTTCCATCCACGCTACGGGCGGACCATGGGCCCGGAGGCGATGCGCCGCGATCTGGTGCTGATGAAGCGGCACAACATCAACGCGGTCCGCACCAGCCACTACCCCCCGCACCCCGCCTTCCTCGACCTCTGCGACGAACTGGGCCTGTGGGTCATCGACGAATGCGATCTGGAGACCCACGGTTTCGCCCAGCAGGGCTGGCGGGACAATCCGGTCGACGACGAGCGCTGGCGGCCGGCGCTGCTGGACCGCGCCCGTCGGATGGTCGAGCGGGACAAGAACCACCCCGCCATCGTCCTGTGGTCGCTGGGCAATGAGTGCGGCACGGGCCGCGGGCTGTCCGCGATGGCCGACTGGATGCGGGAGCGCGACCCGTCCCGGCCGCTGCACTACGAGGGCGACCGCAGCTGCGCCGATACCGATGTCTACTCCCGGATGTACGCCGATCATGCCGAGGTGGAACGCATCGGACGGCGTGCCGAGGAGCCGCTGCCCGACCCCGCGCTGGACGCGCGCCGCCGCCAACTCCCCTTCATCCTCTGCGAGTACGCGCATGCGATGGGCAATGGTCCGGGCGGGCTGAGCGAGTATCAGCGGCTGTTCGAGAGGTATGAGCGCTGTCAGGGCGGGTTCGTCTGGGAGTGGATCGACCACGGGCTGCGGCAGCTGACGCCCGACGGCGAGGTATTCCACGCCTACGGCGGCGACTTCGGCGAGGAGCTGCACGACGGCAACTTCGTCTGCGACGGGCTGGTCTTTCCCGACCGGATTCCCTCCCCCGGCCTGGTGGAGTTCAAGAAGGTCATCGAGCCGGTACGGATCGAGGGGGTGCCGGGCGGCCGCGGCGGGGCGGGCCGGGTCCGGATCACCAATCTCCACGACTTCGCCGGGCTCGGACATCTCGCGTTCCGCTGGCGGTACGAGGTGGCGGGCGAAGGGCGCGGCCACGGCCGGCTCGAGGTGCCGCCGCTGGCGCCCGGCGAGTCGGCCGAGGTCGAGCTGTCGGCGCCGCCGGTGGCGGACGACGACACCGGGGAGGCCTGGTGGACGGTCCAGGCGGTCCTCGCCGAGGACACCCCCTGGGCGGACACCGGCCACGAGGTCGCCTGGGGCCAGCTGCCCGCCCCCGTACTCCCGCGGGCCGCCCTCCCGCCGGCCGACCGGGTACGCGCGGCCCCCCGCCGCGGCGAGGGCAATCTGATCGTCTTCGGCCCGGGGACCTTCGACGCCACCACCGGCACGCTCCGCTATCTGGACGGCGTGCAGCTCAGCGGCCCGCGCCTGGAAGTGTGGCGAGCGCCGACCGACAACGACGAGGGCGCGGCCTGGCATCCGGGGCCGCACCCGGCCGCCGAGTGGCGGCGGATCGGGCTGCACCGGATGCGGCATCGCACCGACGCCGTCGAGGCCGGGCCCGACGCCCTGGTGGTGCGCAGCCGGGTGGCCCCGGCCGCCACGGAACTGGCGCTGCGCACCGTCTACCGCTGGACGGCCACACAGGATCTGCTGCGCCTGGAGGTGGCCGTCGACCCGGAGGGCGACTGGCCCTGCCCGCTGCCGCGGCTCGGGGTGGGGATGGCGGTGTGCGGGATCCTGCGGCAGGCGGAGTGGTTCGGCGGCGGGCCCGGCGAGGGCTATCCCGACACCCTGGCCGCGGCGCGGGTGGGCCGCTGGTCGATGCCGGTGGACGCGCTGCAGACGCCGTACGTCCGGCCACAGGAGAACGGCGCGCGGCCCGATGTGCGCTGGGCCCAACTGACCGGCAGCAACGGCGCGGGCCTGCGGATCGAGGGCGACCCGCATTTCTCCTTCACCGCCCGCCCCTGGCCGGTGGAGGAGCTGACCGCGGCCCGGCACACCACCGATCTCACGCCGGGCGACCGGCTGTGGCTGCATCTCGACCATGCGCACCACGGCATCGGCAGCAAGTCGTGCGGGCCGGGCGTGCTGCCGCAGCACGGGCTGGAGGTGGCGCCGGCGCGGTTCTCCTTCGTGTTCTCGTCGCTGGGCTGAGGCCGCGCGAGCGGCGTTACGATCCCAGGAGAGGCCGGGCAACGGCCAGGAGAAGCGGCCGAAGTGGCCGCAACGGGCGCCGCCAGGACAGCGGCACATCAGGCAGCACCGAAAGGCACCGCACCATGGTCAGCACGTCCCCGTCGTTCACCGACGCCCTCGCCGCGGGGCCGCTCGTACTGGACGGCGGGCTGTCCAATCAGCTGGAGTCCGCCGGACACGACCTCAGCGATGCGCTGTGGTCGGCCCGGCTGCTCGCCGAGGACCCGGAGGCGCTCGTACGGGCGCATCTGGCGTACTACGAGGCGGGGGCGCGGGTCGCGATCACCGCCAGCTATCAGGCGACGTTCGAGGGCTTCGCGCGGCGCGGCACCGGGGCCGCGCGGGCCGCCGAGCTGATCGGGCGGAGCGTGGAGCTGGCCCGCGAGGCGGCGGGGCATGCGGAGGCGGGCGGGATCGCCGGGCCGCTGTATGTCGCGGCGTCGGCGGGTCCCTACGGGGCGATGCTGGCGGACGGGTCCGAATACCGCGGCCGCTACGGCCTGTCGGTGGACGCGCTGGAGCGTTTCCACCGGCCGCGGCTGGAGGTGCTGGCCGCGGCGCGGCCGGATGTGCTGGCGCTGGAGACGGTGCCGGACGCCGAAGAGGCCCGTGCGCTGCTCCGGGCCGTGCGCGGGCTGGGCGTTCCGGCGTATCTGTCGTACAGCGTGGCGGGCGACCGTACGCGGGCCGGACAGCCGCTGGCGGAGGCCTTCGCGGCGGCCGCGGAGGCGGACGAGGTGATCGCGGTGGGGGTGAACTGCTGCGCGCCGGAGGATGCGGACCGTGCGGTGGAGCTCGCGGCACGCGTCACCGGCAAGCCGGTGGTGGTCTACCCCAACAGCGGGGAGAGTTGGGACGCCGGGGCGCGGGCGTGGTACGGCAGCCCGGCCTTCCATGCCGACCGGGTCGCCGGGTGGGCCGCGGCGGGCGCCCGGCTCATCGGCGGCTGCTGCCGGGTCGGTCCGGAGGTCATCACCGAGGTGGCGGCCTGCCTCGGCCGCTGAGCGGACGGAGGGAAAAGGGACCGCCGGCGGGTACGCGGGTTGAAGGCGTTACACAGACGCAACCGAAAGCGGCGGTGTCAGCGCCCCTGACCGGTGGCAGGATGCGGGCCAACTCGCAGCACGTCCGGCTTGGTTGATCTTCATCCCGCCCTGGAGGACCGGTGTCCGCTCGCTCCGCGTTGCCTGTCATAGCCGCCACCGCGGCCATCGTCGTCCTGGCGGGGTGCACCAGCACCAAATCCGACGGGAAGAAGGGGTCCGGCGGCCTGGAGCTGGTCTCCTCCGGGACGCTCAAGACCTGCACCCACCTTCCCTACGCGCCGTTCCAGGTGAAGAAGGACGGCAAGGTCGTCGGGTTCGATGTGGATCTGGTGGACCTGGTCGCCAAGGACCTGGGCATCAAGCAGGAGATCGTCAATACGCCGTTCGAAGGCATCGAGACCGGCCAGGACTTCACCGTCCGCAAATGCGACCTGGCCGCGGCCGGCATGACGATCACGCCCGCGCGCGACAAGGTGATGGATTTCTCCGACCCCTATTTCAATGCCACACAGGCGCTTTTGACGAAGCAGGGCAAGCCCTACAAGAAGGTCGAGGACCTGAAGGGCAAGAAGCTCGGATATCAGAAGGCCACCACCGGCGGGCTCTACGCCAAGAAGCACGGCAAGGGCGTGGAGCTGGTGGAGTTCGAGGACCTGGGACTGCTGTTGACCGCCGTGAAGTCCGGCCAGGTCGACGCCGGCATCAATGACAACGGCGTGCTCTTCGACTATGTGAAGCAGAACGCGGACACCGAGGTCACCGCGGAGTTCAACACCGGTGAGCACTATGGCATCGGCGTGCGCACCGGAAACGACGCACTGCGCAAGAAGATCAACGCCGTTCTCAAGAAGGCGAAATCCGACGGGAGTTACGACCGGATCTACAAGAAGTGGTTCGGCACCACTCCGCAGAGCTGAGGCCGGTCCCGATGCCGCTCTCCAAACGACGGCGCGCGCGGATCGTCCGCGGCGTGCAGTACGGCGTGCTGGTCGTCGCCGTGGTGGCGCTCGCGCTGGTCGCCGACTGGCACCAGCTGCGGCTGGCGTTCTTCGACGTCGAGGTCGCCAAGGCGCTGTTCCCCGACATCGTCACCACGGCGCTGCTCAATACCGTCCGCTACACCCTGCTCGGCTTCGGGTTCGGCCTTGCGCTCGGTCTGGTGCTGGCGCTGATGCGGCTGTCGTCGGTGCCGCCGTACCGCTGGATCGCCGTCTCCTACATCGAGTTCTTCCGCGGAATCCCGGCGCTGCTGGTGTTCATCGCGCTGGGCTTCGGTGTGCCGCTGGCATTCGAGGTCGCGCTCGACATGGATGTCACGGTGATGCTGTCGCTCGGTCTGGTGGGCGCCGCGTATATGGCGGAGACGATCCGGGCCGGAATTCAGGCCGTGCCGAAGGGCCAGACGGAGGCGGCACGTTCACTGGGGATGTCGCACGGCCGGGCCATGGTCTCGATCGTTATTCCGCAGGCGTTCCGTATCGTCCTGCCACCGCTGACCAATGAACTGATCCTGCTGACCAAGGATTCCTCGCTGGTATATCTGCTGGGGCTCTCGCTGGGCCAGTTCGAGCTGGCCAATTTCGGCCGGGACGCCCTCAATGAACACAAGAGCCTGACCCCGATCCTGATCGCCGGGCTGCTCTACCTCGTGATCACCCTCCCGCTCGGCCAGCTGGTCCGGCGGCTGGAAGCGCGTACGGCAAAGGCCAGGTGACCGGTATGGGGACGGACAGGACCGCGGCGGCGTCCGAGGACGCGAAGGCGATCGACGTCCAGGGCCTGCACAAGTCGTTCGGCGAGCTGGAGGTGCTGCGCGGCATCGACTTCTCGGTGGCGCGCGGTGAAGTGGTGTGCGTCATCGGGCCCTCGGGGTCCGGCAAGTCGACCCTGCTGCGCTGCGTGAACCTGCTGGAGGAGCCCAGCGCGGGCCGGATCACGGTGGCCGGTGCCGAGGTCACCGATCCGGATGTGGACATCGATCTGGTCCGGCGCCGGATCGGCATGGTCTTCCAGGCCTTTCACCTCTTTCCGCATCTGACCGCGCTGGAGAACCTGACGATCGCGCAGCGGCGGGTGCTGCGCCGCGACCGTGCCGAGGCGGAACGGATCGCCCGGGCCAACCTCGAACGGGTCGGGCTGAGCGACAAGGCGGCGGCCCATCCGGCGCAGCTGTCGGGCGGTCAGCAGCAGCGGGTGGCGATCGCCCGTGCGCTGTCGATGGACCCGGAGCTGATGCTCTTCGACGAGCCGACCTCGGCGCTGGATCCGGAGCTGGTCGGCGATGTGCTGGCGGTGATGCGCTCGCTGGCGCGGGACGGCATGACGATGCTGGTCGTCACCCATGAGATGAGCTTCGCCCGGGAAGTCGCCGACCGGGTGGTCTTCATGGACGGCGGGGTGATCGTCGAGGAGGGCACTCCGGAACAGGTGGTGGGCGCACCCCGGCACGAGCGGACCAGGACGTTTCTGGCGCGGGTGCTGGATCCGGCAGCGGTGACGGAGGTGGGCGAGGCGGCGGACGGCGGGGCGACGGACAAACGGCTCGCCCGCTGAAGACGCGCGGCGGTTCGCTCGCCGGCGGCATGACGACGGCCCTGACGCTTTCGACGCGCAGGGCCGTCCGTCATGGACGGCGGGGTGCCGACGGCGGTGCCGCCCGCCCGTCTCAGGTGAGCGGCTTGGTGAGCTTCTTGGTGTTGGTGCGGTTCCCCATGAGGCTGCAGCTGACGGTCTTGATGCCGATCTTGTAGCCGTGGATGTTGGGGAACTGGACGAGGGTGCCCTCGGCGGTGCCGGAGGGCTGCCGGCGCGCCTTGCTCTCCAGGTCGTTCCGGCAGAGCGAGGAGGCCTTCGTCTGGATGTCGGCGTCGCTCTTGTAGCCGGAGCCCGGGAGCTGGTGGAGGGTGACGACCTCGCCGTCGTGCGGGCCGTTGCAGGAGGCCGCCGTGTTGTTGCCGGCGTCGGTCGCCGACGCGTTGAAGCAGTCGCCCACCTTCATCCGGAAGAAGGGGAGCGAGTCCCCGCTGGGAGACGGCGTCGCGCTCGCCGAGTCCTCCTCGGTCGGCGTCGACGAGGGGTCGTCGGACGGCGTGGCGGAGGCGGACTCGGACGGTGTGGCGCTGGAGCTGGAGTGGGTGGGCTGAGCGCGGTTCTTGTTGTTGTCGTCGCCGCTGTTCATCACGACGACGGTGATGACGGCGGCCACCACCAGTGCGCCGCCGCCGATGATCGCCGCGATCAGCTTGCCGTTGCCGCCGCCGCTGGGCGGCGGGCCGGGCGGCTGCTGCCAACCGCCGGGGCCCGCCGGGCCGCCGGGACCGTAGCCGCCGCCCGCGGGCGGCCCGTAGCCACCGGGAGGCTGATGGGCGGCGGGCGGCGGGTAACCGCCCTGGCCGTAACCGCCCTGGCCATAGCCACCACCGGCGGGTGGCCCGAAGCCCCCCGGGTTGTCGTTCGGCGGCTGATTCGGCGGAGGCGGAGGAAAACTCATGGAAGAAATGATCGCTTCTTTACGGGGCTTTGGGCGACACGGTGACCAACCTGGAACATTCCGCGGCTGAAACATCCGGTCGATGGGCACATGTGCCGACATCCGGCAACGTCACCCTATGGCCCGGAGGAGACCCGTGTTCACCGACCTGCCCCTGGACGAGCTGCGCAACTACCGCCCGCCGCTGCCCGAACCTCCCGGCTTCGACGAATTCTGGCGGCGCACCCTCAAGGAGGCACGCCGCCACGACCTGGACGCCCGCTTCACCGAGCTGGACGCCGGGCTCGCCCTGCTGCGCACCCACGACGTGGAGTTCTCCGGCTTCGGCGGGCACCGCATCCGCGGCTGGTTCCTGCTCCCCCGGGACGCCGCCGGTCCGCTGCCGTGCGTGGTGGAGTATCTCGGCTACGGCGGCGGCCGGCTGATGCCGCACGACTGGCTGCTGTGGCCGTCGGCCGGATACGCCACGCTGGTCATGGACTCCCGCGGGCAGAGCGGCCCCAACCGCCCGGGCGGTACACCCGATCCGGTCGCCGCCCCCCATCCCGGCGTACCCGGCAAAATGACCCAGGGTCTGCTCGACCCCGACGACTACTACTACCGGCGGCTGTTCACCGATGCGGTACGGGCCGTGGAGGCGGCGCGCGGGCACGACGCGGTGGACGCCGACCGGATCGTGGTCTCCGGGGGCAGCCAGGGCGGCGCCACCGCCCTGGCGATGACGGGGCTGGTGCCCGGCCTGGCGGGCGCGCTGATCGATGTGCCGTTCCTGACGCACATCCGGCGCGCGCTCGAGATCACGGACGCCGGCCCCTACGGCGAGCTCGCCCGCTACTTCGCGGGCGAGCGCGGGCACATCGACACCGCCCTGAACACCCTGGACCACTTCGACGGCCTCAACTTCGCGGCCCGGGCCGGCGCCCCGGCGCTCTTCGGCACGGCGCTGCGCGATGAGGTCGTTCCGCCGTCCACGGGTTTCGCCGCGTACCACCACTACGCGGGCGAGAAGGAGCTCAAGGTGTGGCGGTTCAACGGACATGAGGGCGGCGGCGGGGAGCAGCGGGTCGCGGAGCTGGCGTTCGTCCGCGAGCTGTTCGGCTGACCGCCCCGTTCCGCACGCTCAGGCGGCGCCGAGCAGATGGTCGAGGGCCAGCTGGTCCAGGTGCTCGAAGGCCATACCGCGCGCGGCAGCCGCCTCGGCGTCGAAGGACTCGTAGGCGCTGCGGTCCGCCAGCAGCCCGGCCAGGCCGTCCTCGGCGGTGGGCCGGGCCAGCCGGTCGAGGCGGGCGGCGCGCAGCGCGTCCTGTACGGCCGGGTCGGCGCGGAAGGCCGCCGCGCGCTCCTTGAGGATCAGGTAGTTGCGCATGCAGCCGGCGGCCGAGGCCCAGACGCCGTCGAGGTCCTCGGTGCGCGGCGGCTTGAAGTCGAAGTGCCGCGGCCCGTCGTACCCGGCCGTCTCCAGAAGGTCGACGAGCCAGAAAGCGGAGCGCAGATCGCCCGCGCCGAAGCGGAGGTCCTGGTCGTACTTGATCCCGCTCTGGCCGTTGAGGTCGATGTGGAAGAGCTTGCCCGCCCACAGCGCCTGGGCGATGCCGTGCGGGAAGTTGAGCCCGGCCATCTGCTCGTGCCCGACCTCCGGGTTGACGCCGTAGAGCTCGGGGCGCTCCAGGCGCTCGATGAAGGCCAGGGCGTGGCCGACGGTGGGCAGCAGGATGTCGCCGCGCGGCTCGTTGGGCTTGGGCTCGATGGCGAACCGCAGGTCGTAGCCCTGCTCGAGGACGTACTGGCCGAGCAGGTCGAAGCCCTCCTTCATCCGGTCCAGCGCGGCCCGTACGTCCTTGGCGGCGCCCGACTCCGCGCCCTCGCGCCCGCCCCACGCCACGTAGGTGTGCGCGCCCAGCTCGGCCGCGAGGTCGATGTTGCGGAGCGTCTTGCGCAGGGCGTAGCGGCGGATGTCGCGGTCGTTGGCGGTGAAGGCGCCGTCCTTGAAGACGGGGTGGGTGAAGAGGTTGGTGGTGGCCATCGGAACGACCAGGCCGGTGGCGTCCAGGGCCTTGGTGAAGCGCTTCACCGCTGCCCCGCGCTCGATGGCGTCGCAGCCGTGCGGAATCAGGTCGTCGTCGTGGAAGGTGACGCCGTACGCGCCCAGCTCGGCGAGCCGGTGGACCGATTCGACGGGGTCCAGGGCGCGGCGGGTGGCGTCCCCGAAGGGGTCGCGGCCCTGCCAGCCGACGGTCCACAGGCCGAAACTGAACTTGTCCTCGGGCACGGGCCGGTAGCTCATCGCGACTCCCTCGGTCATTTCGTCAATGGGCTTTACAAATTCCGCCGCGGCCAAACTAATATGCGGCAGCACGCCGGGGAAGCCCCTGGGACGCCGGGGCCCTGGAACCAAGCCGCTGAGGGAGAGTGCACGATGGGCGCACAGTCGGCCGGACCGCTCGTCGTCGGCGTGGACAGCTCCACACAGTCCACCAAGACACTGGTCGTGGACGCGGCGACCGGAGCCGTCGTCGCCCGGGGCCATGCCCCGCACACCGTCAGCGGCGGTGCGGCCAAGGAGACCGACCCGGCGCAGTGGTGGCGGGCGCTGGGCGAGGCGCTGCGGCAGTGCGGCGACGCGGCGCGGCAGGCCTCCGCGCTGTCCGTCGGCGGCCAGCAGCACGGCCTGGTGGCGCTGGACGCGGCCGGGGAGCCGGTGCGTCCGGCGATCCTGTGGAACGACGTACGGCCCGCGCCGCAAAGCGAGCGGCTGATCGAGGAGTTGGGCGGCGCGCAGGCCTGGGCGGACCGGGTCGGCAGCGTGCCGGGACCGGCGTTCACCGTCGCCAAATGGGCCTGGCTACGGGCGAACGACCCCGCGGCGGCGGCCGCCACGGCCGCGGTGCGGCTGCCACACGACTACCTCACCCAGCGGCTGACCGGCGAGGGCGTCACCGACCGCGGGGACGCCTCCGGGACCGGCTGGTGGGCCTCGGCCACCGAGTCGTACGACGCGGAGATCCTGGCACACGTCGGCCTGTCCCCCGATGCGCTGCCCCGGGTGGCCTCGCCCGGCGAGGCGGCCGGGACGGTCCACACCGACGACCTGCCGCTGCCGCACGGCGCGCTGGTGGCGGCGGGCACGGGCGACAACATGGCGGCGGCACTCGGCCTGGGCCTGCGCCCCGGCCGGCCGGTGCTGAGCCTGGGCACCTCCGGGACGGTCTACGCGGTCTCCACGCACCGTCCCACCGACCCGACCGGCACCGTCGCGGGCTTCGCCGACGCGCGCGGCGACTGGCTGCCGCTCGCCTGCACCCTGAACTGCACGCTCGCCGTGGACCGGATCGCCGCGCTGCTCGGCCGCGACCGGGAGGCCGTCGAGCCCGGTGGCGGCGCCACGCTGCTGCCCTTCCTGGACGGCGAACGCACCCCTAACCTGCCGGCCGCCTCGGGCCTGCTGCACGGGCTGCGGCACGACACCACTGCGGGCCAGGTGCTCCAAGCCGCGTACGACGGCGCGGTTTTCGCGCTTCTGCGGGCCCTGGACCAGGTGCTGGACGCGGACGCCGCGCCGGAGGCGCCGCTGCTGCTCATCGGCGGCGGCGCGCGGGGCGCGGCCTGGCGGGAGACCGTACGGCGGCTGTCCGGCCGGCCCGTGGTGGTACCGGAGGCGCAGGAACTGGTGGCCCTCGGCGCGGCGGCTCAGGCGGCCGGGCTCCTGCTGGGCGAGGACCCGGCGGCGGTGGCCCGGCGCTGGGGTACGGCCCGGGGCGCGACGTACGGGGCCCGGGAACGGGACGAGGCGACGCTGGAGCGGCTGGCGAAGACCTTGGCGGACGGGGAAGATCTGCTGCGGGGTTGAGGGCCTGCACCCCTCCCCGCGCCCGCCCCGCCGTCCCTCGATCCGCCCCTGATCCGCCCCTGAGGAGCCTTTCCGTGCCCAGCCCCGACACCCAGCACGCCCTCCGCCGCCGCAACCTCTCCCGGGTGCTGCGGGCCGTGGCCGACGCGGGGACGATGTCCCGGGCGGGGGTCGCGGCGCGGATCGGGCTGACCAGGGCGGGGGTCGCGCCGCTGGTGGACGAGCTGTTGCGGGCGGGGCTGCTGGTCGAGGCCGGGCGGGCGGCACCCAGCGGACGGGGCAGGCCGGGGAGCGAGCTGACGGTCAGCGACAGCGGTCCGGCGGGGATCGGGGCCGAGATAGGCGTCGACCATCTGGCGGTGTGCGCGATGGATCTGCGCGGCACGGTACGGGCCCGGGTGGCCACCGACTCGGCCAACCGGCACAGCGAACCCGGGCCCGTGCTCCGGCGGCTGTCCGCGCTGCTGGCGGGGGTGACGGCGGAGATCGCCGCCGAGGGGCTGCGGCCGGCCGGGCTGACGGTCGCGGTACCCGGCCTGGTGGCCCGCGGTTCGGCGACCGTCGTACACGCCCCCAACCTCGGCTGGCGGTCGGCGGATCTCGCCCCCGAGCTGGCCGCCGCGCTCACCCCCGCCCCGGACGCGGCAGCGGTGTACGACGCCCGCGTGCCGCTCACCGTCGACAACGAGGCCAACCTCGGCGCCCTGGCCGAACTCCGGCTGGGCGGCGCCGGCGGACTCGCGGCACCGGCGGACTTCGTGCATGTCTCGGCGGAGGCCGGGATCGGCGCCGCGATCGTCGTGGACGGCCAACTCCTGCGGGGCGCCCGGGGTTTCGCGGGTGAGCTGGGGCATGTGCCGGTGTATCCGGACGGCCGTCCGTGCGCCTGCGGGGGCCGGGGCTGCCTAGAGCAGTACGCCGGGGAAGCGGCCGTACTGCGCGCGGGCGGGCTCACACCGGAGCGGGCGGCGGGCGGGCACCCGGGGCCCGGGGAGCGTACGGCGCTGCTCGCGCGCCGGGCCACCGACGGGAACGCGGCCACCATAGGGGCGCTGCGCGAGGCGGGGACCGCGCTGGGCATCGCGCTCGCCGGGGCGGTGAATCTGCTCGACCCCCGGGCGGTGATCCTCGGCGGGGCGCTGGCGGGGCTCGCGCCCTGGGTCCTGCCGTCCCTGGAGCGCGAGTTGGCGCTGCGGACGGCCGTCGCCCCGGCCCCCGCGCGGCCGGACGGATGCCTGGTGGCGGCGTCCCGGCTGGGCGCGGACGGGCCGCTGCTCGGTGCGGCGTATGCGGCATTGCGGACTGTCCTGGAGGATCCGGGCAGTACTGGCGCCCCGACACACTCTCCCCAGTACCGAACCGGCTAAACCTTTCCATGGAAAGAGATTTCCATGCCACCCATTCGAGCGATTGTGCTGATTAAAACAGCACGGCTATCTTCGGATGCGTGAGCAGCCGACGAGACGAACTCCCGTGAATGGGGAGGCCGTTCCGGCTGCGCCGCGCCCTTCCAGAGATAGGCGGACTTGTGACGATTGCCGACGAGACCTCAATCGGAAGCGCCGAGGATTCCCCGCATTCAAGCCTGAGTACCACCGCAGCGCGGAATTTGGCGACCACCACCAAAACAACTCCGCAGATGCAGGGAATCACTTCCCGCTGGCTGCTGCGACTGTTGCCATGGGTGCAGGTCTCCGGTGGCACGTATCGGGTCAACCGCCGGCTGTCGCACACCGTCGGCGACGGACGTATCGACTTCGCCGTTTCCGGGGCGGAGGTCTCGATCATTCCGGACGAGTTGCGTGAGCTGCCCGCGCTGCGCGACTTCACCGATACCGAGGTGCTGGCCGCGCTGGGGGAACGCTTCACGCAGCGGGAATACGCCCCCGGGGAGCTGATTGCCGAGGCCGGCGAGCCCGGGGACCGGCTGGTGCTGATCGTGCACGGCCGGGTGGACCGCATCGGCACCGGCAAATACGGCGATGCCACCGTGCTGGCCGCGCTGGCCGGCGGCGACCACCTTGGCGACGCGCCGCTCATCAGCGACGATGCGACCTGGGAGGTCAGCTATCGCGCGGTGACCCGGGTGACGGTCATGGCGCTGCCGCGGCAGGCCGCGCGGGAGATCGCCGAGCGCTCGCCCGCACTGCGCGAGCATCTCGCGACGGCCGGGCAGGGGCTCCTGCAGCCGACGAACGCCAGCGGGGAATCGGCGGTCACCATCGCCTCCGGCCATCACGGCGAACCGTCCCTGCCCAGCACGTTCGTCGACTATGACCTGGCGCCGCGGGAGTACGAACTCAGCGTCGCGCAGACGGTGCTGCGCACCCACACCCGGGTCGGCGACCTCTACAACGACCCGATGAACCAGGTCGAGGAGCAGCTCAAGCTGACCATCCAGGCGCTGCGCGAGCGCCAGGAGCACGAGATGGTCAACAACCGCGAGTTCGGGCTGCTGCACAACGCCGACCTCCGGCAGCGCATCCCCACCCGCAGCGGCCCGCCCACCCCCGACGACCTCGATGAACTCCTCGCGACGGTCTGGAAGGACCCGGGCTTTCTACTCGCGCACCCCAGGGCGATCGCCGCGATCGGCCGGGAGTGCAGCGCCCGGGGGCTGTATCCGACGGCGGTGGATGTCAACGGGCATTCGCTGCCGTCGTGGCGCGGGGTGCCGATCTTCCCGTGCAACAAGATCCCGGTGACAAAGGAAGGCACGAGTTCCATTCTGCTGCTGCGCACCGGCGAGGAGAAGCAGGGCGTCGTCGGCCTGCACCGCAGCGGGATTCCCGATGAATACGAGCCCAGCCTCTCGGTCCGCTTTATGGGAATCGACGAAAAGGCCGTCATCAACTACCTGGTCAGCGCCTACTATTCCGCGGCCGTTCTCGTCCCGGATGCGCTGGGTGTCCTCGATGACGTGGAAATCGGCCACTGAATATCCCGCGCGGCGCTCACCGCCCGTATTCCCCAGCCAGCGCTCCCCGAATCCAGCAGCCCTCGGCAGTACTCACAGCACCGACCAGAACAGGTGAGCTTTCTCCATGACCACATCCGTGGATCCGACCTCCGGCTCGCAGGCGTCCGACATCGAACAGAACCGTTCCAGCCTGGACACCGCGGCCGCGCGCAAGCTGGCGACCACGACCAAGACCGTGCCGCAGATGCAGGGGATCTCCTCCCGCTGGCTGCTGCGCGTCCTGCCCTGGACTCAGGTTTCCGGCGGTACGTACCGCGTCAACCGTCGTCTCACCCACACGCTCGGCGACGGCCGGGTGGAGTTCGTCACGACCGGCTCCGAGGTCCGGGTGATTCCCGCCGAGCTCCGCGAGATGGCGCCGCTGCGCGGCTACACGGACACCCCGACGCTCGAGGCGCTGGCCGACCGTTTCAGCCAGCACGAGTTCGCGCCCGGCGATGTGCTCGCCCAGCAGGACCAGCCGGCGGACCGCATCATCCTGATCGCCCACGGCAAGCTCGAAAAGCTCGGCACCGGCAAGTACGGCGATGAAACGGTCCTGGGGACGATGGCCGACGGTGACCACCTGGGCGCGGCCGCGCTGCTGTCGGCGGAGGCGGAGTGGGAGCACACCGTACGGGCGGTGACGCGGGTGACCGCCCTGACGCTGTCCCGCGCCGAGTACGCGGAGGTGCTGGGCCGTTCGGAGTCGCTGCGCGAGCATGTCGACAACTTCCGGGCCGCGCTGGTGCCGGCGCAGAACAAGCACGGCGAGGCGGCCATCGAGGTGGCCGCGGGCCATGTCGGCGAACCGTCCCTGCCCGGCACGTTCGCCGACTACGAGCGGGCGCCGCGGGAGTACGAGCTCAGCGTCGCGCAGACCGTCCTCAAGATCCACTCTCGGGTCGCGGACCTCTACAACGACCCGATGAACCAGCTGGACCAGCAGCTGCGACTGACGGTGGAGGCGCTGCGCGAGCGCCAGGAACACGAGATGATCAACAACCGCGAGTTCGGGCTGCTGCACAACGCCGATCTCAAGCAGCGCATCCACACCCGCAATGGCGCGCCCACCCCGGACGACATGGACGAGCTCATCTCGCGGCGCCGCAAGACCCAGGTGCTGCTGGCGCATCCGCGCACCATCGCGGCGGTCGGGCGGGAATGGAACGCGCGGGGCATCTACCCGACCGGGGCGGAGATCGACGGCACCCCGGTCCGGGCCTGGCGGGGCATTCCGCTGCTGCCGTGCAACAAGATCCCGGTGAACCCGGACCAGACCAGCTCGATCCTCGCGCTGCGGCTCGGCGAGGAGAACCAGGGCGTGGTGGGCCTGCACCAGACCGGGATTCCGGACGAGTACCAGCCGGGGCTGTCGGTGCGCTTCATGGGCATCAATGAGCAGGCGGTCATCAAGTACCTGGTCAGCACCTACTACTCGGCGGCGGTGCTGGTGCCGGATGCGCTGGGCATCCTGGAGAACGTCGAGATCGGTCACTGACCGGCGAACCGACCGGCGGCCGATCTCACCCGGGTGCCGCGCCACCGCCCGATCGTCAGGGCCGGTGGTGCGGCACCCGGGTGACGTCTGATCAGGTGTTTGCCATTTTCTGACCTGCGGGGTTCCGTCTTTGGTCGAGCCCATTGGCGAAATGGCCATTCCCTTGGCAGGGCGCGCGCTGTTGCGCATGATGAACGCATCGCATGTGCGTGACATGTACGCGACCACCTCACGGTCCCTTGTCAGGAGTTCACATGGAGCCCGACCGCCTTCACCCGGCCCGCCGTCGTCTGCTCACCGGCGCCGCCGCGCTCGCCGCGGCCACCGTCCTCGGCCCCGTCACCGCGGCCACCGCGCGCGCGACCCCGCCCCCCGACGGCCCGACCGGCGACGTCGGAACCGACGAAATCCCCGAGATGGCCGACGCCACCGATGCCACCGATGCCGGTGACATCGGTGACGTGGGTGATGTGGGTGATGTGGGTGACATCGCCGGCACCAACGACTACCCCTCCGTTCACTGGACTCCGGCCGACCCCGCCAACTACACCGCCGCCGACCGTCCCCGCCAGTACCCGATCGGGATGGTCGTGGTGCATGTGACGCAGGAGACGTTCGACGACACCATCAGGCTCTTCCAGGACCCGGCCCACAAGGCGGCCGCGCACTTTGTCGTGCGGTCCCGCGACGGCTACATCGCCCAGTGCGTCCGCGAGAAGGACGTCGCCTGGCACGCCGGGAACTGGGACTACAACACCCGCACCATCGGCATCGAGCACGAGGGCTGGATCGACGACCCCAAGTGGTTCACCGACGTGCTCTACGCCCGGTCCGCCGCGCTGACCTCCGCGGTGTGCGACCGCTACGGGATCCCCAAGGACCGCGAGCACATCATCGGCCATGTCGAGGTCCCCGGGACCGATCACACCGACCCGGGACAGTACTGGGACTGGGCGCGCTACATGGAGCTGGTCACCGCGGCGAACCGCTGACCGGCGACGTCGGACCGCGCGGCCCGTCCGCGCGGTTGGACGACACGACGGTCGTACCACAGTTGTGCAGATAATCGACATCCGCGGGTCATAGTGAGCGTCTTCGGCACCTGAGACATTTGGCGTGACGTCAGGGGGGCTCGTGACACAGCGATTCGGTCGTGTTCGCATAGTACTCACGGCGCTGGTGGCCTGGGCCGCACTGGCCGGAGGCGGAGTGGCCGGCGGGGCGCAGGCCGCCGCCGCGGGTGACTCCCTCCGCCAGGTGGCCGAGGTGCCGGTGGCGCCCGGTGTGGCGTACGGGGAATTCCGTACGACGGTGCCGCGCGGCATCGCCCACGGTCATCTGCTGACGGTCGATCTGGACGATCCCCGGGTGACGGTGGATCTGCTGTATCCGGGCGCGGTGGGCGCGCGCTCACCGGTCTCCGAACTGGCCGACGCGCGGGCCGCGGTGGGGGCCGTCAACGGCGACTTCTTCAATATCAGCGAGACCCAGCACCCGGGGGTGGAGCCGACGGGCGCCTCGGTCGGGCCGGCGATCTCGTCCGGGCGGCGGCTCAAGGGCGCGGTGCCCGACGGGCAGCGGTTCGGGCCGGCCATGCCGCCCGGCGCGACCACCGAGGACGTCCTCGGCATCGGGTACGACCACCGGGCACGGCTGGACCGGCTCTCGCTGCGCGGCACGGTGTGGACCCCCGACGGTCCGCTACGTCTGCGCGGGCTCAACCAGTACGCGCTGCCGGTGGACGGCATCGGCGCCTACACCGAGCTGTGGGGCCCGGTCTCCCGGCAGCGCGCCACCTGCGGCACGGACACGGACCGGGCGGCGCCGTGCAGCGCGGAGACGGCCGAGGTGACGGTCCGGGGCGGCCGGGTGACGGAGCTGGCCGACCGGCCGGGCGCGGGCGGGGTCGCCGCGGGGAGCGTGGTGCTGGTGGGCCGGGAGGAAGGGGCGCGGCAGCTGCGCAAGTTGCGTCTGGGCGATCCGGTGCACATCAGCCACCGCCTGGTCGGGCGGGGGCCGGTGCCGTTGCGGTTCGCGGTCGGCGGTTTCCCGATCGTGCGCGAGGCACAGCCGGTGGATGGGCTGGACGCGAGCGCGGCGGCGGTGCGTACCGCGGCGGGGGTCGGGGACGATGGCCGGGTGCTGTATCTGATGTCGCTGGACGGGACTCCGGGGGAGGCCGGTATGACGGTGCGTGAGCTGGCCGAGCTGATGAGCCGTCTGGGGTCGCGGGATGCGGTCGATCTGGACGGCGGCGGGTCCTCGACGCTGGTCACCCGCGATCCCTTCAGCCGGGATGTGACCGTACGGAATCATCCGTCGGGCGGGGCGGAGCGACCGGTGCCGAATGCGGTCGGGGTGTTCAGTTTCGGATGATCCACATGATGATCTTGGTGCGTTTGATGCGACTGGTCCGGATGGCTGGGATGCGGGGGCTTCACGGGAAGCCGCCGGGTCCGGCGGGCCGGGATTCGCCGGTGCGGCCGGTGCCCGCCGTGCGCATGCGGACGAGGGCGTAGAGACAGCCGGCCAGGGCCAGGCCGGAGAGCAGCACGAAGCCGAGGGAGTAGGTGCCCTTGCTGCGGTGGACGGCGCCCATGACGACTGGGGGTACGAAGCCGCCGAGGCCGCCGACCGCGCCGACGATGCCGGTGACGCCGCCGATCCGGTCCTGGGGGGTGACCCGCGAGAGCAGGGCGAAGACCGAGCCGGCGGCCGCTCCCAGGCCCGCCGCCATGATCAGGAGGTCGAGGGTGCCGACCGGGTGCAGCGCCGGGTCGAAGGCCTGGACGAGGGCCGGGAGGGCGACCGCGCCGAGCGCCCAGGCGGTGACGGCGGCGGGGTGCACACGGTCCGAGCACCAGCCGCCGATGGGCCGGAAGACCACGGTGACCAGCGCGAAGCCGGCCGCATTGGCGCCCGCGTCGGCGGCGTCGAGGCGGTACCAGGTCTCCAGATAGGTCGGCAGATAGACGCCGGACGCGAGGATCCCGCCGAACCCGATCGCGTACAGCGCGGCCAGTTCCCAGGTGGCCCGCAGCCGGCCGGCCCCGCCCAGCCGGGTGGCGAGTGAGGTCTGCGGAACCGGCCGGTCCGGGTGGTCGGTGATCAGGAGCCCGGCGAGCACCGCGAAGGCGGCGAGGGCGAAGGCGACGACGAGATAGGGGAGGTTCTCGTCGTAGCGGTGGATGCGGGGCGTGAGATAGCCGGAGAGCGCCACGCCGCCCATGCCCATGCCGAAGACGCCCAGCGCCAGGCCGCGCCGGGTGGGCGGGAACCAGGCGTTGAGGAGCGGAACGCCGATGGCGAAGGTGGTGCCGCCCAGGCCGAGGAGGAAGCCGACGGCGAGCAGCGCGCCGTAGGAGCTCTTGACGGGGATGAGCAGCAGCACCGGAACGATGGTGAGCGCCGAGACCAGCGGAAACATCACCCGCGCGCCATAGCGGTCGGTGAGCGCGCCGACCGGCACCCGGCCCAGCGACCCGGCCGCCAGCGGCGCCGCCACCAGCGCCGTGACCTGGAGGTCGGTGAGGTGGAGGCCGGCCTTGAAGGCGCTGCCGAGCGGGGGGATCAGGTTCCACGCCCAGAAGGTGATCGTGAAGCCGAGGGTGGCGAGAATGAGGTTCCGGTAGGCGGCTGCCGTCACGGACGTACGCTGCTCACCACGTCGGCGGCGCCGGCGAGTCCTTGGTGGATGTCGGGGGCGAGGCTGCTGCTCGCGAGGTAGAAGCCGAGCAGGGCGCACACCAGGGCGTGCGAGAACTTGAGCTTTCCGCTGCGCAGAAAGATGACGGTCAAGATCACCAGCAGTAGGACGACCGAAATGGAAATGGCCATGGTGCACCTCCTCGACCGCCGCCCGAACGGACGGCAATGAGTGGCCAGTTTGGCGTATTTCGGGGTATGTCCGGTTCCTGGCCCGGTGCGCCAATCGGGTGATCACTGCACGTCACCGGCGCACGGCGGGCAGCCCCGGCGCCACGTCCCCCACACGCACCCCTCACCACGTGACGCGCATCACGTCACTCCGCGCAACGGCGCGTCGAGGTTGACCGTCTTAGCGGCCGACAGCCTCGGCGCGCCCGCGCCCTCCACGAAAGCCCCGCTCATGAGCCAGCCTCCTTCTCCGCGCTGCGCCCGGTCCCGCCGGTCACCGCACGGTGCGCTCGTACTGGCGTCGCTGATCGGCGTCGGTGCGCTCAGCGGGTGCGGGGCCAGTACCGCATCGGCGGGTGCGGGCAATGCCGTGGAGGTGGGGCTGGGGGCGGCCAGCGGGACCAGGACGGTGCAGGCCGGTGACCGGCTGCGGGTGACCGCGAGCGGCGGTGTGCTGACCCGGGTGACGGTCACCGATCCCCGGGGAGAGCAGCTGGCCGGTGCGCTCCAGCGCGGCGACACGGTCTGGACCTCCCGTACGGGGCTCGCGCCGGCCACCAAGTACTCCGTCGTCGCCCGTACGGAGAACGCCGGGGGCGTGCGGGGCGAGGTCAAGGAATCGGTGACGACCGCCAAGGCCGGCGGCCTCGGCGGGTCGGCGGCGAGTCAGGGACGGGCGGCCACGGAAGGGCCCCCGGATCGTTCGTACGGGGGAGAGCCGGCACGGCCGGCGGACCGGAGACAGGATGGCCGAGCAACCCCACAGCAGCTGAACCCTTTCCCAGCCCAAAAAGCCTAATCTGACGGAATGAGCACCGTGCAGGACCAGGATCAACTTTCGGCGTGGCAGCGCTTCCGGCGCCGTGTGCCCAATGGCTTCGCCATCACCTTCAGCGTGCTGGGGCTCTTCTGCGCCCTGACAGCACTGATCGGGCCCTTGCGGCGCGGACTCGAGCCGGTCATCTACTGGCTGGACACGCTCACCATCCCGGTGGCACCGAACTTCGCCTACGCCGCGTTCCTCTTCCTGCTCGGCGCGGCGCTGGCCGCCCGTAAACGGGTGGCGCTGTGGTTCCTGGTCGCGTATCTCGTGCTGGTCACCCTGACATATGCGCTGTTTCTGGCCGCGGGCTACTGGGAGTTCGCGGTCTCGGTGGTGCTGTGCACGGGCGCGCTGGTGCTGCTGATCCTCGCCCACCGCGAGTTCTACGCGATCACCCGCCGCGGGGCGTTCCTGCGGGCCATCGGTGTGCTGGCCGGCGGGCTGGTGGCGGCCGTTCTGATCGGCTGGGGGCTGGTCTCGCTGTTCCCCGGCACCCTGCCGGCCGGCGGCGGCAACCGGCTGCTGTGGACCGCCAACCGCGTCTGCGGCGGGCTGGTCACCGGCTACCACTTCGACGGGCATCCGCCGCACTGGCTCGTCTCGGTGCTGGGTCTGCTGGGCGCGCTCGCGCTGCTGAACGCCGCCGCCGCGCTGTTCCGTTCGCAGCGGATGGAGGCCGCGCTGCACGGCGACGAGGAGGCCCGTATCCGGGCGCTGCTCGCCCGCTACGGCAGCCAGGACTCACTGGGCTACTTCGCCACCCGGCGTGACAAGGCCGTGGTCTTCTCCCCCAGCGGCAAGGCCGCCGTCACCTACCGCGTGGAGACCGGCGTCTGCCTGGCCAGCGGTGACCCGGTCGGCGACCGGGAAGCCTGGGGACCGGCCATCGAGGCCTGGCTGGAGGTCGCCGTACGCTACGGCTGGCAGCCCGCCGTCATGGGCGCGAGCGAGGACGGCGCGAAGGCGTTCGCGCGCGCCGGGCTGGGCGCGCTGCAGCTGGGCGACGAGGCGATCCTGCACGTCAAGGACTTCGATCTGGACGGCCGCGAGATGCGGGTGACGCGGCAGGCCGTCAACCGCGTCGAGCGCACCGGGGCCACCTTCCGGCTGCGCCGCCACTCCGCGCTCTCCGACGAGGAGATGCAGGAGGTCATCCACCGGGCGGACGCCTGGCGCGACACCGAGACCGAGCGCGGCTTCTCGATGGCGCTGGACCGGCTCGGCGATCCGGAGGACGGGGACTGCCTGCTGGCCGAGGCGTTCGACGGCGAAGGCAAGATGATGGCGCTGCTGTCCTTCGTGCCCTGGGGCACGGACGGCATCTCGCTGGATGTGATGCGCCGCGACCGGTCCGCGCCCAACGGCGTCATGGAGTACATGGTCGCCCAGCTGTGCGCCCAGTCCGGGCAGCTCGGGGTGCGCCGGATCTCGCTGAACTTCGCGGTCTTCCGGTCCGCCTTCGAGGAGGGCGGCCGGATCGGCGCCGGCCCGGTGCTGAAGTTCTGGCGCAAGCTGCTGCTGTTCTTCTCCAAGTGGTGGCAGCTGGAGGCGCTCTACCGCTCCAACGCCAAGTACAACCCCGAGTGGTACCCGCGGTTCCTGTGCTACGCCGACGCCGGTGCGCTGGCCCGGATCGGGCTCGCGTCCGGTATCGCCGAGGGCTTCGTGGCGGTACCGAGCCTGGGCAAGCTGTGGGGCAAGGGGCACCAGAAGCGGGTGCTGGCCCCGGCGAGCACCGCCGGTCTGCCGTCGCTGCACGAGCTCGGGCTGGTGCACACCCCGGCCACCGAGGAGGAGCAGCGCGCGCAGGAGCTGGCCGCGCTGCCCGAGCAGGTGCGGGTGCGCCACCACAAGCTGGAGCGGCTGCGGGAAGCGGGCACGGATCCGTATCCGGTGGGGGTGGAGCGGACGCACACGCTCGGCGAGGTACGGGACGAGCACCCCGACCTCGTGCCGGGGACCCGTACCGGCAAGGCCGTCAGCGTCGCGGGGCGGGTGCTGCTCACCCGCGACCACGGCGGGGTGCTGTTCGCGGTGCTGCGGGACTGGTCGGGCGATCTCCAGATCGCGCTGACCCGGGACGGCAGCGGCAAGGAGCTGCTGGAGCGCTTCGGCTCGGACATCGACCTGGGTGACCATGTCGAGGCCGAGGGCGAGGTCGGCGCGAGCGACCGCGGTGAACTGACGGTGTTCGTGACGCAGTGGCGGCTGACCGCCAAGTGCCTGCGGCCGCTGCCGGACAAGCGGCGCGGGCTGTCCGACCCGGAGGCCAAGGTCCGCCAGCGGTATGTGGACCTGGTCGTCTCGACGGATGCGCGGGAGAACCTGCGGGCGCGCAGCACGGCCGTGCAGGCGCTGCGCCAGGGGCTGATCGACCGCGGCTACCTCGAGGTCGAGACGCCGATGCTGCAGCAGATCCACGGCGGCGCCAACGCCCGCCCGTTCCATACCCACATCAATGCCTACGACCTCGATCTGTATCTGCGGATCGCGCCGGAGCTGTATCTCAAGCGGCTGTGCGTGGGCGGTATGGAGAAGGTCTTCGAGATGGGGCGGACGTTCCGTAACGAGGGCATCTCCTACAAGCACAACCCCGAGTTCACGATGCTGGAGGCGTACCAGGCGTTCGCCGACTACGACGTGATGCTGGATCTCACCCGGGAGCTGATCCAGAGCGCGGCGATCGCCGCGTTCGGCAGCGCCACCGCCCGTAAGGCCGATGCGAACGGCCGGCTGGTGGAGCACGACATCTCGGGGCTCTGGCCGGTCAAGACGGTCTACGGCGCGATCTCGGAGGCGCTCGGCGAGGAGGTCGACGCGGACACCGGGCCGGATGTGCTGCGGCGGCTGTGTCTGCGCGCGGCGGTGCCGGTGAAACCGGAGATGGGGCGCGGCGACATCGTGCTGGAGATGTACGAGCGGCTGGTGGAGGAGAAGACCCAGCTCCCGACGTTCTACAAGGACTTCCCCACCGATGTCTCCCCGCTGACCCGGCAGCACCGCCGCGACCCGCGGCTCGCCGAGCGCTGGGACCTGGTCGCGTTCGGCACCGAACTGGGCACCGCCTACTCGGAGCTGACCGACCCGGTCGAGCAGCGGCGGCGGCTCACCGCGCAGTCGCTGCTGGCGGCGGGCGGCAACCCCGAGGCGATGGAGCTGGACGAGGACTTCCTCCAGGCTCTGGAGTATGCGATGCCGCCCACGGGTGGTCTGGGCATCGGCGTGGACCGGCTGGTGATGTTCCTGACCGGGCTGTCGATCCGCGAGACGCTGCCGTTCCCGCTGGTCCGGCGCCGCTGAGGCGGCCCTCAGGGCCCGGACACGGCGGGCGAGACGGCGGAGGCCACCACCTTGCGGGGGTGGCCTTTGCCGTTGGCGGGCACCTCCCACAGGTCGGCGCCGTAGTCCCCGGGCAGGGCGTAGAGGAGGGTGTCGCGGTCCAGCCACAGCGCCTGGTCGTCCACGCTCGCCCGCTCGGCGAGCGGCCTCTCGCGGCCGCTGCGCAGGTCCAGGACGTACAGCCGCCAGGGTGCGTCCGCCCCTTTGGGCCGTACCCGCTTCTTGAAGGCGATGCGGGTGCCGTCCGGGGAGAGGGAGGGGCATTCGACGTTTTCGCGGACGGCGGTCAGGGTGCGGCGGGTCAGGTTGCCGCGGACGAGATAGGTGCGGCCCCCGGTGCCGAGCGTGGCGTAGAAGGTGGTGTCGTCGGCGGCGAAGGTCACGCCCCAGAAGTTGTGGTCGACGGCTTCGTGGCGGCGGCCGTCGATGCGGACGGTGAAGTCCTCCAGGTTGTCGTGGAGGGTGCGGGTCCGGGTGTCGTAGAGGGCGGTACGGGTGGAGAACGCGCCGCCCGCGTACGAGTCCCCGCTGACGAAGACCGTCCAGGCGACGAGGCGGCCGCTGGGCGAGACGCGGGCGCGGGTGGGGATGCCGGGCACCGGGAAGCGGCGTACGGGCTGCATGCGGGAGTCCAGGACGACGGCCTCGTGGCCCGGCACCACTCCCCCGGTGGCCCGCAGACAGATGCCGGTGCCGGCGGCGGCGTGGAAGCGCAGGCAGTCCCTGGGGGCGGCGGTGCGGGCGGCGGCGGGGGCGGCCAGCGGGACGGAGGCGAGGTGGTCGCGCTGAGGACCCCAGGCCAGATTCCGGAAGAGCAGTCGCCCTGGCCGCCGTAGGTCCAACTCACCTTTTCTCACGGTGGGTTGGCCCGCCCGGTCATGGCTGCGCTCCCCGGCCCGGTCGGCGGCGCGGCCGACCGCGACGACGGCGCCGGTGACGAGGAGGGCGGTGGCCGCGAGGAGGATCAGGAGGCGGTGGCGGGCGGGGACCGGCGTCATGCGGAGGCCTTTCTTCCGACGGAGTCCCGGCGGCGGGCGGCCGCCCGTCCGCGGGCGAGGAGCAGGGCGCAGAGGGCGACGGCGGCGGCCAGGCAGCCGGCCGCGGCGGCCAGGGCCGTGGTGGGGCCGAGGGCCGTCCAGGCCGCGCCGAACAGGACCGCGGCGGCGAAGCGGCCCACGGCCTGGCCGGTCTGCACCAGGGCCAGACCGCTCGCCCGCAGGGCGGGTGGCAGGAGCGGGGCGGCGGCAGCCATCAGCACCCCGTCGGTGGCGGCGTAGAAAACGCCCAGGAGGAGGAACAGGGCGGCCATGGCGGGGAGTTGGGCCGGCCCGCCGATGGGGGCGAGCAGGAGGAGGTACCCGGCGAGCAGGGCGCCGTGACCGGCCAGGAAGACCCGCAGGCGCCCCGCACGGTCCGCGAGGCGGCCGACCGGGAGCGCCAGCAGCAGGAAGGCCGCCGCGGTGCCGACCGGCAGCAGCGGGAACCACCGTGCGTCGAGGTGGTGGCGCTGCTGCAGGACGAGATAGAGGAAGGCGTCACTGATGGTGGCGGCGCCCAGGATTACGGCGGCCAGGCTCAGCCGCGGCACGCCGGGGGTACGGGCCAGGGTGCGGAGGGTGCGTACGGCACCCGGACGGGGCGTCCGCTCGCTGTGCGCGGCGGGGTCCGGGCGCGGGTCACGGACGTACAGGACGAGCAGCAGAACGCCGAACGCCGCGCAGCAGAAGCTGACTTGGAAGACCGCGTCATAGCCGTCGCGGGCGGCCCACAGCACGCCGAAGGCGGCGAGCGGGCCGAGCAGCGCGCCGGCGGTGTCCAGGGTGCGGTGCACGCCGAAGGCGCGGCCCTGTTCCTCGGGGGTGGTGGACAGCGAGATCAGGGCGTCGCGCGGGGCGCTGCGCAGGCCCTTTCCGGTGCGGTCGGCGGCCAGCACGGCGCCGATCGCCCAGGGAGTGGTGACGGCGAGCAGGACGGGTTTGCAGAGGGCGGAGAGGGCGTAGCCGGCGCCCGCGACGAGCTTGCGGCGGCGGGTGCGGTCGGCGGCGTAGGAGCCCACGAGGCGGACCAGCGCGGTGACGCCCTGGTAGACGCCGTCGAGCAGGCCGTAGGCGAGCGGGGTCATGCCGAGGCCCGCGACCAGGTACAGCGGCAGGACCGCGGTCACCATCTCCGAGGAGACGTCCGTGACCATGCTGACCAGGCCGAGGGCGACGACATTGCCGGCGACGGCGCGGCGGGCGAAGGGCCGGTCGCGGGCGACGCCGGCCGAGGCGTCGGCGGCGCGGCTGGACGAGAGATACACGGACGTCTCCTCGTGCGGTGGGTCAGAACCAGTTGACGGTGAGCGGGAAGGCTGCGGTGGCGGTGGCCTTCGCTGCGTCGCTGGCGGTGGCGGTGACCTGGAAGGTGCCGGTCTGCCAGGGTTTGCCGGCGATCCGGCCGCCGGCCGCGTCGATGGTCAGGCCCAGCGGCAGACCGGTGGCGCGGTAGGCGAGCGGGCCCTTGCCGCCGGTGGCGGTCAGCTGCACCGTGCAGTCCTGGTTGAAGCGGCAGGTCTGCGGGCCGGGGGCGGTGAGCTTGAGGTCGCCGCCGGGCGGCTGGGTGCCGCCGGCGTCGAACACCTCGGTGACGGGGGTGGCGGTGGCCGCGTTGCCCGCGTGGCCGGTGCCGTACATGTCCTCGAAGGTCCGCAGCAGGCTGTAGTGGTTGTACGCCCCGCTGACCGCGCCCTGCTTGACGTGGGCCCCGTGGAACACGCTCGCGATCTGGTTGGAGCCCAGGTAGTTGTCCTCGTCCCAGGTGAGCACCAGCAGGCTGTTGTTGGCCTTCGCCCACTGGGCGTAGGAGTCGAGGTTGTTCTTGAGCCAGGTGTCGCCGCTGCCGACGGCGCAGTCATGCATGTCGTTGCACAGGTCCGGGACGACGAACGACAGCGTCGGCAGCTTGCTGAAGTCGTCCTTGGGGAACTGCGCGAAGGTCTTGCCGGTGTTGACCGGCACGTTGTTGAAGGCGAACCACGGGTTGTGCTTCTGCGCGTACTTGCCGCTGGAGCAGGCCGTGGAACCCTCGCTGGGCAGGCCCTCGTTGTAGCTGCCGAAGGTCTTGCCGGCGGCGATCAGCTCCTGGCCGAGGTTGGGGGCGTTCATCGACTGCGCGGTATAGCAGCCGTCGCCGGTGATGCCCTGGGTGGCGCCGGAGAAGAGGTTGAAGTAGTTCGGCTGGCTGGGGTGGGTCAGCGCCTTCATGCCCGTCAGGCTGGCGCCGCCCTGGGCGAGTTGGTTGATGTAGGGCGCGTTGGCGCTGCCGATGATCTCGTTGTACTGCTTGTTCTCGAAGACGACGATGACGACGTGGTCGTAGGCCGGCAGTGCGGCCTTGACGGCGTGCTGCCGGGGGCCCTGGGCCTGGGCGGCGGTGGCCGTGACGATCAGGCCGAGCGCGCCGAGGGTCGCGGCGAGCGCGGTGCGCAGGCGCTTGGCCCGGGGCTTCGGCCGGAGGTCGGCTCGGGGCTCGGCTGGAGGTCGGGCTTGGGGTGTCATCCGGTCTCACTCCTTGTCGGTAGGGCGGGCGGGGGTGCGGTTCAGCGGGGTGCGGGTTCAGCGGGGTGCGGGGGCCGGTCCTCGCGGTGGGCCGCGTCCGTGGCGGCGATCCGCAGCAGGCGGGGCACGGGCAGGTCGCGGCGGGCGAAGGCGGCGGCCACCGCGGTCCGGATGTCCGCGCGCCGGTCCCGGGGCGCGAGCAGCAGGACGCTGCGGCCCGGACGCCTGCCGGGCCACCAGGCGGCGCGGGCCCCGGCGCGCCGGGCCTCGCGGACGGCGAGGGTGAGGCCGATGGCCGGGTCCCCCGCGCCGCCGGCACGGGCCGTCAGGAGCAGCAGGCACAGCTCCGGGCCGCCCTCGCGCGCCCGTAGCGGCTGGTGGAGTGCGCCGTCGTCGGCCGCGAGCAGGTGCCCTGCGCGGGCGAAGAGCACGGCCCGGCGCAGCGCGCCATCGCCGGGCACGGCGGCGTCGAGGAGGTCCGCCAGCCGTGCGCGGGCGGGCGGGCGGCCGCCCCGCTCGGCGTGTGCGTGCGCGACGGCCAGCGCGGCCGCGCACTCCAGGGGTTCGGCGACGGGCAGCCCCACGGCGTCCGGCAGCGCCGCGTTGAGCTGGAGGTCGGCGCCGCCTCGGCCGTATCCGGCGGCGGCCAGGGCACGCAGGGCGGCGTAGGGGCGGGCCGCCCAGGCGGGGGCGCGGGCGGCCGGTCCGGTGAGGGGGAGCTCGGCGCCGTCGGCCGGGTGGTCGAGGGAGCCGCAGCGCAGCATGCCGTCGGCGCGCGGGGCGACGGCCACGCCGACGTACCAGTTGGCGGCCGCCACCCAGTCGGTCCGGGGCGCGACGCCGGGCGGGACGGCGTGTGCGGCCAAGTGGAAGGCGTACGGGGCGCGCCACACCGTGCCGGGCCGGTGGCCGTACGCCGTCTCGAAGCCGTGTGCCAGCAGCCGCAACAGCGGGTCCGCCGTGGGGCGCCGGGCCAGGTCCGCGGCGCTCATCCCGGCTCCTTCCGGGCCAGCAGCCGGTAGGCGTTGCCGCCGTCGGTCGCGCGGGCCACCGCCGTGCGGACCGTGTCGAGGGCGACCGCAGCGCCGTAGCAGGGCATCGCCAGGGCCTGCACGGTGCGGCGCGCGGCGCGGCGGGCGGGGGTGTCCGGGACGGTGGCCCAGGGGGCCTGTGGGTCGGGGGCGAGGCGGTTCGCGGTGAGGGCGACGGCGCCGATGAAGTCGGCGTTGGTCTGGTGGGACGCGCCGTGCTGCTCGGTGAGGACGGTGAACCCCCGTGCTTCCAGGGCCCGTTTGAGGTTGCCGACGGGCATCAGGTGCTGGTGCTGGGGCTGGAACCAGGGCAGCCAGTGCGGGCCGAGGAGCCGGGCGATCCGGGCCTGGGGGTCGGGGAGTTCGATGAGCAGATGGCCGCCGGGGGCCAGGACCTTCACGGCGGCGTCGAGCTCGGCGAACGGGTCCCGGGTGTGTTCGAGGTAGTGGTGCATGCTCACCGTGTCGTAGCGCCCGGCGAGGCGATCGGCGAGGTCGGGGAACTGGCCCCGGTAGCCGGTGGCGATCCACCCCCGGCGTTCGGCGCCCTGGACCGCCTCGCCCATGTCCAGCCCGTCGAAGCGGGTGTCGGGCCATACGGTGCGCGCGGCGTTGCAGAAGTGCCCGCCGGCCGTGCCGACGTCGAGCCAGGCCCGGGGCGTGGTGAAGGGCTTGAGCAGTTCGGCGCGGGCCCGGTAGGTGCCGTTCATCCGGCCCAGGACCAGGGCTGCGCCCTCGCCGCCGAGGCCGTCGTAGAAGTCGCGGTAGTAGAAGTCGAGTCCGTCCTGGCTGAGCCGGGGGTTCTGGAAGACGTGGCCGCAGCGGCGGCACTCCTCGAGGGTGAAGCGGCCGGGCTTTCCCTGGAGCAGATCGGGCATCGTGACCCGTACGACGAGGTCCGGTGCCCCGCACCAGGGGCAGTCCGGGCGGCGGGGTTCGAAGAAGTGCTCGGTGCCGTGGGCGAGTTCGGCGGTGTAGGCGGCCCGGCGGGCCGGTGCGTCGGCGGCCTCGGGCGCCTCGGCGGGCGGTGGTGCCGTCGTGAGGGTCCGCAGCGCGGTGGACAGGGAACGCAGTGGGCGGGTGGCCGTGGCGCGGGCCAGGTCGGCGGGGCGCAGTCGGCGGGTGGGGGCGAGTACGGCGGCGGGCTGGAGCCAGTACAGGGCGAGCGCGGCAGCTCCCCAACGCGGTTCGGAAACGAGGCACTTGACCAGCAGGGCCAGGCCGGCGAGCTGGGCCGCGGACAGCACGCGCGGCGGGAGGCCGCGGGCGCTCAGCTCGTCGGCGCGCTCCTCGGGGCCGGCGGGCACGGTCGTCAGGCCGGGGGCGATGGCCCAGCCGGTGGCGTCGGGGGCGTACTCCTTGAGGGTGGCGAGGAGGCGGTGGAGGTCGGCCACGGAGCGCGGCGGGGGCTCGGCATCGGGGCCCGAGAGCCCGGCACGTTCGTGGACGTCATCGGCCACCAGCACGGCATGGCCGGCGCCGTGGCCCGGGGCGCAGCGGTCCCCGCCGTGCGCCGCGGGGTCGAGCAGGCGGAGCAGTCCCAGGGCGCGGTCGGCGTCCAGCCGGGCCGGGACGAGGTCCAGTACGCGCAGCCCTTCGCGGGCGGCGTGGGCCACCGCGGCGCGCAGGGTCGCCGCGTCGGCCGTGACGCCTGGAGCGGCTACCAACTGCCACCCATCGATGGCTAGTTGGGCGGCTTCGGACGTCCCCCCGGGGTCGAGTACGGGCAGCGCGGCGAGCCTGCGGCGGGCGCGCAGGGTGCCCGCGCCGAGGGCCGTCGCCGTGGCGGCCGCGATCCATCGCGTAGGTGTTCCCGAGCGGCGCGCTCGCGTCATCTCCTTCACAGTCCCTTCTCGGTTCGGGGCCGGTCCGTGCCGGCCAGCTTCTCCAGGCGGTCGGCCGCGGTGGTGGCGCCGCCCGCCGCGGCGAAGGACGCCTGGATGCGGCGGGCCGCGCTGCGGTGGGCGGGGTTGTCGAGTACGGCGGTCAGGGCGTGGCGCAGCTCGTCCGTACGGGCCCGGCCGAAGCGCACCCGCACTCCCGCGCCGGCCTCGGCCACCTGGCGGGCCACGATCGGCTGGTCGTCCCGGACCGGTGCCACGACCAGCGGCAGCCCGTGGGCGAGCGCCTCGCAGACGGTGTTGTGGCCGCCGTGGCACAGCACCGCGTCCAGGTGCGGGAGCAGCTGGAGCTGGGGGACGTACTCCTGGTGGAGCACGTGCGGCGGGGCGGTCGCGGCGAGGTCGCCGGGGGCGGCCAGGATCAGCTGCACCCGGTCGCCGAGGGCCTCGGCGGCGTCCAGTACGGCGGGGTAGAAGCGGGCGCCCGCCTCGCGGTTGAGGGTGCCCAGGGAGACGAGGACGCGGGCGCGGGCGGGGTCGAGGCGGCGCCAGGGGAAGTCGCCGGCGGGTGGGCGGGCGCCGAAGGCGGGGCCGACGAAGGCGTAGCGGTCATCGGTGAGTTCCGGGGGACCGGTGAGTTCCGGGGTGCCGATGAGTTCCGGGGTGGAGAAGACCAGTACGAGCTGGGGTGAGAAGCGCGGGTCCCAGCCGCCCGGCGCGCCGCAGTCGGCGAGCAGCCCCGCGATGCGCTGCGTCACCCACTCCCCCACCTTCGGGAACCCGTCGAAGGGCCGGGTGAACTCCGCGGAGGTGGTGGCGGAGGTCGCCCACGGCAGGCCGAGGCGCCGCGCCACCACGGGCCCGGCGAGGGCCTGTTGGTCGGTGACCAGGACATCGGGCGCGAAGGCCGCGACGGCGCTGTGCACTCCGGGCAGCATCGCGTGGGCGAGCGGGATCAGGGCCTCGGCCCAGAGGAAGCGCAGCGCCGCGACGCCGCGCAGATCGCGCCAGCGCTGGTGCAGGACGTCATAGCCGTCGGCCGCGCCGCGGTCTCCGGCCGAGTAGAGCAGGGCGCCCGGGGGCAGCAGCGGCGCGAGGGCCGCGGCGGGGCCGGTCCAGGCGACCTGGTGTCCGCGGGCGGCGAGTTCGGCGGCGACCGCGATCGTGGGGTTGACGTGTCCGGTCAGCGGCGGGACGACGAAGAGGACCCTCATCCGGCCACCGCCCCCGCCGTCGCGCCGAGCCGTCCCAGCACCGCGCCGCGCAGCCCTTCGGTGGCTTCCTTGAGCACGGTGTGGCCCACGTCGGGCAGCACACACAGTTCGCAGTCGGGTGCGTTCCGCGCCAACTGGCGTGCTCCCGGCAGGAGTTCGGAGTGCTGTCCGTAGACGGCGAGGACCGGGCGGCGCAGCCGGGCGAAGTCGCGGGCGGTGAAGGCGGCGGTCGCCGCGATGTCCTCGATCAGGGTGGTGCGGTTGAGCAGCGCATCGGCGCCGGCGGTCAGCCTGGCCTCCTTACGGCGCCCGAGGGCGGCGAGCTGCTCGGAGATCCGGCCGTGTTCCAGGCCGAGGGCGGCGACGGAGAGCGTGTCGGTCATGCCCTCGACCCAGTCGCCGGTCAGGTGGGCGTCGATCAGGACGAGCGAGGCGACCAGGTCGGGCCGGACCAGCGCGGTGTGCAGGGCGAGGGCGCCGCCGTAGCTGTTGCCGATGAGGTGGACCGGGCCGCGGTCGAGGCCGAGGGCGGCGAGCAGCGCGGCGAGGTCGGTGACGGCGGTCCCCATGTCGTAGCCGGTGGGCGGGCGGTCGCTGCGGCCGTGCCCGCGCTGGTCGTAGAGCAGGACATCGTGTCCGGCCCGCGCGACGGGGCCGGCGAGGGTGCAGTAGAAGCTGGACAGGTTGTCCATGACGAGGCCGTGGAGGAAGACGACGGCGGGGCCGGGGGGCCGGGGGCCGTCGGTGCGGCCCGGCAGCCACTGGGTGTGCAGGCGCAGCCGGCCTGCGCGGGTGAGGGCCATGGCGTACTCAGCCCGCGTAGGCGGGGTCGGTGGCGACGGTGTCGGTGGTGGTGTCGGTGACGGCGGCGATATGGGCGGCGAGTTCGCCGACGGTCATGGCGAGTATCTGGTCGATGTCCTTCTCGGCGAGGAAGCCGAGGAGGTCCACGGCGGTGCCGTAGCGGCGCTGGAGCTGTTCGGCCAGGGCGACGAACTCGATGCTCTCCAGGGCCAGATCGTCGTTGAAGGTGGTCGTCGGGGTGATCTCGCCGACGACGAGGAGCTCGTCGCCGCAGACGGTCACCAGCATGTCGGTGATCTCGTCCAGGATCCGCCGGGTGCGGTCGGGTTGTCGGTCAGCTGCCATGGGTGGCCTCCGTGGGAGTGGGGGTGTCGGTGCCCGTACGGTCCTGGGGCCGCGGGGCGGTCCAGGCGATGACGTGGCGCGCGGAGAGGTCGTCGACGGAGTCGAGTTGGACCAGGCGGGCGGCCCCCTGCGAGGAGCGGACGCGCAGCGCGCCGGCCGGTGCGGGCGTCACGGTCCACTCCTGCGGGCGGCCCGCCGGGCCCGGCCCGGCCGCCTTCGCCGCGGCCCGTTTGGCGCACCACAGGGCGGTGAGCCAGTAGGCGCGGCCGGTGGCGGCGTGCCGACCGCCGAGGTCGTCCGCCAGGCGGCGTTCGGCCGGGGTGAGGGCGAGCCGTTCCAGGGCTTGGGGGTCGTCGGTGACGGTCTCGATGTCGATGCCGACGGGACCCGTGCGGTGGGCGAGGGCCACGGCCAGCCGGTCGTTGTGGGCGAGGGAGAGGTGGATGCCGCCGGCGAGCGGGCCCTCGGGCCGGAGGTCGTCGCCGATGGGGACCTCGGCCGGGAAGACCGGCCCGGCGCCCGCCTCCCACAGCAGCTCGCGCACCGCGTCCTTGGCGGCGATCCGGCCCAGCAGCCAGGCCGTGCGGGCGTGCGGCGCGCACCGTTCGTAGCCTGCGCGTTCGCCCGCGCCCAGGTAGCGGCGCATCACCAGCTCCTGCGACGCCGGGTCCGACCAGCGGCGGCGGGCCAGGCACCAGCGGCCCGGCCGGGGTTCGCCGATGCCGCAGATCTCCGGGGTGAATTTCATCGGCCATACCCGCTCGTCGGCGCCGAACCGGCGGTAGGTCCAGCCCTCCAGCCGCGCCCGGACGCCGCCGTCGGCGCCCTGCAGTTCCACCTCGCCGGTCACCGAGCCGGGCCGTACCTCGCGGATGCGGGCGGTGGCGGTCAGCAGCGCGCCCGCGTGCGGCGGGGGCCCGTAGAGCCGGATCCGTTCCAGGGTCGCCGGGAAGACGAGCCGGTCGCCGGTCAGGTTCAGCTGCATCCAGTGGCCGAGGAGCTGTCCCGCGGCGTCCAGGAGGGCGCCGGGGGCCGGCAGGGCGCGCAGCGTGCCCCGGATGCCGTCGGCGGCCACCGTCGTGACCTCGTGGACGCCGGCGAACTGCGGGCCGTGGAACATCCAGCGGTCCCGGTAGAGGGCCTCGGCGCTGACGGGCGCGGGGCCGGGGGTGGTCAGCGGCGAGGGGTCGGGGGGCGGCGGGGCGGGGTGGTGCCCGGCGAGGTGGACGGTGACGACGGCGTAGTCGCCGAGGGTCACCCGTACCCGGTCTGGCGCGGTGGGGGTGGCGGTGACGGTCAGGTCCACGGGCGGGGCGACGGGCAGCCAGCGCAGGGCGCGTACGTCGGAGTAGCCGGTGACGGTGTGGCCGGGGGCCACCTCGCGGGCGGCCTCGGCGGCCAGTTCCAGCAGGGTGGTCATGGGGACGACGGGGAAGCGGTCGGCGGGTTCGGGCCAGTGGTCGGGCTGGAGGTAGATGCAGTGGTCGCGGACGTAGGGGAGGGTGTCGAGGGAGAGGCGGCGGGTGGTGCGGCGGGGTCCGGGGGGCGGTGGCGCCGGGGCGGTGGCGGCCGTGGCGGCGGTGGTCACGGCGCGGGTCGCGGCCGTGGTTTCGGCGAGTACGGCGTCCAGGGCCCGGCGGAGGGGATCCGCGGCGGGCGTGCGGGGGTGCGGGAGCGGCCGGTCGGCGTCCTGGGCGAGTGGGAGGGCCGGCGCCGTGTCGTCGAGGCGGACCAGTGGCGAGCCCAGGTCCAGCCGGACCGTGGGCCCGCCGGCGCGGGCGGGCGGCAGCAGCCGCTCCCAGCGGGGGCTCAGCCCCTCGGCCCACAACGCGGCGGCCAGGTGGTGCAGTTGGGTCACGCCGTCGCGGCGGTGATCGACCGCCGCGACGGCGAGATGGTCCCGGCCGTGCAGGGTGTCGCCCAGGAACCCGGCGGGGCTCCCGGCGCCGGCCTGGACGAAGGCGCGTACGCCGCTCTCGTACAGCCGCTCGGTCAGTTCCTGGAAGCGGACCGGCTCCAGAAGATGGCGCAGCACCAGCCGGCGGACCGCGGTGGGCTCTTCGGGGAAGCGGGCGGCGGTCGTCGCCGACCATACGGGGACGTCCGGGGCCCGGAGCGGGAGGGCGTCGAAGGCGGCGCCGGTCTGGTCGAGGTAGGGCGCCCACATCGGCGTGTGGAAGCCGGAGCGGAAGGGCATCTCGTCGGCCCGTACGCCCTGTGCGGCGAGTCGGCGTACCGCCTCGGCCAGTTGTCGCGGGTCTCCGCAGATCACCGACTGGTGCGGGCAGTTGTCATGGCTGACGGCGACCCGGTCCAGACCGTCGAGCGCCGCGGCCGCCTGTCCGGCGCCGCAGCCCAGGGCCGCGTAGACCAGGTCGGGTACGGCGAGGGAGCCGGGCCGCAGCGAGTCGAGGAAGGTGTCCACGGCACCCGGCGGATACATTCCGGCGACCACCATGGCGGTCCACTCGCCGAGGCTGTGGCCGGTCAGCAGGTCGGGTTCCAGGCCGAGTTCGCGCAGGGCGCGGGCGAGGAAGCGGCCGACGGCGATCGCGTCCACGGCCCGCTCGATGAGGCCGCTGCCGCCGGAGACCCGTGGGCGCGGCAGGGCCAGGCGGTCGGCGATGTCGTCCACGCGGGGCGGCGTCTGCGCCTCCAGCCCCGGGAAGACGACGGCCAGCCGCGCTCCCGGCTCCTTGGCGTACGGCCCGAAGAGGGGGCTCGGGGTGAACCACACCTCGCCGCGGCCGCGCCAGGGCAGTCCGCGGGCGAGGATCTTGGCGGCCAGGGCGCGGCGGTGCGGGGTGGGGTCGATGAGGGCGAGACGGCAGGGGGCGTCGTCGGAGGCGGGGGCGCTCTCGGTCAGGTCGTCCAGGGCCGTTGCCAGTTCGCCGGGGGTGTGCGCGGCGAGCAGTACGGTGCGCGGCGCCTGGGTCACCCGTAGCGGGGGCGGCGGCACGGTCGGGCTCTGCCGTCCCGGGGTCTCCTCCAGGACGGCGTGGGCGTTGATCCCGCCGAAGCCGAAGGCGTTGACGCCCGCCCGCAGGGGCGCCCCCGCGGGCTCCCAGGGTTCGGCGGCGGTCACCGGACGCATCCGGGTGTGCGCCAGGCCCTCGTGCGGCTCGTCCAGATGCAGGGTCGGCGGCAGGGTGCGGTGGTGCAGGGCCAGGGCTGCCTTGATCAGCCCGGCGATGCCGGCGGCCTGCATGGTGTGGCCGAGCATCGACTTCACCGAGCCCAGGCCGATGGGCCTGCTGTCTCCGGCGGGCGGCCCGAACACCTTGGCCAGTGTGGACAGTTCGGCTTCGTCGCCGACCGGGGTGCCGGTGCCGTGCGCCTCCAGCAGTCCGAGCGCCGAGGGGTGCGCGGGGTCGAGGCCGGCGCGGGCCCATGCCTGCTCCAACGCCCTTACCTGACCGTCCACCTGGGGGCTCATCAAGCTCGACGCGCGCCCGTCGCCCGCCACCCCCACCCCGCGGATGACCGCATAGATCCGGTCGCCGTCCCGCTCGGCGTCCGCCAGCCGTTTGAGGAGGACGACGCCGGTGCCCTCGGAGAGCAGGGTGCCGTCGGCGCGGCGGTCGAAGGGGCGGATGTGCTGGGTGGGGCTGAGCGCGCGCAGCTGGGTGAAGACGCTCCAGAGGGTGGCGATGTGGCAGTGGTGGACGGCGCCGGCGACGACGAGGTCGCAGCGGCCGGCGGTCAGCAGATCGACGGCTTGTTCCACGGCGAGCAGCGAGGAGGCGCAGGCCGCGTCGAGGGTGTAGGCGGGGCCGCGGAAGTCCAGCCGGTTGGCGGTGCGGGCGGCGGTGAAGCTGGGCACCAGGCCGATGGAGGCGTCCGGCCGTTCGGGCCCCAGGCTCGCCTGGAAGGCCTCCCGCACGGCGGAGATCCTCGACTCTCCTAACTCCGGGGCGAGTTGGCGCAGGGTGCGGGCGAGCTGGTGGGCGGTGCGGACCCGCTGGTCGAGCCGGGCGGTGGCCACGCCCATGAAGCCGCCGCGGCCGAGGATGACGCCGATGCGGGAGCGGTCGGCGGGCAGCCGCTGCGGGCCGCCCGCGTCGGCGATGGCGTCCGAGACGGCGCGCAGGGCGAGCAGCTGGTCGGGCTCGGCGCCCGGGACGGCGGCGGGCATGATGCCGAAGCGGGCCGGGTCGAAGGTGGCCAGATCGTCCAGGAAGCCGCCCCGCCGGCAGTAGAAACGGTCGCTGCGGGCGGGGCCTTCGGCGCCCTGCGGGTCGTAGTAGACCTCCGGGTCCCAGCGGCCGGGCGGCACGTCGGTGATGCAGTCCGTCCCGGCCACGAGGTTGCGCCAGTAGGCGGGGAGGTCGGCGGCGCCGGGGAAGAGCGCGCCCATGCCGACGATGGCGGCGTCGGTGGGCCGCGGGCCGGTGCTAGGCATCGTCGGCCTCCTTCGCGGCCAGGACGACCTGGTGCGCGGTGCCATGGGCCAGCTCGTCGAGGAGGGCGGCCACCGCGGCGTCGGGATCGAGCAGCGGGATGCCCCGGCGGGCGTAGGCGCGTGCCAGCTCCGGGGTGACCATGCCGCCGCCGGTGGCCGCCCACGGCCCCCAGTCGACGGCGAGCACCCGGCCGCACGTCCGGCCCGACCGGGCGGCCGCGAGGGTGTCGAGGGCGTCGTTGGCGGCGGCGTAGTCGGCCTGGCCGCGGTTGCCGAAGACCCCGGCGACGCTGCCGTAGAGGACGACGAAGCCGGTGGTGTCGTCGGCGGCCGCGAGCAGATGGCGGGCGCCGTCGACCTTGGTGGCGAAGACCCGGGCGAAGGACGCCGGGTCCTTGTCGCGCAGCAGCTTGTCCTCCAGGGTGCCCGCGCCGTGCACGATGCCGTCGAGGCGGCCGTGCCGGGACCTGATGTCCGCCACCACGGCGCGTACGGCGGCCTCGTCGGTCACATCGGCGGCGTGGTAGCGGACGGAGGCGGCGAGCGGTTCCAGGTCGGCCAGGGTGGCGGCGATCTCGCGGCGGGCCAGGACCGCGGTGGCGGCCGCCTCGATCTCGGCCGGGCGGCGCACCCCTTGGGAGATGAGCGCGGCACGCAGGGCGATGCGGTCGTGGGCGTGCGCGAGGGCCGGGTCCTCGGGCGCCTCCTCCAGGGCCGTACGGCCGAGGAGTTCGATGTGGCAGCCGTGGGCGCGGGCCAGGGCCAGGGCCGTGCGGGCGGTGATGCCGCGGGCCCCGCCGGTCAGCAGCACCACGGAGTCGGGGCCGAGCGGCGGCCGGCCGCCCGCGCCTTCGGGCAGGGGTGCCGCAACGGTGCGCAGGGTGGTGCGGGTGCCGTTGGTGCGGCCCACCACGACGGGTTCGCCGGGGGCGCACAGTTCGGCCAGGAGGTGGGCGGCGATGCGTTCGGGGCGGTCCTTGGGGTCGATGTCGACGGCGCGGATGAGGGCTTCGGGGTATTCGAGGGCGGCCGTGCGGGCGAAGCCGCGCAGTCCGGCGCCCGGACAGGCGTCTCCCCTGCGCATGGGGGTCCCCTCTGCGCATGGGGGTCCCCCCTGCTCGAGCGGAGTCGAGAACTTGGGGGAGGAGTCGAGAACTTGGGGGAGGAGTAGAGAGCTTGGGGAAGGGTCCGGGGCGTCCTCGGCGGGGTGCGCTCCGAAGGTGCCGCCGGTCGCGGTGGCCAGCAGCAGCCATCGGGCGCCGCCGGTCAGGGCGGTGCGCAGCCCCGCGTACTGGCCGGGCAGTACGGCACCGCGGCCCGCGCGCAGCGCGCTGAGGTCCACCACGCCCTCCGCGGTGATCTCGGCCAGCCGCTCGGCAGGGACGGTGCGCACCCGCGCGCCGTGGCTCTCGAGGAGGGCGGTGAGCGCGAGGGCCACGCCCTGGCCGTCCTCCACGACGGCGAAGTCGCGGTCCCCCACGACCTCGGCGGGCGGGCGGCTCGCGGGCGGGCCGAGGGTAGCGACCTCGACGAGGTAGCGGGTGGGCGGCAGCGGAGCGGGGACGTCGGACGCGCCGGCGGGGGCGGGCCGTACCGGCGCGGGTTCGGGGGCGCCGGTCTCGCGGGTGACCGGGGCCGGCTCGGGCCGGGCGGCGGCGATCCAGTCCACGATGCCGCTGATGGTCTTGACCCGGGACAGCTGCTCGACGGCCGATTCCACGGCCCCGTCGGCGTCCTGTGGCAGTCCGATCCGGTCGGCGAGCGCGCCGATGATCTCCACCCGCTTGATGGAGTCCACCGAGAGGTCGGCCTCCAGGTCGAGTCCGGCGTCGAGCATCTCGCGCGGATAGCCGGTCCGGGTGTGGATGATCTCCCGTACGGTGTCGAGGAGCCGGGCGGCGGTCGGACGTGCTTCCTCCTTGTCCGGCTCGGTTGCGGAATCCGTCGCGGTGTCCTGCGGTTGCGGCGCGGCGGCCGGCTCCCGTACGGGCTCGGGCGGCGCCGCGGGCGCATCCCCCAAGTAGCGGAGCACCACATCGCGTTGCGCGGCCACCAGTTCGCGCGCCCCGCGCAGATACTCCAGCACCGCGGCCTCGCGCTCGCCGGCCGCGCCCCCCTGCCCGGCCGGCGCTTCGACCCGTCGCGCGGGCCGCAGGCCGCCCGGCAGGCAGGCGCCGTCGGCGGTGCGGACCAGGTGCCCGTCCACCAGCCATCCCGGGCGGCGCGGTGCGGCGGCGGGCAGCGGGTGTGTGCGGCCGCGGAAGAGCGCCTCCGGGTCGATCGGCACCCCGGCCGCGGCCAGCCGCGCCAGTACCTGCGGCAGCCGGGCCAGTCCGGACTCGCCCGGGACGTCCAGTGCCACGGCGGTGTGCGGGCGTTCGCCCAGGATGCGGCCCACGAGGCCGGTCAGGACGCGGCCGGGCCCGGCCTCCACGAACGTGCGTACCCCGGCGGCGTACATGTCCTCGATCTGCTCCACGAAGCGGACCGGCTCGGCGACCTGGCCCGCCAGGGTCTGCCGTATCGCGGACGGATCGGGGCGGTAGGGGCGCGCGGTGGCGCCGGACCAGACCGGGAAGACGGGGGCGGACACCTGCGTGGCGGCCAGCGACTCGGTCAACTCATCGCGAGCGGAGGCGAGTTGAGGGCTGTGGAAGGCACAGGCAACGGGCAGGCGACGGGCCTCGGTCCCGGCCGTCCGCAGGGCCGCGACGGCCGCCGCCACGGCATCGGTGGGCCCCGCGATCACGCTCTGCTCGGGCGCGTTGTGGTTGGCGACGACGACGCCGGTGCCACGGGTCAGCTCCCGTACGCGGTCCGGGGCGGCCGGCACGGCGGCCATCGCGCCGGGGTCGTCCCCGGCGGCCGCCAGGATCGCGTCGGCGCGGCGGGCGCTCAGTCCGAGCAGCGCCTCGGTGTCATAGGCGCCGGCCGCCCACAGCGCGGCCAGTTCGCCGTAGGAGTGACCCGCCGCACAGTCGGGGCGGACGCCGAGGGTGGTGAGCAGCCGGTGGGCGGCGGCCGAGGCCAGGCCGAGGGCGGGCTGGGCGACGCGGGTGTCGGTGATCGCCGCGTGCTGGGCCGCCCGCTGCTCGGGGGTGAAGGCCGCGGGCGGGAACATGGCCGCGACGCACCGGGGGTCGGCATCGTCCAAAAGGCCGCGCAGTGCGGGGAAGGCGAGGAACAACTCGCCGAGCATTCCGGTGCGTTGGCTGCCCTGGCCGGGGAAGAGAAAGGCGGTCAGGCCGGGGTCGGCGGCCTCCTCGCGCAGGTGGACGCCGTCGGCGGCGGCGCCTTGCCGGGCCGCCGCCAGCTTGCCGGCGAGATCGTCGAGGTCCTCGGCGACGACACAGACCTGAACGGGCCCGTCGGACGCCGCCGCGGTCTCGGCGGCCAGATCGCGCAGCGGCCAGGGCCGTCCGGCCGTATCGTTCTCCGCCAGCCGCGCGGCGAGGCGTTCCATGGCCCGAACGGCGGCGGGCCGGTCGGCGCCACGGAAGCAGAAGAGTTCGGCGGGCCAGTCCTCCAGGGCGTGGGCGGGCTCGGGAGCGTCGCGGTAACCGGCCAGCACGGCGTGGTAGTTGGTGCCGCCGAAGCCGAAGGCGCTCACCCCGGCGATGCGCCGCTCGACGGGGACCGGCCAGGGCCGGGCGGCACCGTCGGCCTCCAGGCGGAACGGTCCCGCGTCCGCCACCGGCCGGGTCAGATGCAGGGTGGGCGGCCGGACCCCGGCGTGCACGGCGCGCGCGGCCTTGATGAGTCCGGCCAGGCCCGCCGCGCATTTGGTGTGCCCGATCTGGGACTTCACCGAGCCCAGCGTGCAGCCGCCCGGTTCGGCGCCGGCCTGCTCGAACAGGTCGGTGAGGACGGCGAGTTCGGTGGCGTCACCGACGACCGTGCCGGTGCCGTGGGCTTCGAGCAGGCCGACCTCGGCGGGGCTGACGCCGGCCCGTCGGTAGGCGCGCTCCAGGGCGCGCCGCTGGCCTTCGGGACGCGGGGCGGTCAGGCCGAGGGACCGTCCGTCGCTGGAGCTGCCGACGGCCTTGACGACCGCGTAGATCCGGTCGCCGTCCCGTTCGGCGTCCGCGAGGCGCTTGAGGACCAGGGCGCCGACTCCCTCGCCGAGCGCGATGCCGTCGGCCGCGGCGTCGAAGGGGCGGCAGCGGCCGGTGGGCGACAGGGCGCGTACGGAGGCGAACATCAGGTAGTCGTTGATGCCGTTGTGCACATCGGCGCCGCCGCACAGGGCCATATCGGCGTCGTGGTCGCGCAGTTGGCGGCAAGCCAGGTCGAGGGCGGCGAGCGAGGAGGCGCAGGCGGCGTCGACCGTGCAGTTGGCGCCGCCGAGGTCGAGGCGGCTCGCGATGCGTCCGGCGATGACATTGGCGAGCACGCCGGGGAAGGAGTCCTCGGTGAGCCGGGGCAGTTCGGCGTCGAGGGCGGGCGGGAGATCGCCCAGGTAGGCGGGGTGCAGGGCGCGCAGGCCGTAGGCGCCGGCCAGTTCGGTGCCGGCCTCGGCGCCGAAGACGACGCTGGTGCGGGCGCGGTCGAAGTCGCGGTCGGCGTATCCGGCGTCGGCCAGGGCCCTGGCGGCCGTTTCGAGGGCCAGCAGCTGTACGGGCTCGATGCCGGTGAGGGAGGCCGGGGGGATGCCGTGGGCAAGGGCGTCGAAGGGGATGGGGGGCAGGAATCCGCCCCAGCGCGAGGGGGTGCGCTCGCCCGCCCGCGCGGGGTCCGGGTCGTGGTAGGTGGCGGCGTCCCAGCGGTCGGCGGGCACCTCGGTGACGGCGTCGGCCCCGGTGACGACGTTGGACCAGAAGCGGGCGGTGTCGGGGGCGCCCGGGTAGAAGCACGCCATGCCGACGATGGCGATATCGAGCGGCGATGCCTCGCCGTCGGGGCGCTCCTCGGGCCGGAAGCGGTCCGCCCGTTCGTCCAGCACGGCGGTCGCCTCGGTGGTGACGGCGGTGTGCAGCGCGGCGACGGTGGTGGTGGCGCCGCGGACGGTGGCCGCCTGGCCGAGCATGTACAGGCCCTCGCGCAGCTGCTCCCGCTCGGCCACCGGCGCCGGACGCCCGCCGTCCGCGTGCCGCAGGCCCTTGCTGGCGATCCGCAGCCGGCCGAGGTTACGCCGCTCCAGCTCCTCCCATCGGGCGCGCGGGTCCCCGCCGTCCGCCGCGAGCTCCCGCTCGGCGGCCGCGAACTCGTCGGTGTAGGCGGTTTCGGCGCAGCGGGTGGCATGGCCGGGTGCGGTCCCCAGCAGTACGGTCCGGTCGCAGGCCAGCGCCGTGTCCTGGAAGGCGGGGACGACGGCCCCGGTGGTGACGGCCTCCTCGGTGAAGAGGTAGGCGGTGCCCATCAGGACGCCGATCGCCGCGCCGCGGTCGGCGAGCGGGGCGGCGGCGGCCGCGGCCATGGCGGCCGAGCGGGCGTCGTGGATGCCGCCGGCGAAGAGCACGTCCAGGTCGGCGGCGCTCCCGCGGTGCTTGCGGTCGTGGGCGAGCAGCCGCTCGATCTGCTCCTCCCACAGCGGGAAGCTGGCCCGGGGGCCGATATGGCCGCCGCATTCCTGGCCCTCGAAGACGAAGCGGCGGGCGCCCTCGTCGAGGTAGCGCTCAAGGAGGCCGGGCGAGGGGACGTGGAGGTAGGTGCGGGTGCCGGCGGCTTCCAGGGGCGCGGCCTGGGCGGGGCGGCCGCCGGCGATGATGGCGTACTCGGGGCCGAACTCGGCCACCGCTGCGAGTTGTTCGCGCCGCAGCTCGGGCGGGGCGAAGCCGAGCAGGCCGACGCCCCAGGGCCGGTCGCCCAGCCGCCGGGCGGTCTCGGCCAGCAGCTCGCGCACCTGCGCGCCGTCCATCACGGCGAGGGCGAGAAAGGGCAGCCCGCCCTCGGCGGCCACCGCGGCGGCGAACGCGGCGCCGTCGCTGACCCGGGTCATCGGGCCCTGGGCGACGGGGAGATGGCGGGCGCCGGGGCGGGGGGCGAGCGGGCGGGCGCGGGCGGCCAAGGCGAGGTGCCCGGTGATGGCGGCCCGTACGGCCTGGACGATGCCGCCGGTGGTGCGGTGCCGCGCGGCGAGCCGGGCGGCGAAGGCGCCGTCCTGGCCGATGGACAGCGGGCCGGCGGGCAGGTCCGGACGGGAAAGGACCCGGCGGCCGTCGACGAGGGCGGGTTCGCTGCCGTCCATCGCGCGGATCGCGGCGGCCACCTTGCGGGGCAGCCGGGCCTCCGCCTCGGTGGTGAGCGCGAGCTGGGCGTCCAGCAGCACGCCGGTCGCGCCGCCGGCCACGGCCGCGGCGGCGGTGTGCGGGCCGATGCCGCCGGCGGCGAGGACCGGGACGGTCAGGTGGGGGTCGGCCAGTACGCGCTGCAGCAGGACGCAGGTGGTGAGGTCGCCCACCCGGCCGCCGGACTCATGGCCGCGGACGACCAGCGCGGCGGCTCCGGCGGCGCGCGCCGCCGCGGCCTCCTCCGGGGTGGTGACCTCGGCCCAGACGCGGCGGCGGCCCGCGTCGGCCCAGTCGGCCGGGGCGGCGTGGGCCCGGGGGTCGGCGAGCAGGACGGTGTCGACCGACGCGGGAAGTTCGGCGGGGGTGAGCGGGCAGCCGACCGGTACCCGTACGCCATGGCGCAGCCGCCCGAGCCAGGCGAGCGCCTCGCGCGCCCGGGCGGCGTCCCGGCCGAGGTCCAACAGGCCGAGCGCGCCCGCACGTTCGGCCGCCGCGACGATCCGGTCGTCGGGCTCCTCGAACGGCGAGAGCGCCGCTACGACATCACGGTCGCGGTCACGTTCGCGGCCCGGGCCGGGAGCCGTGCCGGAGCGGGGAGAGCGGGAATGCGGGGGCGGGGGGACCACGGGCGCTCCTTCTAGTACCTGGGGGGCGGACACACTCACCACTGCCACCTGCGGTAACCAGCGGTAGCCCGCTGATGCCGCGTTGCATCGTGGAGGCCCCTTCGTGCACTGTCAACGCCCATATTTCGGCGCCGAGTTGATCGATGAGGGGCGACAAGAGGCGGCCAGGAACGCCCCTTCGGCCCGGATCCCGCCGCCGACCTGCGCACTCTCCGCGCGCCGCCCGCCGCCGCGGGCCGCCGTGCGGGCCGGCGCCGCCCCGGGCCCATGCCCGAACGGCATTGCTTCGGTGCCGACCGGGAATCGGCTTGACCTCGCGCGGTCATCGCGCCGCCACCGTGCCGACGCTCCGTTTGTCTTACGGGTTCACCCCGCTGCGGCTACCGTCCGCCCATGACCCTCACCCTCCAGCAGCTGCGTTATCTCGTCGCGGTCGCGGACTGCCGGTCCATCACGGCAGCGGCCGCCGCCGTCTACGTCGCCCAGCCCGCGCTCTCCCGGGCCGTCCAGGCGCTGGAGCGCGACCTGAACGTGGAGCTGGTGACCCGTAAGGGCCGGGGCGTGGAACTGACGCCCGAGGGCGCCCGGGTGGTGCGGCTGGCCCGTACGGTGCTGGCGGCCGTGGACGCCATCGAGGACATCGGCGCGAGCCACTGCGGCGGGGGGCGGGAGAAGCTGTGTGTGGTCGCCACCCCGACCCTCGCCATCGATCTCGCGGCGGATCTGCTGCCCGCCTTCACGGCGCGGCATCCCGAGGTCGATATCCAGCTGCTTCAGCACGACAGCCGCGAGGCGCTGGTGCAGTGTCTGGCGAACGGGTCGGCGGAGCTGGGATTGGTGGATCTGCCGGTGGACCAGGACCTGTCCTCGCACCATCTCCAGGAGCGGGAGGTGGTGCTGGTCTCGCCGCCGGGTTCCGCGCTGCCCGACCCGCTGCCGTTGCACCGGCTGAACGGCCTGCGGCTGGTGCTGCCGACCCGCGGCACCGGCAGACGCACCGAGCTGGAGTCCATGTTCAGCCGGCTGGGTGTGCGCCCGGTGGCGGCGCTGGAGGTGGACCAGCGGCTGGCGTGGGTGGCGAGCGTGGTCGGCGGGCACGGTTCGCTGATCTGGTACCGCGATATGGCATTACGAGCCTTCGGCTCACGCGCCGAGGTGCGGTCCTTCACCCCCGCCCTGCTGCGCCCGGTGGGCATTGTCCATGCGCGCAATCAGCTGAGCCGGCCGGCCCGCGCGTTCCTCGCCCACGCCCGGCACAAGGCGCCGGTCCGCGAGCCGTCGCGCTGACGGCGGGCGGGCCTCCGCGCCATACCGGCGCGTTATCGCTCCCATGCTCAACGGGTGGCGGACGATGCTTGGCGCTGCGGCCGTCCCCCGTCACATTGAGCCCATGTCCTCACTCCCCGTACTCCCCGCGGCGTTCCTGGCGACCGCCGCGATCGCCGTCCCCCTCGCCGCGGACCCCGCCTCCGCACCGTCCGCGCCGCATTCCGCGGCACACCGGGCGCACCGGGCACACAAGTCCGCAGCCGAGCGCGCCTGCACGCTGCCCGCCGGGCTCAAGGAGCTCAGCGGCCTGGGCGCGAGCACCAAACATCCGGGCATCGTCTACGCGCTCAACGACAGCGGCAACACCAACCAGGTCTTCGCCGTCGACTGCTCCGGCACCACCGGACAGCTCAAGGCCACCTTTACGCTCGGCGGCGCGACCAACACCGACTGGGAGGCGATGGCCGTCGGCCCCGACGAGACGGGGCGGCCCTCGATCCTGGTCGGCGACATCGGCGACAACTTCGCCGGCCGCGCCCAGATCTCGGTGTACCGCTTCGCCGAGCCCGACACACTGGCGAATGCGACGGTGTCGCCGACCACCTTCCGGTTCACCTACGCCGACGGAAAGCACGACGCCGAGTCGCTCCTCCTCGACCCCACGAGCCGTCAGATGTACGTGGCGAGCAAGGTGCTGGGCTCCGCGGGCAAGCTCTACAAGGCCCCGCTGCCCCCGCAGCCCGGCCAGGTCAACACCCTCACCCCGGTGCGCAACGGCCCGACCTGGACGACCGACGGCGCCTACTCCCCCAGCGGCACGTCGTACGTGCTGCGCAGCGGCGGCCCGTTCGGGCCGAACACCGGCTATGTCTACGACGCGGCCGGCACCAAGCTCGCCGAGGTCGCGCTGCCCGCCCAGCCGCAGGGCGAGACGGTGACCTACGCCGACTGCAAGACCCTGCTGGTGGGCTCGGAGAACGACAGCCAGCTGTGGCGGGTCCCGCTGCCGGCCGCGGCGACACCTGGTTGCTGACCCCTCAACCGGCCGCCGGACCACCGGGGTTGGCGCAGTGCGCCAGCGGCTCGCCGCGCAGATAGCGGCCGACGTCCCCGGCGACGATTCCCGCGGCCTTGTGCGCGACCTGCTGGCTGCCGCCCGCGATATGCGGGGTCAGGACGACGCCGGGCGCGGTCAGCAGCCGGGAACCGGCGGGCAGCGGCTCCTCGGGGAATACATCAAAACCGCAGCCGGCAAGCTGACCGCGCTCCAGCGCGTCGCAGACCGCGTCGTAGTCGAGCAGCGCGCCGCGGGCGCAGTTGACGAGGACGGAGCCGCGCGGCATGGCGGCGATCTGGTCGCGGCCGATCATTCCCTTGGTCTCCTCGGTGACCCGGGCGTGCAGCGAGACGATCCGGGAGCGGGTGAGCAGCTCGTCGAGGGAGACCTGTTCGGCGATGCCGGCCAGCGCCGCGGGGGGAACGTACGGGTCGTGGACGAGGACCTGGGCGCCCATCGCGGCGAGGACCTTTGCGACGCGGCTGCCGATGGCGCCGTAACCGATCAGGCCGACGGTGCTGCCGTCGATCTCGATGCCGCAGTTGTCGTAGTCGTAGTAGTCGCCGCGCCAGACCCCGCGGCGCAGGTCGGTGTGGGTGTCGCCGACGCCGCGGGCGGCGGCCAGCAGCAGGGTCAGGGTGTGTTCGGCGGTGGCGGTGGCGTTGCGGCCGGGGGCGTAGCAGACCGCGACGCCGTGCCGGGTGGCGGCGTCGAGGTTGGCGTTGACCGGGCCGCCGCGGCTGGTGCAGAACAGCTTCAGATCGGGGCAGTTGGCGAGGATGCGCTCGGTGAGCGGGCCGTGTTCGGTGACGCAGATCTCGACGCCCCGGAGCGCGGCGATCATCTCGTCCTCGGTGCCGGAGGCCTCGATGACCTCGGCGACCGGTCCGAAGGGGGTGTGCGGCCAGCCGAACTGCAACTCCCTGATGTCCAGTGGTGTTTCCCCTGCAGCGGCACGTATCGCCTCGGCGAAGAGGCTGGGGCGGATGAAGTGGTTGCCGGCGGCGAGGACGGTGGTGCTCATGCGGGGCTGCTCCTGGGAGGGGTGGGCGGTCAGTGGAGGGCGGGGGCCTGGGTCAGGGCGGGGGTGTTCAGGCTGAGGAGTGCGGTCCGTCCGGGTGCGAGGCGGATCTCGGTGAGGGCGCCGTTGTGCAGCCGGGGGAAGACGCGGCGGTAGTCGGCGAGGGGAATGCCGAGGAGGTGGCAGAGCAGCAGCCGGAGCAGGGTGGAGTGGGCGACGACGAGGATCCGGCCGTCGGGCTGCTCCCGGGCGAGGTCGGTGAGGCAGGCGGCGGCGCGTTCGGCGGCGTGGCGTGGGTGTTCGCCGCCCGGTAGATGGTTCTCGACCGGGTCGGCGAGGAAGGCCGCCACCCGCTCGGGGAACAGCTGCCGCATCTCGTCCCTGGTCAGGCCCTCGCCCCGGCCGAAGTCGAGTTCGTAGAGCCGCTCGTCGATGCGCGGGGTGAGGCCGCAGGCGTCGGCGGCGGGGGCGGCGGTGAGCCGGGCGCGGGCGAGCGGGGAGCTCCGGACGGCGGTGAGCGAGGCGGTGGCCGCCCAGGTGGCGAGGGCCGCGGCCTGGTCGCGGCCGCGGTCGGTGAGGGGGACGTCGGTGCGGCCGGCGTAGCGGTTCTCCGCGTGCCAGACGGTCTCGCCGTGGCGTACGAGGATGAAGTCGGTCACTGGGCGGCCCTCCTGCGGGCGTGATCGGCCACGGCGTGGTCGAGCCAGCCACGGGCGGTGAGTTCGTCGAGGAAGCGGAGGTAGAGGGGGATGTAGCGGGCGGTGCGGTCCGGTGACGGCTGGATTTCGGCGTCGATGCGGACCATGGCGGCGGCCGCGTCCTCGATGCCGACGCCGGAGGACGTGGCGGCGAGGACGGCCATGCCGATGGCGCCTTCGGCCTGTTCGGGCAGGCGTACGGGGCGGCCGAGGACATCGGCGCGCAGCCCGCACCAGTAGCGGTTGCGGGCGCCGCCGCCGGTGAGGGTGAGGGGTCCGTCGACGGGCGCGCCGAGCAGGTCGAGGTAGTCGAAGCAGAGCCGTTCGAGGCAGGCCAGGCCGAGGAGGTAGGCGTGGAACTCGGCGGCGCGGCCGGTGACTTCGCCGATGATGAAGGGCTCGGCGTCGGGGGCGCGGAAGGGGAAGCGTTCGCCGCCGGTGGAGACCAGCGGGTAGGCGACCGCGTCCGGGTCGAGGGCGGCGGCCTGCGCGGTGAGCACGTCCAGGTTCTCGCTGTGGAAGTACTGGGAGATGACGCCCGCGCCGCTGCTGGAGGCGCCGCCGGGCAGCCATCTCTCGCCCGGTCCGCGGTGGCAGTAGACGACGCCCGCGGGGTCTCGGACCAGGTGCGGGCTGGTGCCCTTGAGGACGAGGGTGGTGCCGAGCACCGAGTTCCAGGCGCCGGGCGCGAGGGCTCCGGCGCCGATCTGGGCGGCGCAGCCGTCGGTCATCCCGGCGATGATGGCGGTGCCGGCCGGGATTCCGCTGACGTCGGCGGCGTCCGCGCACACGGTGCCGAGCGCGGTGCCGGGCCGTACCACCTCGGGCAGCAGACCCTCGGGTACGCCGAGTGCGCCCATCACCTCCTGCGGCCACCGTTCCTCGATCAGGTGGTAGCCGGTCTTGAGGGCGTGGCTGGCGTCGGCGGGGACCTGCCGGCCCGCCAACTTCCAGGCAATCAGGTCCACTTGATGCAGCAGTCGGGTCCCCGGGGCCGCCGCGGCCGGTTCGTGGTCCAGCAGCCAGCGGAGTTTGGGCAGCGCCCAGGACGGCTGCATGCTGCGGTAGCCCAGCTCCTGCCAGACCGCCGCGCCCGCCTCGTTGACGGCCGCGGCCTGGGTGTCGGCGCGCCCGTCGTCGTACATCAGGCCCGGGGTGAGCGGGGTGCCCCGGTCGTCGGCGAGCAGGATCGTGCCGGAGGTGCCGTCGAGGGCGAGCCCGCGGACGCGTCGCGCGTCGATCCCCTCCAGGACTTCCCGGCAGGCGGCGGACAGCGACGTCCACCACTCCTGCGGGTCCTGCTCGTGCCGCCTGCCCTCGCGGTGACCGGTCAGCGGGCGGGCGGCGGTGGCCAGGACCTGGCCGGTGCCGTCGACGGCGACGCAGCGGGCGCTCTGGGTGCCGAGGTCCAGGCCCAGCCAGATGCCGTCGAGGGTGGGGGTGCGGGGGTCAGACACGGGTGCCTCCGAGGGGTGTGGCGACGCGGGGGCTTCCCCGCCATACCGCGCCGCTGCGCCAGCCGGCCTCCCGGGCGAGGCCGCGCCAGCCGAGGAAGTCCTCGTAGAGCGCGGTGTAGAACGCCGAGCGTTCCGGATCCGGCTGCCAACTTCGTTGCATGCGGACGTACTTGTCGGCGGCGCGGTGCATGCTGGACTCGGCACCGGTGAGGACCAGGCCCGTCAGGAAGGCTCCCTTCGCGCCGAGTTCGGTATCGCGGGAGCGGGCGGTCGGCACGCCTGTCGCATCGGCGATCAGCGCACACCAGGCGTCGCTGTTGGCGCCGCCGCCGCACAGCCGCAGTTCGCTGATGTCCGTACGGGCGGCGGCCAGCGAGTCGCGCAGGACCAGGGAGAGGCCGTCGAAGACGGCGCGGGCCAGGTCGGCGGGGGTGTGTTCCAGGGACATGCCCCAGAAGGAGCCGCGGGCGCGCGGGTCCAGGAAGGGCGCGCGCTCGCCCGCCGGGGAGAGGTACGGCAGGAACGTCAGCCCCCGGGCGCCGGGCTCCGAGGCGAACGCCAGCGCGGACAGCTCGGGCGGCCCGGGAAGATGCAGCAGTCGCGCCGCCCAGCCGAGCACCTCGGCGCCGTTGAGGGTGGGGAAGGCGCGCAGCACCCGTTCGCGGCCGCGGTAGGCGATGTTGATGCCGGACGGTTCGCCGCCGGTGTCGATCTCGGTGCGGACGATCTCGGTGCACAGCGTGGTGCCGAGGATGCTGCAGGCCTGGCCGGGGTTGACCACGCCGACTCCGCGGGCGGTGGCGGCGATGTCGTACGGGGACATCACCACGGGCAGCCCGGCGGGCAGGCCCAGCTGCCCGGCGGCCTCGCCGGTCAGCTCGGCGATGCGCTCGGACTCCCCCAGCACGGTGGGCAGCAGCCGCCGGTGGGCGTTCAGGCCGAACAGCTCGAGGATGTACGGGTCGTAGTCGCCGGTGGCGTGGTCGAGGAACGGCGCGGAGGCATCGGATTCATCGCTCGCCCGGATGCCGGTGAGGCGCAGGAAGAGCCAGCCGGCGGCGGTGAGCGAGGTGGCGGAGCGGGCGAGCCGGTCCGGGTCGTGGGCGGCGAGCCAGCTGAAGAGGGCGTTGGGCATGCCGGTGCAGGTCAGCGAGCCGTTGCGGCGGAAGGCCGCCTCGAGGACGCCGTCGCGCTGCCAGTCGGTGAGCAGGTCCCCGGCGCGGCCGTCGGACCACAGGATGGCGGGTCCGGTGGGGCGGCCGCGGTCGTCGACGAGCCAGGCGCCGTCGCCCTGGGCGGTGAAGGACACCAGCCATACGGGGTCGGCCGACCCGTCGAGGACCGCGCGGACGGTGTGGACGACGGCGCTCCACACGGCCGCCATGTCCTGTTCGGCCCAGCCGGGGTGCGGGCGCAGGACCTCGGTGTCCCGGCGGGCGACGGCGATCTCGGTGCCCTGGTCGTCGAAGAGGACGGACTTGATCACCGTGGTGCCGACGTCGATGGTCAGTACGGACATCAGTGGGGTCCTCTCACGCCGGGGCCGGGGCGGCGGCCGGGGCACCGGCGTGCGGTGCTCCGTCCGCGCCGCGCGACTCGTCCGGCAGCTTCAGGAAGAGGGCGAGGACCGTGCTCACCGCGTACATCCCCGCGAAGATCCAGACCACCCCCGCGACGCCGAGCGGCCCCACGAAGGCCGCGACCACGGCGGGGCCGACGAAGGTGCTGGCGCCCGCTCCCAGGTTGAGCGCGGCCAGCGCCTGTCCCTTGTGCCGCGGTTCCATCGTGGGCACCAGCGCCGAAAGCGGTACATATCCCGCCAGCGTAGCCCCGTAGAAGGCGGCCACCACCAGGGCGAGCGGGAAGTTGGCGCCCGCCGCGTTCGGGACGTAGAAGAGCAGCAGGGTGCTCACGGTGCAGCCGGCGCCGCCGAACCAGGCGATGGTGCGGCGCCAGCCGAAGCGGTCGCCGACCACGCCGAACAGCAGGTTGGCGAAGATATTGGTCGCGAACATCGCGCTGAGCAGATGCAGCCATTGGGTGAGGCTGAAGCCGACGGTCTTGGTGAAGTGGATCGGCATGATCACGAAGAAGCCGAACTGGGAGGCCGTATTGATGACGCGGACGACCGAACCCAGGCCGACGCGGGGGTTGCGCCACAGGATGGTGATGCTGCCGACGAGCGTGCCCAGCGGACTGGCGGTCCGGGGCTGCCTGCCGCCCCGGTCGTCCCGGACCAGCAGCAGGGCGATCAGCCCGCCCGCGGCCACCAGCACGAGCGCCGCCCACAGGGTGGCGTAGGCGCCGATGCCCGGGATGAGTCCGCTGGCGACCAGCGAGCCGAGCGTGGGCAGCCCGCCGGTGAACGCGAACCAGAACCAGCCCATGGCCGTGCCGAGACGGGCCCGCGGTGCCACCGCGGCGATCCAGACCAGGAACCCGTAGGCGAAGAGCGGATAGCCCAGGCCGCGCAGGCCGTAGGCGAGGAGCATCAGCGGATAGCTGGCCGTGGGGATGGCCAGGGCGAGGAACAGCAGCTGGAAGACGGCCCAGATGCCCAGGCCCGCCCACATGACGCGGCGCGGGCCCCACAGGTCGGAGAGCACTCCGGAGAGCCAGGCCGCGACGGCGGCGGCGATCCCGTAGACGGTGAACAGCAGCGCGACGCGGGACTCCGAGAAGCCCTGGTCGGTGAGATACGGCGAGAGATAGCCGGACTCGACCCCGTCTCCGATCATGAAGAGGAGGAGCCCGAGGTATCCCCAGAGGAGGGTCGGCGGGATGCCCAGGCGGGTTATCAGCGAACGCGACGGAGAATTCGACATCGAATCTCCCTTTCTGCGGCGGCTCGGCAGGGAGGGGCGAACGGAGCGATGGAACCGCCGGGCAGAATCGGCCGTCAATGGCCGCCGGAATGTTCGCATCGGGGCCACGACCAGCCATGTTGCGTCGCATCGGAACCGCATGTGGACACGGCTGCCGCCCCGCGTGCAGTGTTAAATCCGTGCGAACATAACGCGGCGCTTTTCACGCGACCGGGGCGCGCGGGAGGCGAAGGAGCGCGGCGGACCGTGACGGACCGCGCCGGATGACGAACGACTGCCGCGGACCGCGATGTACCACGACGCACCGCGATGGATGCGGCAGGCCGGGCAGTGAGCGCAGGGAGACCGATGGACCGGGTCGAGGCCCAGGAGGAGCGGCGGCGGCGGATGCGCGAGCGCGTCATCGCCAGCGGTTTCGTGCGCACCTCGGAACTGGCCGAGGAGTTCGGCGTCAGCCTGATGACGGCGCACCGCGATCTGGACGCGCTGCAGGCGCAGGGCTGGCTGCGCAAGGTGCGCGGCGGGGCGACCGGACTGCCGTCGGCGCAGTTCCACGGCAGTGTCGCGGAGCGGATGGCCACCATGGCGGCGACCAAGCAGCAGCTGGCGCGGGCCGCGGCGACGCTACTGGTCCCCGGGCAGACGGTGCTGCTGGACGACAGCACCACCTGTCTGCTGCTGGCCCATCAGGTGGCCGAGCACACCCCGCTGACCGTCATCACCAACTCGCTCCCGGCGATCACCACCCTCGCCAAGGAGCCCGGCATCTCGCTGATCACGCTGGGCGGGGCCTACTTCCCGGCGTATGACGCCTTCATGGGCCTGCACACCGCGGACGCGGTACGGGCCTTCCGCGCCGATGTCCTGTTCCTGTCCACCACGGCCGTCATCAACGGCCGCTGCTATCACACCTCGCCGGAGACGGTGCAGGTCAAGCGGGCGATGATGGAGAGCGCGGCGCGCCGGGTGCTGGTCGCCGACCACACGAAGTTCACCAAGGACGGGCTGTACGCGCTCGCGCCGCTGACCGACTTCGATCTGCTGATCGTGGACGACGGCCTGCCGGCGGAGCAGATCCGCACGGTGCGGGCGGGCGGCACCGAGGTGATGGTGGTGCCACAACGGCCTTGAGCGGCGGCATCGAGCGACGGCCCTGAGCAGTGACCTTGAGCGGCAGGCTGTCGATCACCGTCGATGACGTTGGCGCGCCGCGGGAATACCCGCCCCGGCCCACCGCGTTGTGGCCCCGCAGGGGGCGCTTGCATCCCCTAGGGGATCTGTTCGCCCACCCCTTAAGGCTCAACCCCCCACAGCCCAAGCCCCCTTGGGACCGGGCTCACCCCAGGCCCAGCGCCGCCGGCTCGGCGGCCAGCTCGCGGAAGGCCGCCCGGGGGTCCGGGAACAGTTTGCGCTTCTCGAGGTCCAGCAGGCCGCACACGGCGCTCAGTTCGGCGGCCACCGTGCCGTCCGCCTTGGTTACCGTCTGCTCGATGACGAAGGTCTTGCCCTCGCCCCAGACGAACGCGCAGCTGACCTCGACCTCGTCGCCGGCCCGCAGTTCGCGCCGGTAGCGGATGGTCGTCTCGACCGTCACCGGGCCGATGCGCCGGTCCACCATGGCGCTCTGCCGGATGCCGCAGGCCTGGAGCAGCGACCAGCGGGCGTGCTCGGCGTACTGGAGGTAGACGGCCTGGTTGAGGTGGCCCTGGGTGTCCGTCTCATAGCCACGGACGGTGATGCCCACGGTGAAAGGCGTCGCGCCGTCCCCCGCCTCCGTCGCCCCGGCCGTATCCGTCGCATGCGTCGCGTCTGCCACGTTCTCTCCCGCTCCCCCGGTAGGCGCCGGCCCTCCGGGCGGACGCGTTGGACCTCATGGGCCACTCGCGTCACATGGTAGGCGCCGGGGACCGGCGGCCGGGAGTCTTCCGCGGCGGGCACTTGTCAGGAACCGCCCATCTTCAGCGACAGGTCCCATTTGGCCAGCGCCTCGTCGACCGGCTGGAAGATGGTGACGGTGTCGCCGCCGCCGTCGCTGCAGGTGGCGGTGCCGCCGCCGGAGTGCAGGCCGACGGCCTTCGGGGCCGCGGGCTGGGTGACGTACGAGCCGCCCGAATCCCCGGGCGCCGAGCAGGCGTTGGTGAACGACAGTCCGTCGACGATGGCGGTGCCGTAGTCCACGGTCTGCTCGGTCCGGGTGATCTCGCCGCAGTGCCAGCCGGTGGCCTCCCCGGAGTGGCAGACGGACGTGCCCGCCACGCCCTCCTGCGAACCGGTCACGGCGACCGGCTGCCCGCCCTGGCCTGCCACGTTCGGGGACAGGCGCCAGCCCGGCCCGTTCACGGTGACCAGTCCGAAGTCGCCCTCGTGTCCGATCACGCTGTGGTGCCCGCCCTCGTTGGAGGTGCCCACAAGGCTGCCGTCCTTGCCGTACGCGGGCTGGTCGGCGTCGTTGGTGCAGTGACCGGCGGTCAGGAAGCCCTCGAAGCCGGCCGCTCCGGTCACCGAGAAGCCGATGGAACAGATGCCCTCCTGGCCGGGCATCCAGCGCTCGCCGCCGATGACCGTGCCGCCCTGCTGGCGCGGCGACTGATCGCTGCGCTCGATGGTGACGGGGATGTGCGACCGGGCGGCGAGCGAGCGTACGGCGTTCTCGAAGGCGTCGGTGGCGGCGCTGCTGGCCCGGCGGTCGACGCGGACCACGACGCCGTTGGCGCGCTCGTCCACGCCCCAGCCGGTGACGCCGGCCACGCCGTCGCCGGCCCTGGTGCCGATCTGCCGGACGAGTTCCATGAGCGCGGCGCGGCTGTGCTTGACGGTCTTGGGCAGCGCGCCGGCGGCTCGTACGCGCTCCGCGTCGGTGGGAACGGTGACCGCGACGATCAGCTTGCCGACCGTCTTGTCGAACCACATGCCGGCCGGCGGCGCGGTGAGCACCCGGCGGACCGCGACGGCGGCCCGCTGCGCCTCGGCTTCCTGGGCGAGCCGGGTGCGGGCCTGGTCCGGCGTCAGCCCCAGGTCGCGCCGCATCGCGTCGAGCATGCCGCGGGGCGAGGGCTGGGGCGTGGGGTCGGGCTGCGGCGCGGCGTGCGCCGGACTGAGCGGGCCTGCGGCAGCCACGACGGCGGCCATGGTCGCGCCCCAGAGAGCGGCCTTGCGGAAGCGGCGGTGCATCGGGGATCTCCTCGCGGGGTCGAGTACGCGTCGATACCGTTCTGCCGAGCCTCGTCGACCTGACGGCGTGCGGCATCGGGAAGATCCCTTGCATCATGACCGGATGGCATCACCTTCTTATCGTCAAATCCCCGTCCCCTGCGGCGAGGAGGCCCTGGCGCGCCTGCCGGAGGTCTTCCGCAACGTCAGCTACTCGGTCGCCCGCCATCCGGGAGCGGGGGCACCTGAATGCCCGTCACCCGGCGGGGACCCGGCCGCCGGTCTCGCCGGGGGCGCGAACTGCCAGCGCTACGCCTATGCCGTACTGCGGCATTTCGGGCTGGTGGTCCCGCCGCTGCGGTCGGCGGAATTGTGGGCGGACGAGCTGGCGACCGTGCGCGTCGAGCGGCCGCGGCCGCTGGACCTGGTGCTCTTCGACGGCGGGCCGGTCGAGGGCCGCCCCGTCGGGTACGGGGCGCATGTGGGCGTCCACCTGGCGCCCGATCAGGTCCTGCATCTGTGCAAGGAGGTCGGCCGGCCCGCCGTGTGGACGTACGGGGACTTCGCCGCGCGGCCGCGCTATGCGCGATTTCTGGGCGCCAAGCGGGCGGTGGTGGCCGGGACCGAGGGGTGAGCGGCGACGACGCGCGGCGCCGGGGCCGCCGCCCGGTCCGTGCGCTCACCCCGACGGGCACGGCCGAGCGGCCGCGGGTGCACCGGGTGCAGCGGGTACTGAGCGCCGTGCGCGCGGTCGCCGCGCGGCGGTGAATGCGCGGCGGTCAGAAGCCGCCGTCGAAGCCCCCGCCACCGCCGTCGAAGCCGCCGCCGTCGCCGAAACCGCCGCCGAAGTCGTCCGGGTTGAAGTCGGATCCGGAGAAGTCGCCGCCCTCCGCTCCCGTGGGGCCGCCGAAGTCGGCGCCGTAGGCGTTGCTCGACATCATCACGTTGCCGAGCAGGGTGCCCACGAGGAGGCCGGGCAGCAGACCGCCGCCGAAGTAGCCGCCGGCCCAGGGGCCGTAGGCGGGGCCCGCCTCCCAGTAGGGGCGGTCGCCGCTCTCGGTGCGGACGGTGCGGGCCAGCGGCTCACGACCGTCGTCCAGGCGGCTCTTGTCCGCGGCGCAGACGGGTACGGTGCGTTCCGCGCCGCCGGCCGGCGCCCACTGGACGTCGACGACGGACGGGCCGTGCCGGGGGTCGAAGAAGCAGGGCAGCCGGCGCTCGGGCAGCGGCCGGCCGGTGCGGCGGGCGGCGAGGGTGGCGAGCGCGAACCGGCCCTCCTCCAGGGCGGTGGTCACCGCCTGGACGTCGCCGGGGTGCTCGGCCCGGGCCATCGCCGACTTGGCGTTCTCGTAGGCGTCCAGCGCATGGGTGTAGTCCGTGCGCATCGCCTCGTCGGCGCCGGGCTCGGCGGGGCTGAAGTCGAGGCGGTCCAGCTCCTCGCCGAAGGCGGTGATGTCCTCGTCGACGACGACCCGCAGGTCCTCGAGCGCGGCGCGTTCCGCCTCGGCCCGCCTGCGGCGGTTGCGGCGGGCGATGGCGTACGCTCCGCCGCCGCCGATCACGACCAGCGCACCGAGCCCGATGGCGGTGCCGGTGTCGAGGCCCGAGTTGTCCGCGCCGCCCCAGGAGGACGGGGCGTGGCCCATCGCCTGCTGGTCGGCGATGTCGACGAAGCTGTTGAGGCGCTGGGAGACCGTGGGGTAGTCGGAGCGCTTGATCGAGCCGACGAGGTTCTGGACGGAGCCGTGCGGCATCACCCGGGGGTCGGCTCCGGCGTTGAAGCCGTTGCCGAGCTCGACGGCGTAGACCCCGCTGATGCCGACCTTGGTCCGCAGGTCCTGGAGCAGCGTCTTGGGCGGGTACTCGGCGGCCCGCGGGAGCACCGCGACGAAGATCGGCTTGCCGGAGTTCTTGATCTTCTTGGCCAGCGCGTCCGCTTCGGCCTTGGGGAACTGGCCGGAGGCGCGGGGATCGACGTAGACCGGGCCCTGTTTGAGGGCCGCCGCGGCCGCGTCGAGGCCGCCGGCGGCGCGGGCACCGGGTGCCAGCGTCGTGACCAGCGCCAGCAGGGCGGCCACCAGCAGGAGCAGGGGGCCGAACGGCGTACGACGGGTTGCGGTCTTCATGCATATGACGCTACCCGAACCGCACTTTCAGGACATCACCGATGACGGAGGCCGCTGCACGGTGGGGGCCAGGGCCATTGGGGTGGCCGGAAAATACCTGTCGCCGGTGGAGTATCCCGTGGCCCGCGGGCCCTGTCGCGCGGGGCGTGTCCAACCAGGTGATCGCTCAGCGTGGCGTTTTTGATGATGAAATGACCGGGGATGTTCCGGCTCGTCCCTCCCCCGAGGAAACGAGATCTGGATGCGCAGGGCGACCTCGATGCTCAAGTCCGTGGCCGTCGCCGTCGTCGCCACCGCCGTCGGCTGTCTGCTGGTCATGACGCTGCTTCCGTCGCACGCCCGCCCCTGGCCCACGGAGGCGAAGCCGGCCGCGGCTCCCGGTGCCGCGCCCGGCCGTGCGGACGTCCTGGGCCACGGCGGCTCCGCGGCGCGGGTGGCGACCACCGGCCTGGGTGCCGCCACCGCCGGGCAGCCCCGGCACGCGAAGCCCCGGCACGCGCAGCGCAAGCACGTGCCCCGGAACCTGCGGATCGCGGTGACGGCGCCGCAGCCCGGCCTGAGCTTCCGGGTCCACGGCAGTTTCAGCGTGGCCTGGACGAACAACACCGGCCGCGAGGTGGACGTGTGGCTGCATGTGCGCACCCGCGCCAAGCGGACGCAGCGGGTGGCGCTGGTCGCACCGCGGGCCGGCGCCGGGCCGACCGGCGAGGCGCTGGTGACGCTGCCGCTGGTCGCGCCGGGCCGCGCGTACTTCCTGGAGGTGTCCGCCGATGACGGCGCGGCGCGCGCCTTCAGCAGGGCCTTCACCGTCACCGGCTGACCCTCCGGGGTCCTGACGACTTGCTCCTTACGGCGCGCTCAGCCCGACCAGGTCCGCCAGGGCGTCCCGGTGCCGGCCCGGGGTGCCCAGCGCGATCTCGTCGCCCTTGGCCCGCTTGAGGAAGAGGTGCGCCGGATGCTCCCAGGTCATCCCGATGCCGCCGTGCAGCTGGATGCATTCCTCGGCGGCGCGGACGGCCACCGGGGCGCAGTAGGCCTGGGCGACGGCGACCGCCACCGGGGCGTCGGGGCTGTCGGTGGCCAGCGCGTCGGCGGCGTTGCGGGCGGCGGCGCGGGCCGAGGCGACCTCGAGCCAGAGGGCCGCCATCCGGTGCTTGAGCGCCTGGAACGAGCCGACGGGGCGGCCGAACTGGGTGCGTTCCGCGGTGTAGCGCACGGTTTCGGCCAGGCACCATTCGGCGACGCCGAGCTGTTCCGAGGCGAGCAGTCCGGCGCCGGTGAGCAGCGCGCGCTCGACGGCGGTGCGGGCGCGGTCGCCGGTGGCCAGGAGGCGGCCCCGGGCGCCGTCGAAGGTGAGGTGGCCGAGGGGCCGGGTCAGGTCGAGGGGCGTCACCGCTTCGGCCCGTACGCCGTCCGCCGCGGCGTCGACCGCGTACAGGGCGGGGCCGTCCGGGCGCCGGGCCCACACCAGCAGCAGTTCGGCGGCCCCGGCGTCGGCGACCGAGGTCACTCGGCCGGTCAGCGCGCCGTCGGCGTCGGCCCGTACGGCCGGTTCGGCCGCCCCGCCCGGCGCGGTGGGCAGCGGCAGGGCGAGCACGCCGACCGTCCGGCCGTCGGCGAGCGCGGCGAGCGGAGCGGCCACCTCCGGCTGGTCCGTATCGCAGCCCAGCAGCGCGGTGACCGCGATGACGGCGCTGGTCAGATAGGGCACGGGGGCGACCGAGCGGCCCAGCTCCTCCAGCACGACGGCGGCCTCGCGGGCGCTCGCGCCCTGCCCGCCGAGCTTCTCCGGGACCAGCAGTCCGGCGGTGCCGATCTCGGTGGCGAGCGAGCGCCACAGTCCGCCGTCGCAGGGAATGTCCGACTCCAGCCCGGCCAGCACGGTGGCCGGATCGCTGCGGTCGGCGAGCAGGGAGCGTACGGCGTCGCGCAGCGCCTCCTCGTCCTCGGAATAGAGGAGGCCGGTGTCGGGCGCGCTGGGCAGCGGGTCGGTCATCGGGGGAGGTCCTTCCACGCGACGTCCTTGTCGGTGCGCGGCTCGGGCGGCAGCCCCAGCACGCGTTCGGCGACGATGTTGAGGAGCACTTCGGAGGTGCCTCCTTCGATGGAGTTCCCCTTGGCGCGCAGATAGCGGTAGCCGGCCTCGCGGCCGGTGAAGTCGACGCCGTCGGGGCGGCGCAGCGTCCAGTCGTCGTAGGTCAGTCCGTCCTCGGCGAGGAACTCCACCTCCCAGCCGCTGATCTGCTGGGCGAGCCGGGCGAAGGCGAGCTTCATGCCGCTGCCTTCGGGGCCCGGCTGACCCTTGGAGAGCTGCTGGCGCAGCCGCTCGCCGGTCAGCCGGGCGACCTCGGCGTCCACCCACAGCTTCAGCAGTCGTTGGTGCAGATCGTGGGTGCGCAGTTCAGGGCGCTCGCGCCAGTCGGCGGCGGCGACGCCGATCATGCCGCCTTCCCGGGGGATCCGGGCACCACCGATGGCGACCCGCTCGTTCATCAGCGTGGTCTGGGCGACCCGCCAGCCCTCGCCGACGTCGCCGAGGCGATGGGCGTCCGGGATGCGTACGCCGGTCAGGAACACCTCGTTGAACTCGGCCTCGCCGGTGATCTGCCGCAGCGGCCGCACCTCGACGCCGGGGTCGGTCATATCGCAGACGAAGTAGCTGATCCCGCGGTGTTTGGGCAGGTCGGGGTCGGTGCGGGCGATCAGTATGGCCCAGCGGGCCTGGTGCGCGCCGGACGTCCAGACCTTCTGGCCGTCGACCACCCAGTGCTCTCCGTCCGGTACCGCACGGGTCGCCAGCGCCGCCAGGTCCGACCCGGCCCCCGGCTCGCTGAACAGCTGGCACCACACCTCCTCCCCGGTCCACAGGGGGCGCAGGAAGCGCCGCTTCTGCTCGTCGGTGCCGTAGCGGAGGATGGTGGGCGCGGCCATGCCGAGGCCGATGCCGATGCGGCCCGGGTCGTTGCCGGGGGCGCCGGCGGCCTCGAGTTCGGCGTCCACGACCGCTTGCAGTGCGCGCGGCGCGTCGAGGCCGCCGAGGCCCTTGGGGAAGTGGATCCAGGCCAGGCCCGCGTCGAAGCGGGCGCGCAGGAAGTCCAGCCGGTCGGTGGCAGACCAGAGGGGCGGGCCCGCAGGGCCCTCGTTCGAGGGTGGTGATGGGCGACGGGTGGGCGGGTGCGCGGCGAGCAGTTCGGCGGTACGGCGGCGCAGGTCGGCGGCGTCGGTCATCGTGCCTCCTCGAGTCCGGGGATGACGACCAGGCGGCCGGTGGACGTGCCGTCGGCGACCCGCTGTACGGCCTCGGCGGCGCCCTCCAGCGGGACCCGGCCGCCGATCAGCGGCTTGATGACGCCCTGGGCGGCGAGCTTGGTCAGCTCCTCGTGGCAGGCGTCGATGGCGGCCGGGTCCTTGGTGTTGTACAGGCCCCAGTGCAGGCCCAGGATCGCGTAGTTCTTCACCAGGGCGTGGTTGAGGGCGGGGCTGGGGATGGCGCCGCCGGCGAAGCCGACGACGATGATCCGGCCCTCGAAGGCGATGCATTTGACGGACTTGGCGTACGCGTCGCCGCCGACCGGGTCGTAGACCACGTCCGCGCCGCGGCCGCCGGTGGCCTTCTTGACCTCGGCGATGATGTCGTCCGAGCGCCGGTCGAGGACGAGATCGCAGCCCAGCTCGCGGGCGGTGCGGGCCTTCTCCGCGCCGCCCACCACGCCGATGACCCGGGCGCCGGCGGCCTTGCCGAGCTGTACGGCGGCGCTGCCGACGCCCCCGGCCGCGGCGTGCACCAGCAGGGTCTCGCCCGCCTGGAGCCGGGCCCGGCGGTGCAGTCCGAACCAGCCGGTCTGGTAGCCGATGTGCAGGGCGGCAGCTTCGGCGTCGTCGAGGGCGTCGGGGGCGGGCCGTACGGTCGCCGCGTCGACGACCGCGAGCTCGGCGAACCCGCCGTCGGGCAGCGGCGGCTGGGCCAGCACCCGCTGTCCGATCTCGCCGGCCGCGCCCTCCCCCACTGCGAGCACCTCGCCGCAGATCTCCACGCCCGGGGTGAACGGCAGCGGCGGCCGCACCTGGTACTGGCCGCGGCACAGCAGCGCGTCGGGGAAGTTGACGTTGGCGGCCCGTACGCGCAGCAGCAGCTGCCCGGGTCCCGCCTGCGGGTCCGGCACTTCTTCCAGCCGCATCACCTCACGCGGCTCGCCGTTCGCGGATACGCGCCATGCCTTCACCAGGTGCCTCCACAGACCTCGGATATGCGGGGGTACGACGGCACGCCGGCCCCCTTGCCGTCGTCGAGCGACATACTAAGCGGTCGGTATCCAGGAGGGAACAGTTTCCGGACGTCCATCGGGCGGCCCGCGCGGACCCTGGTACTGACAGGGTCAGGCTGCCCGCCCCGTGATGACCGAGACTGGCGGCATGGACGCACCAGGCATCGACACACCCGCCGAGTTGGGGAACTTTCTGCGCACCCGCCGCGCCCGGCTGCAGCCGGAGGACGTCGGCATGGTCGCCTACGGGGCGCGCCGCCGCGTCCCCGGACTGCGCCGCGAGGAGCTGGCTCAGCTGGCCGGGGTCAGCGTGGCGTACTACACCCGCCTCGAGCAGGGCCAGAGCCACAATGCCTCGGAAGGGGTGCTGGAGGCGCTGGCCCGCGCGCTGCGGCTGTCCGCCGACGAGCGGGCGCATCTGCTCGACCTGGCCCGCCCCTCCGGGACCCGCCGCCGCCCGGCGGTCCGCCACGACCGGGCCCGTCCCGGGGTGCGGCAGCTGCTCGGCGCCCTGGACGGCGTGCCGGCGCTCGCGATCGGCCCGCGCTTCGAGGTGCTGGCGTGGAACCGGCTCGGGCACGCCCTGATCGCCGGCCACCTGGACTTCGACAGCCCCGACCGCCCCCTGGACCGCCCCAACACCCAGCGGCTCCTCTTCCTCGACCCGCACACCCGCGAGCTCTTCCCCGACCGCGACGCGGAGATCCGGCGCGCCGTCTCCTCACTGCGGGTCGCCGCGGGACAGCACCCGGACGACCCGCAACTGGCCGAGCTGATCGGTGAGTTGTCGATGAAGAGCACGGAGTTCGCCACCCTGTGGTCGCGGCACGCCGTGCGCAACTGCACCTTCGGCACCAAGCGCTTCCACCATCCGCTGGTGGGCGAGCTGGAGCTGGAGTTCGAGATGATGAAGACGCCGGACGGGTCCGGGCAGGGCGTGGTGATGTACACCGCGGCGGACGGTTCGCCCTCCGAGGCGGCGCTGCGGCTACTGGCCGCGGAGCGCGGCCCAGACCTCCGGGTCCTCGAACCCGAGCGCCCATAGGCCGGTGCCCCGCACCCCGTACTTCTTCAGCAGCGGCAGCTGCTCGGCGACGCCGCGGGCGTCCTGGTACCAGACCTCGTGGTCCGCGCCGTTCTTGCGGTAGGTGAAGTGCGGGGTGCCCGACGCCGCGTCGAAGTGGTAGTCGGCGCCCGTCTGCTTGCGCAGCGAGTCGGCCTCCTTCCAGGTCAGATGGCCGGCCCGGCCCTTGCTTCCCTTGGTCCAGTCCCAGCCGTAGCCGGGGAAGGCCACCTCGATCTTGTCGCGCGGGATGGTGTCGGTGGCGTAGCGCAGGACTTCCTCGTACCAGCCCTTGGACGACAGCGGCCCCGCCTCGCCGCCCGACCAGTGCAGGTCGTAGCCCATGATCCGGACCGTATCGGCGATCTTGCCCAGGTGCCGGTAGTCGTAGGCCGCGCCGGAGCCGCGGACGTGGGCCAGGACGGTGATCACGCATTCCTTGCCGCGGGTGTGCAGCCGTGCGCACAGATCGCGGGTGAGCAGGTTGTATCCGGTCCGGACGCGTTCCAGGGTGGCCCGGTCGTTGGTGGTCGCCATCGTCTCGTAATCCAGCTCGACCCCGTCGTACGAGCGGCTGCCCGCCATTTCCAGCAGGGCGTCGACATGCGCGGCGCGGCGCCGGGGGTCGTGCATCAGGGCGGCCATCTCGGCGGGGCCCGCGGTCTCGGTCACGGTGGGCACGACCCTGATCCCGGCGCGGTGCAGCCCGTCGATGATCCCCTGGTTCCCCGCGCCGTCCTCCGCCTTGACGGTGTCGGCCGAGGCCTCGTACCAGAAGGGGCTGACGGTGTGCAGCTGGTCGGCGTGCTCCAGGGCGTCCTGGTATGCGGCCTCGGTGTCGCCCCAGTAGGGCAGCCAGGCCGAGACGGTGCGCCGGTCGGTGGCCAGTTCGACGCCGGCCTCGGTCCCCGGCGGCGCCGCGGCCGCGGCCGCCGGGGCGAGCGGTCCGACGAGCGCCACCGCGGTCAACACAAGCGCGAGCCCGGGACGCGCCCGGGTAGCTGATACATGGTCCATGCCCGAAGCTTCACCCGGTGCCGCGGCCGGCGCTCCATCAGCTGAGCCGAACGGAGGGCCGGCGGCGGCGCGCTCGCGCCGTACGGGTGAGTGTTCCTGACGGGGCATGAGACGGCGGCGCCCGCCGTGCCGGCCCGGGCGTCCACGACACGCCGGCGGGCCGCTGGGGCATCCGCCCGTGGCGGCCGCTCCCGTCCCCCCCCGTCCCGCCGCTCCGGAGACCTGCCCACCGGCCGGGCCGTCGCCGGGACGCGGGCCCCGCGGTGGCGTGCCGCGCCCGCCGCTTGTATCACAGCGGCCGCCGGGAACACGGATCATCGGGCGATCCGCCCGCCGGGTCGGCAGTTGAGGCTACGTTGGGTGGGCATGAGCGAGGTACACCTCGCCGCGGTACGGCTGCGGCTGCGACGGATCGACGAAACCGGCGACACGGGGCTGGCATTGGAGCCGGAGGCGCTGGCGGAGGCCGAGCGGACGGCTCGACTCCTCGCCGTCAACGGCGACTTGGCGGACCGGGTGACGCTGGGGCGGCTGTACTGCATCAGGGCCGGGGCGCTGCCCGCCGACGAGGCGTGCCGGGAGCGGCGGCGCGCGGTGGACATCCTGCGGCCGTGTTTCCTGGCCGGTACGGCGGGGCTGCCCGCGGACCTGCTGCCGGAACTCGCCGACGCCACCGCCACCGAGGCGTCGGCGATGCTGGAGCGGGCGGTGGCCGCCGCGGACCCGGAGGCGCTGGCCCGGTGCGCCGGGCTGTGGCGGCGGATCCTGGACGCGGCACCGAAGGAGCACCGTCACCGCGTGCGGCATCTCTCCCAGCTGGCGTTGGCGCTGCGGAGCCGGTTCCGATGCACCGGAACGCTCGCCGACCTGGACGAGGCGCTGGACGCGCTCCGGGCGGCGGTCGCCGGGGCGGCGGACGACCCGGTGCGCTACGGCCATCTCGTCGATGCCTGCACCCTGCTCCAGGCGAGATTCACGCACTCGCACGACGTGGCGGACCTGGACGGTGCGATCGCGGCGGGCACGGAGGTGGTCGAGCGGGCGCCGGCCGGCTTCGGGCAGCGTCCGGTGGCCGTGAGCAATGTCGCCGGCGCGCTCCGCACCCGGGCGCAGCACACCGGCTCGGGGGACGACGTGGACCGGGCCATCGACCTCCTCCGCTCGGCCGTCGGCGACTTCCCGGCGGACAACCCCAGCCGCATCTCCGCCCTCGCCAACCTCGCCACCGCGCTGCGCACCCGTTACCAACGGACGGGTGAGTACGCCGACTTGGACGCGTCCGTCGCGACGGGCCACGAGGTGCTGACCGCCACGGCGGCGCACCACCCGCAGCGCGCGGCACGGCTGGCGAACCTGGGCCTCGCCCTCCTGCTCCGCTTCGACGCCCGCGCGAACGCCGCCGATCTGTACGCCGCGATCGATCTGACCCGGTCCGCGCTGGCCGCTATGCCCGCCGGTGCGCCGATCCGTCCCAGCACGCTCAACCACCTCGGACTCGCGCTGTGGTCGCGGTTCCTGCGCACCCAGGACGTCAGTGACCTGGCCGCCGCGGTCACCGAGTTCCGGTCCGCGGCCGGGGCGACGTCCGCGGCCGACCCCGCACGGGCGCCGTACCTGGCCAACCTCGGCAACGCCCTGCGCCTGCGCTTCGCGGCCACCGACGACCGCTCCGACCTGGACGAGGCGATCGCCACGCTGAGCGCCGCGGTCGCCGCCGCACCGGCCGGACTTCCCGAAGCCGCCGCGTTCGCCGCGCACCTGGGGGACGCGCTGGACGAGCGCCACCGCCGCACCCGGAACACCGCGGACCGGGACGCGGCGGTGGCGGCGTACAGCAAGGCGGCGGACGGTGCGGCGACGGCACCGACCGTACGGGCGGTCGCGGCGCGCTCCGCGGGCCGGCTGCTGGCCGACGACGCGCCCGGCCGGGCCGCCGACCTGCTGGAGATGGCCGTGCGCGCGCTGCCGGAGATGACGCCGCGGACCGGCCCCCCACAGCCGGCCCGCGGCGGCCGGCCCCCGGCGCCGGACACGTTCGCCGGGCTCCCCGGCGACGCGGCCGCGCTGGCGCTCGCCGACCCGCGCGGCACGGCGGACGAGCGGGCGGCCCGCGCCCTGCGGCTGCTGGAGGCGGGGCGGGCCGTGCTGCTCGGCCAGGCGCTGGACACCGGCAACGATCTGACGGACCTGCGGCCGGCGCATCCGGAGGCGGCGGCCCGTTTCTGCGCGCTCCGCGACCGCCTCGACCGGCCTTCGGGTACGGGGGGCGGCCGGGGTCTGCCGAGCGCGGATCCGGAGCCGACGGCCGTGGACCGGCGCCGTCTCGTGGCCGAACGCCACCATCTGGCGACCGAGTTCGCCCGGACGCTCGCCACCGTCCGGGCCCTGGACGGGTTCGCGTCGTTCGGGCGGCCGCCCACCACGGCCGAACTGGTCGCCGAGGCCGCGCACGGCGCGGTCGTCGTCTTCAACATCACCCCGCGGCGCAGCGATGCGCTGCTGCTCACCAGGGACGGCATCCGCTCCGTCCCGCTGCCCGCGCTGCGGCACGACACGCTCACGGAAACCGTCACCGCCTTCCACCAGCAGCTGCGCACCGCCGCCGGTCACCGGCTGCGCAGGCGCCGCCGGGCCGCGCAGCTCGCGCTGCACGCGGCGCTCGGCTGGCTGTGGGACGCCGCGGCGGAGCCGGCGCTGCGGGCGCTGGGGCATCTTGGTCCGCCGCCGCCCGGGGTGCCGTGGCCGCGGGTGTGGTGGGTGCCGGGCGGGGGGCTGGGGCTGCTGCCGCTGCACGCCGCGGGGCACCACTGCGATCCGGCCGGCGCACCGGAGCGGCGCACCGTCCTCGACCGCGTCGTCTCCTCCTACACGCCTTCGGTGCGTGCCCTGCGCGAGGCCCGTCGGCGCGCTCCGGCGCCGTCCGCCGCGCCGCCCCGTGCGCTGGTGGTCGCGATGCCCACCACCCCCGGTCCGGCGGGCGGCGGACGGCTGGACCGGGCGGCCGCCGAGGCGGGCGCGCTGCTCGGCCGGCTGGAGGACCCGGTGCTCCTCCTGGGCACCGATGACGCGAAGGGCGGCGGGTCCCCGTCCGTGGCCGTCCCCACCCGGGCGAAGGTGCTGGAGCAGCTGCCCGGCTGCCCCCTCGTCCACTTCGCCTGCCACGCCGTCGGCCACCCCACCGATCCGTCGCAGAGCCGTCTGCTGCTCCACGACGACGGCACCGTGCCGTTCACGGTCGCGAGCCTGGCTGCGCTACGGCTCGACGGCGCGCAGCTCGCGTATCTCTCGACGTGCCACGCACCCCCCGTCGAAACGGCCGGACCCGCCGCCGAATCGGTCCACTTGACCTCGGCCTTCCAGCTCGCGGGCTTCCCGCACGTCATCGGCACCCTCTGGGCCGTCGACGACAAGCTCGCCGTCACCGCCGCCGACACCTTCTACTCCCACCTGCGCACCGACGACCGTCCCTTGGACACCCGCCGCTCGGCCCTGGCCCTCCATCACACCGTGCGGAGCCTGCGGGACCGCTTCCCGCGCGCCGCGTCCCTCTGGGCGGCGTACGTCCACGCGGGGGCCTGACGGCCCGGCGCCCCGCGTGGGTGGGTGGGGGCCCCGCCGACGCGGGCGGCCGTCCCGCCGTACCGGTGACGGTCACGGCAGGGGCGCCCGTCCGGTACGGGCAGTGCCACCGGGCCGCAGACGGGACACGCAGGCCGGAGGGGATGTACGGGGGGCCGCCCGCAGGGACCGGAGCGAACGCCGGGGTGCCCAGTCCATGGACCAGAAGCGCCCGGCCCGAGGACGGACCCCCGTGCGTCCCCTCCGGCCCCCCGCGGCACCAACGAACCCCGCACGGGGCGTGCGTCATGCCGTCGCCGTACTTCTTCGCCGCGCGCCGTCGCCCGCTCCGAGCTCGGTGGCCTCGATCCGACCGGAGGCGATGCCCTGTTCGAGGGTGAGGCGGTCGCGGGCGATGTCGGCGCAGGTCGCGGTGTCCATCCGGAGGCGGATGTCGGGGCGCTCGGCGGGGCCGTCGGCGTAGCGGGGGCCGTCCTCGTCGTCCGTGCCGAGCACGACATGGAACTCCCCTTCGTCCAGGGCGACGCCGACCACGTCGACGCCCTCGGCGAAGTGCCGGCCGAGCCGGGTGACGAGCGGCAGCGCGAACCAGTGGGCCCGTACCGCGTCCGTGGGGCGCTTCTCGTCCAGGGCCGGGGCGCCCCAGTCGGCGAGCGCGGTGAGCGCGGGCAGCAGGGCGCGGCCGCGGGCGGTGAGGTCGTAGACGAAGGCGGCGCCGGGCGGGGCGAGCCGGCGGCGCGAGACCAGTCCCTCGCGCTCCATGTCCTTGAGGCGGGAGGCGAGCATGTCCGTGCTGACGCCGGGCAGGTCGGCGTGGAGATCGGTGTAGCGCCGGGCGCCGCCCAGCAGTTCCCGGACGATCAGGAGTGTCCAGCGGTCCCCGACGGTGTCCAGGGCTCGGGCGAGGGCGCAGTACTGGTCATAACTTCGGCGCGGCATGGCATCAGCATAGACAGAAGTTGGACTTTCCAAGTCCCAGCTTGGTAAAACCAAGTGCACACGTCGTGCAGGAACCGGGAGGCCGCCTCATGCAGTTCAAGCAGTCCAGCAAGATGGCCGATGTCTGCTACGAGATCCGCGGGCCGGTGATCGAGCACGCGAACGCGCTGGAGGAGGCGGGCCACAGCGTGCTGCGCCTGAACACCGGGAATCCGGCGCTGTTCGGCTTCGAATGCCCCGAAGAGATCCTCCAGGACATGATCCGCAATCTCTCCCGTGCACACGGCTACACGGAGTCCCGCGGCATCCTCTCCGCCCGCCGGGCGGTGGCCCAGCACTACCAGCAGGCCGGGCTCCCCGGAGTCGACGTGGACGACATCTACCTCGGCAACGGCGTCTCCGAACTCATCTCCATGGCGGTGCAGGCCCTCCTCGACGACGGCGACGAGGTGCTGATCCCCGCGCCGGACTTCCCCCTCTGGACGGCGGTCACCACGCTCGCCGGCGGCAAGGCCGTGCACTATCTCTGCGACGAGTCCGCGGACTGGCTGCCGGACCTGGACGACCTCGCCTCGAAGATCACCGAACGGACCCGGGCGCTGGTCATCATCAACCCCAACAACCCCACCGGCGCGGTCTATCCGCGCGAGCTGCTGGAGGGCATGCTCGATCTCGCCCGGCGCCACCAGCTGATGGTCTTCGCCGACGAGATCTACGACCGGATCCTGTACGACGACGAGGTCCACCACCATGCCGCGGTGCTCGCCCCGGACCTGGTCTGCCTCACCTTCAGCGGCCTGTCCAAGTCCTACCGCGTCGCAGGCTTCCGCTCCGGCTGGGTGGTGGTCTCCGGTCCCAAGGAGCACGCCGCCGACTACCTGGAGGGCCTGGACACCCTCGCCTCCATGCGGCTGTGCCCCAACGCCCCCGCGCAGTACGCCATCCAGGCCGCCCTCGGCGGCCGGCAGTCCATCAAGGACCTGGTGCTGCCGGGCGGCCGACTGCGCGAACAGCGCGATGTGGCCTGGGAGCGGCTGAACGAGATCCCCGGCGTCTCCTGCGTCAAGCCCAAGGGCGCGCTGTACGCGTTCCCCCGGCTCGACCCGGCCGTACACAAGATCCACGACGACGAGAAGTTCGTCCTCGACCTTCTGCTCCGGGAAAAGATCCAGGTCGTCCAGGGCACCGGCTTCAGCTGGCCGCGCCCGGACCACTTCCGCGTCCTCACCCTCCCGCACGCCGACGATCTCGACGCGGCGATCAGCCGGATCGGGCGGTTCCTGGCGGGCTACCGGCAGTAGCGGCGGTCCGGAGCCCGCCCGGCGCGCCCCGGACTCACCAGTAGGCCTTGTCGGTCCATGCGTCGAAGCCCGCGTACGCGAGGGGGTCGTCGACCTCGTCCAGGCCTGCCAGGCCCGCGGTCACGAACGTGCCGCGCTGCCAGGCGACAAGGGCGTCGATCAGACCGTGTTTCCAGGGGTCGCCCTGGCGGGCGTGGCGGGGGCTGACGATCAGCGGCCAGGCGTCCGGGTCGTCCCCCTCGGTGAGCCAGCCGAGCTCGTCGCCGTCGATGGAGTTGGCGAAGGGGAGGAAGCCGCCGGGCTCGGGCCACATGGGCAGCGGGTGGTACTGCGGATGGTTCTCCCTGAGATTCCGGTAGATGCCCGTCGTCTCCTCGACGTGGTGGAGGAAGCGCCGCTCACCGGTGCGCAGCGGGGTCAGGAAGCGCAGCCACTGGCTCCAGCAGCCCGCGCCGTACTCCGTCATGAGGGTGACGTACTCACCCGGCAGCCGTGTGCCCAGCTCCCCGAAGAGTGCCTCCCATGTGCCGCCGCCCAGGTACGGGGTCCGGGGCGGCGGGGACAGCAGACGCAGGGCCTCCAGGCCGGTGCCGGTCTCCAGGGCGATACGGCGCTCCGCGTCGTTGAGGCGGGGGACGACGGGGGTGGGCGGGGTCCACGGTCCGGCGGCCTCGAGGAAGGCGGTGCGGGCGACGGTGCCGGGGAGGGGGCCGATCAACGGGCCGGGCGGGGAGGGGAGTTCCCAGGTGTCGCGGACGGTGTGGCGGAGGTACTGGGTGAGGGTGAGGTCGTAGCGGTGCCACGGCTCCAGGCCGCTGCCGGGGATTCCTCCGGTGTGGCGGACGACGACGGTCCACTCGTCGGGGTCCGCGGAGACCGAGGTGTCCCAGAACAGGACATCGCCGCCCCGGGTGACCCCGAGGGCGAGCAGCCCGCCGGGCTCGGGGTAGATGGCCGGGCGCCGGTCCGCCGGCAGGTCCCGGGCGTCGATCCGGGCCTCGCGATGCGTCTCGTGGAGCCAGTCGCCGTAGTCGAAGCCGTCCCGCTCGACGCACGGGACGTGAATCCAGACATATTCGCCGAAGTCCAGCGGACCATGATCGTCGGCCAGCCACTTGTAGTCGTCCGGCAGCCCCAGTCCCAGCCACTTCTCGACCGCCGGCCAGTCGATGGCGACCGGCCGGGGCGGACGCTCCGGGTGCGGCGAGGTGAAACCGGCGATGTCAGCGGTGTCCATCGACTCACCCTAACGGGCGTACCGCTCACGATTCGTTGCCGCCCGTCCGACGCCACGGTGAACGCCCGGCTACCACCGTCCGCGAACGCGACGCGCCCTTGAGACCGCGGCGCGCAGCCGCTTAGGTGGAGGGCGGTAATCCTGCCGCCGCCCGGAGGGAGCAGCCCGCAATGCCCGTACGACCAGCGGTAACGGAAGCGGAACTCGAAGCTCACCTGCGTGGAATATGTTTCAAGACGGGCCCGCCGCGCCGTATCGGCGTCGAGATCGAATTCCTGGTCCATGACGCGCGCAACCCCCGATGTCCGGTCGAACCGACCCGGCTGCACTCCGCGGCCACCGCCCTGCGCGCCCTCCCCCTCACCTCCCTTCTGACCTTCGAACCCGGCGGCCAGCTGGAGCTCAGCTCGCTCCCCGCCACGTCTCTCAGCGCCTGCATCGAAGCCGTCACGGCCGATCTGGCGCTGGTCCGTCCCGCGATGCGCGCCATGGGCCTGGGTATGGCGGGGCACGGCCACAATCCCTGGCACGCGCCGCACCGCGTGTTGGTCGATGACCCCCGCTACGACGCCATGGAGGCGTATTTCGACCGCTGGGGCAGCGCCGGCCGGTCCATGATGTGCGGCACCGCGTCCGTACAGGTCTGTGTGGACGCCGGGTACGAGGAGCCCGGCCCGCTCGGGTACGGACGCCGCTGGCTGCTGGCGCATCTGCTGGGCGCGGTGCTGGCCGCGGCCTTCGCCAACTCGCCGACCAGCGAGGGCTGCCCCACGGGCTATCGCACCACCCGCCAGGTCGTCTGGTCCCAGCTCGACCCGGACCGCACCCTGGCCCCGCCGCAGGAGCCGGACCCGCGGGCCGCCTGGGCGCGTTATGTGCTGGACGCCCCGGTGATGTGCCTGCGCTCCGAGCACGGCTCCTGGCACGCGCCGGAGGGGCTGACCTTCCGCGAATGGGTCCGCACCGGCGTACCCAGACCGCCGACCCAGGAGGATCTCGACTACCACGTCACCACTCTCTTCCCGCCGGTCCGGCCGCGCGGCCATCTGGAACTGCGCATGATCGACGCGCAGGCGGGCGACGGCGGCTGGATCGTGCCGCTGGCCGTGACGGCCGCGCTGTTCGACGACCCCGAGGCGACGGAGACCGCGTACCGCATCGTCAAATCCCTTGCGGAGACGGCCGGTTCGCGTCCTGCGCCGCGCAATCCCCTCTGGCGGCGCGCGGCCCGCGAGGCGTTGACCGACCCCGAGCTGCACGCCGCCGCGGTGGCCTGCTTCGCCGCCGCCCGGGAAGCGCTGCCGCGGCTCGGCGCCTCCCTGGGCGTGATCGCGGCCGTCGAGGAGTTCACCGAACGCTATGTGGCGCGCGGCCGGTGCCCCGCCGACGACCACCTCGACGCCCTCTACACCGCGGAATACGCCGCTGATCACGCCCCGGAGCACGCCGCGGCGGCCGGCCCGGCGTGCGCCATCGACACCACGGACATCACCGACCCCGCGGTCTTCACCGAGCGCCCGGCCGGCGGCCTCAGCCTTGGGAAGGACACCCCTTGACCATCGACCCCGAGTCGCTCCGGGAGCGCGCGGCCTCGGCGCTGCTCGCCGCCCGCGACCGCACCCGCCTGCTGACCACCTGCGTCGAGGAGCCCGATCTCCTCGCGCAGCACTCCCCGCTCATGTCGCCGCTGGTGTGGGATCTGGCGCACATAGGCAACCAGGAGGAGCAGTGGCTGCTGCGCACCGTCGGCGGCCGGGACGCGCTGCGCCCGGACATCGACTCCGTCTATGACGCCTTCGAGCATCCGCGCGCCACCCGCCCGTCGCTGCCGCTGCTCGCGCCCGCCGAGGCGCACGGCTATATGGCCGAGGTACGCGGCCGGGTACTGGACATCCTCCACGCCAGCCCGCTGCGCGGCGGTCCGCTGCTCGACTCCGGCTTCGCCTTCGGCATGATCGCGCAGCACGAGCAGCAGCATGACGAGACGATGCTGATCACCCATCAGCTGCGCACGGGCCCGGCCGTGCTCACCGCGCCCGCGCCGCCGCTCACCTCCGACGGCATCCTGCCCGCCGAAGCGTTCATCCCCGCCGGGCCGTTCACCATGGGCACCTCCACCGAGCCCTGGGCGCTGGACAACGAACGCCCCGCGCACCGCCGGCTGCTGCCCTCCTTCCTGATAGACACCACACCGGTCAGCAACGGCGCTTACCAGCGCTTCATCGAGGACGGCGGCTATGACGACCCGCGCTGGTGGGCCGAGGCGGGCTGGGCGCAGGTGCGGGAGCACAAGCTGCGCGCGCCGCTGTTCTGGAAGCGGGACGGCGCCCAGTGGCTGCGCCGCCGGTTCGGGGTGACCGAGCCGGTGCCGCCGGACGAGCCGGTGCTGCACGTCAGCTGGTACGAGGCGGACGCGTATGCGCGCTGGGCGGGCCGGCGGCTGCCCACGGAGGCCGAATGGGAGAAGGCCGCCCGGCACGATCCGGCCGGCGGGCGGGCGATGCGCTACCCCTGGGGCGACGAGGACCCGACCCCGGCACACGCCAACCTCGGCCAGCGGCACCTCCAGCCCGCCCCCATCGGCAGCTACCCGGACGGACAGTCGCCGTACGGCGTCCGGCAGTTGATCGGCGACGTATGGGAGTGGACGGCGAGCGACTTCCTCCCCTATCCGGGCTTTGCCGCCTTCCCTTACCGGGAGTACTCGGAGGTGTTCTTCGGTGACGAGTACAAGGTGCTGCGTGGGGGGTCCTTCGCGGTCGATCCGGTCGCCTGCCGGGGGACGTTCCGCAACTGGGACCTGCCGGTCCGGCGGCAGATCTTCTCCGGGTTCCGTACCGCCCGGGACGCCGATCCGGCGGCGGGCGCGTGAGGGCCGGGACGGCGGCGTCCCGAGGAGACGCACCCGAGGGGGCCGTGAGCTGATGTGCCGTCATATGGCCTATGTGGGACCGGAGATACCCTTCGGCCGCGTGGTGCTGGACCCGCCCCAGGGGCTGTACCGGCAGTCGTGGGCGCCGCGCCGCCAGCTGCACGGGACGGTCAACGCGGACGGCTTCGGGGTCGGCTGGTACGCGCCCGGTGACCCGGTGCCCGCCCGCTACCGCCGCGCCGGGCCGATCTGGGCCGACGATCTGCTGCCCGATCTGGCGCGGGTGGTGCGCACCGGCGCGCTGCTCGCGGCGGTGCGGGATGCCACCGAGGCGGGGGCGGACGCCGAGGCCGCGGCGGCGCCGTTCGCGGCCGGGCGGTATCTGTTCAGCCACAACGGTGCCGTCCTGGGCTGGCCCGACTCGCTGGCCCCGCTGGCCGCCGCGCTGCCGCCCGCGGAGCTGCTGCGGCTGCCCGCCCGCTGCGATGCGGCGTTCCTGTGCGCGCTGGTGCGGCACCGGCTGGCGGACGGGGACGAGCCGGGCGAGGCGCTGGCCGCCACCGTCACGGCCGTCGCCGAGGCGGCCCCCGGCTCCCGGCTCAACCTGCTGCTCACCGACGGCACCACCATCGCCGCCACCACCTGGGGCGACACCCTCTTCCACCTGACCCTCTCCGGAGGCGGCACCGTCGTAGCCTCCGAGCCCTACGACAACGCACCCCAGTGGACCGAGGTCCCGGACCGCACCCTGGTGCGCGCCACCCGTACCGACGTCCACCTCACCCCGCTCAAGGAGCCCGCCGCGTGAGCCCCCTCAGCATCACCCGCACCCTCCCTGCCGACGCCACCGCGGCCGCGCTGCGCGCCGATGTCGCCCAGGGGCTGACCCGTACACCCAAACAGCTGCCGCCCAAGTGGTTCTACGACGCGCGCGGCAGCGACCTGTTCGAGGACATCACCCAGCTGCCCGAGTACTACCCGACCCGCGCGGAGCGGGAGATCCTGCTCACCCGCGCCCCGGAGATCGCCGCGGCCACCGATGCCGGCACCCTGATCGAGCTGGGCTCCGGCTCGTCCGACAAGACCCGTCACCTCATCGGCGCACTCACCGGACTGCACACCTACATCCCGGTGGACGTCAGCGAGTCGGCCCTGACCGCGGCGGGCAAGGCACTGCTCACCGAGCACCCCGGCCTGACCGTGCACGCCCTGGTCGCCGACTTCCAGCGGGGCCTCACCCTCCCCGAGGCACCCGGCCCGCGGCTGCTCGCCTTCCTCGGCGGCACCGTCGGTAATCTGCTGCCCGGGGAACGGGCCGCGTTCCTGCGCTCCGTCCACGATCTGCTGTCGCCGGGCGACGCCCTGCTCCTCGGCACCGACCTGGTGAAGGACGAGTCCACTCTGGTCGCGGCCTATGACGACGCCCAGGGCGTCACGGCCGAGTTCAACAAGAACGTGCTGCATGTCATCAACCGGGAACTGGGCGGCGACTTCGACCCGGCGGACTTCGGCCATGTCGCGCTGTGGAACGCCGAGCACGAGTGGATCGAGATGCGGCTGCGGGCCCGCAAGGAGCTGACCGTCAAGATTCCCGGCGTTGACCTGGCGGTTTCCTTCGCCGAGGGCGAGGAGGTACGGACCGAGGTCTCCGCCAAGTTCCGCAAGGAGGGCGTACGGGAGGAACTCGCCGCCGCCGGTATGGAGTTGAGCCGGTGGTGGACGGACGAGGCGGGGCGCTTCGCGTTGTCGCTGTCGGTCCGCGGCTGAGAGCAGCCCCTCGGCCGATCCGGTGCCGTCGGCCGGGTCCCCTGTGCGCCGCCCGTATGGTTCGATGCCTCGGTCACGCGTTCGTACCGGGACAGGGGTTGCGGGATGGGACTGGATCGGCGGGGTTTTCTCAGGGGCGCGGCCGGACTGTCGGCGGCCGGGGCGCTGGCCGGGATCGGTGGCGCACGGTTCACGGCCACGGCGGCGGAGCGGGCATCAGCCGGCTCCGCCGCGGTCTCCGTCCAGGACTGGATGTCGGCCGTCGCCGATGCGACGCCCGTGCAGCGGTTGACGATACCGGGCACCCATGACTCCGGCGCCCGCATCGGCGGCCCCTGGGTCGCCTGCCAGAACACCGGCATCGACGCCCAACTGGCGTCCGGCATCCGCTTCTTGGACGTCCGCTGCCGGGCGATCGACAACGTCTTCGCCATCCATCACGGCGCCTTCTACCAGGAGCTGATGTTCGGCGATGTGCTCAACGCCTGCCGGGCGTTCTTGCAGGCGCACCCTTCCGAGACCGTGCTGATGCGGGTCAAGCAGGAGTACTCGGAGGTCGCCGCCGAGGAGTTCCGCCGGATCTTCGACATCTATCTCGACGACAAGGGCTATCGCTCGCTGTTCCGCCTCGACGGTGGTCTGCCCTCGCTCGGCCAGGCGCGGGGCAGGGTCGTCCTGCTGGCGGACTCCGACGGGATGCCGGGCGTCCGGTACGCCGACCCCCAGCTCTTCGACATCCAGGACGACTACATGGCGGAGCCGTTCGCGAAGTGGCCGAAGGTCGAGGCGCAGTTCCGCAAAGCGGCCACCGCGCCCGGCAAGCTGTACGTCAACTACGTCAGCACCGCCGCCCTGCTGCCGCCCCGCTCCAACGCCGACCGCCTCAACCCACAGGTCAAGAGCCTGCTGACGGGTTCGGAGGCGGGCGGCTGGACGGGGCTGGGCATCGTCCCGATGGACTTCCCGAACGAGTCCGGGCTGGCGATGACGCTGATCGGGCGCAATCCGGCAACCGCATAGCCCCGGCCGCTCCCGGCCCGCCGTGGCATCGCGCCCCGGCGGGCCGGCATACCGCAGACTGGCCACCTATCCGATAACCGGTCCCGGCGCCGCGCCGTCCTTACGACGGGGTGGCGCCGGCCGATGTGGCGAGGCGGCTGCTGGTGGAGACGGGCGAGTACGGGCGGACGGCGACGGAGGAGCCGCCGCGCGCCGCGGGGCCGGCCGGGCGCGGGCGGAGCCGGGGCGGTGCTCTGCTGCGGGTGTCGCTGGCGCTGCTGGTGACGACGACGGTGGCGGGCGGCGCGGCGCTGCTGCTGTGGCCCGGGCCGCGCGATCCGTACCTGGCGGCCGGGGATCCCGGCGCGGGCTGGTACGTCCCCGGGCACCGCGCCGGGGACACGGCCGCCGCCGCGGTGCTCGCCGGACCGTACCGGGAACGGCCCGGACCGGCGGTGCCGGTGCCGGCCGACCGCGCCGGCTCCCCGCCCCCGCTCCCGGCGTCCCGGCCGCTGCGGGCGGCGCCGACCGCACCGGTCGCCCCGGTCGGCGCGCTCTTCTCGCCCGGCGACGACGGCGACCCGACACACCACTGCACCGCGAGCGTGGTGCACTCCCCCGCGGGCGACCTCATCGTCACCGCCGCGCACTGCGTCCATGACGGCGGCTTCCGCACCCGGCTGGTGTTCGCGCCCGGTCTGCACGACCGGACCGTGCCGTACGGCCTGTGGGTGCCCACCCGGATCGATGTCGACCCGCGCTGGATCAGCGACCGGGACCCCGACCGCGATGTGGCGTTCGTCCGCGTGCGCCGGGCCGGGCGGGCGGCCGACGGACGCACCATCGAGGAGGTCACCGGAGCCGAGCGCATCCGCTTCCAGGCGCCCGCCGGCCGCCCGGCCCAGCTCACCGGCTACCCCGACGACCGGGACACCCCGCTGGGCTGCCGTCACACGGCGGACGCCCAGAGCCCGACCCAGCTGCGCTTCGCCTGCCCGGGATTCCCGAACGGCACCAGCGGCGGGCCCATGCTCATCGACGTGGACCGCGCCACCGGCACCGGCTCGCTCATCGGCGTCATCGGCGGCCTGGACGGGGGCGGGGACGACGCCACGTCGTACAGCAGCCGCTTCGACGCGGACGTGGCGAAGCTGTACCGGCGGGCCACGTCCTAAGGTCCGTCCGACGGATCATGGCCGGGCCCCGCGCCCCCGGTCGGCCCGCTCAGCCTCCCCGGCGCTCCACCGTCCGGAGCACGGACGGCAGCGGGTACCAGTCCGCGGTGGCGAAGCTCGCGTGGGCGGCGGCGAGTTGGCGGACCCGGGCGAGGGCGTCGGCCTCGGTGGGGTGGGTGCCGTCGATCTCCGGCGGGACCTTGTGGGCGTCGGTCATGATGAGCAGGTAGTGCCGGTTGTCGTACCAGGCGGTGTCGATGCCGCCGTTCAGGTAGGTCGCGGCATCGCCGTCGAAGACCACGAACCAGGGGCGCAGCGCCGGGTCGGTGTAGCGCTCGCGGGGGTCGCCGGCGGTCGCGCCGTGCACCGCGGGGAAGGCGGTCGACTGCGCCAGCTCGCCCCGCGCGGCGAGGTCTTTGAGGTGGGTGGCGTACTCGACGTCGGTCCACAGCTTGTCGAAGGGGTTGCTCTCCTCGACGGTGCCGGGTATCAACTCGATCAGGAATTTGCCCGCCAGGGCGGAGCGGGCGGGCCAGCCGTCGGCCCGTACCGCCTCGTCCGGGGTGGGGTGTCCCGCCGTCAGGTCGCCGGGTCCGAATACGGCATCGCCCAGCTTCTGGCGGACCAGCGCGTCGAATTCGGCGGGGCCGCGGCCGCCCTTGGCGTTGAAGCCGTCCTTCATCTCGATCTTGACGAGTATCGGGCGGTGGCCGGGGTGGGCGTCGTGCCAGGCCTTCATGTCGGCGAGGCAGGCGCCGAAGTTCTGGTCGCGGTCCTTGGTGCGCAGCTCCGCGGCGTTCGCGGCGCCCTCACAGTTGTTGTTGTTCCCCAGCGGGTTGCTGTGGGAGACCCGCCAGGACCGGCCGAGCCCGTTGGCCCAGACGTCGAGTTCCACGAGTGCCGCGCCGGAATCCAACGCATCGGCGAAGTATGGGTACTTGTCTTTCTCGTAGGCATTGTGGACGCCCACCGAGGTGCTGGTGTCGTATGTCATTGCGGCCGGTTCGGCACCCGCCGGACCGGTCACCGCGATCACCGCCGCCGCGGCGACCGCGACCGTCCCCGCACACCGCTTACCGTTCATGAGCCCCGCTTCCCCTAGATCCCCGCCCGGTCGGTCACCCGGTCGGCCGAACGGGCAGCAGCGTACGGGACTTGGTTACAGTGGCGGCCGGGGGGCGGACACCCGGACCGACGAGGGAGGGCGTATGCCCCGGAATACCCGTGCCGAGACCAGCGGTACGGAGGCGAGCCGTACGGCGGAGACCCGTACGGCGAAGACCCGTACGGCGAAGACCCGTACGGCGAAGACCCCTGGGACGTCGCGGGCGCTGCCGCTCGCGGCGACCGTGCTGACCGGGACGGTCGCGCTCTACATGGCGCTCGTCGCGTTCGGGAACATCACGGACTTCGACACCAATCGGCAGTTCGTCCGCCATGTCCTGGCCATGGACACCACGTTCCAGGACCGGCAGCTGATGTGGCGGGCCATCACCTCGGGCTCCGTGCAGGACGCCGCGTATCTGGCGATCATCGCCTGGGAGACGGTGGCCGCGGCGGTGCTGGTCCTGGCCACCGCGCTCGGGGTGGCGGGCCTGCGGCGCGGCGACTTCGCAGGGGCCCGGCGGATGGCGACGGCCGGGCTGCTGATGGTGCTGGTGCTGTTCGGGGCGGGGTTCATCGCGGTCGGCGGCGAGTGGTTCGCGATGTGGCAGTCGAAGGCCTGGAACGGGCTGGAGGCGGCGACCCGTAACTTCTTGGTGGCCGGCATGGTGCTGGTCATCGTCCATCTGCCGGGGGCGGCCGGGCGGCGCGGGGACGAGCGGTAACAGACCTTCGCCCGCACCGCTCGCGTCCCCGGCACTCTCACCACGCGATGCGGTACTCCGTGAGCCAGTTGCCGGCGCCCCCGCCACCCCGCTCGGGGGTACGGAGCGCGGGGCGGCCCGCCGCTTGCGAGCCGATGGGCGCGGCCATGGCGGCGCTGGCCGCGACGGTCTTCTCCACCCGCTCCCGGCGCAGCCCGTCGTACGCGGCGAAGGCGCTCGGAGGGTCCGGCCGGTCGCGCAGGCAGGTGGCGAGGACGATGCCGTCCTCGATGGCCATCGAGGCGCCCTGGGCGGCGTGCGGGGCCGCCGCGTGGGCGGCGTCGCCGATGATGACCATGGTGTCGGTGTGCCAGACGGGGGTGCTGGCGAGGTCGTAGGCATTGGCGGCGGTGATGCGGTCCCCGGCGGTCGCGCGGACCAGGGCGGCGGCCGGGGTGTGGTCGCCGTCGAAGAGTGCGCCGAGCCGTTGGCGCCAGGCGCCGGGGGTGACGGCGGCGGGGCCGGACCGGTCCAGTTCCGGGCCCGGGACGCTGGCGAACCACCAGACCTCGCCGTCGGGTGCGGGGGTGCAGCCGAAGAAGGCCCGTTTGCCGAAGATCATGGTGTAGGCGTCCGGCGTGGGCGGCGCCGTGCCGGCACGGGTGTAGCCGCAGACGGTGTTGCGGCCCGTGTAGCGGGGGCGGGGCGCGGCCGGGTCGATGAGGGTGCGGGTGACGGAGTGCAGGCCGTCCGCGCCTATCAGGACGTCGCCCTCGGCGGTACTGCCGTCGGCGAAGGCGGCGACGACGCGGGTGCCGTGGGCCGACGCCACTCTCTCCGCGCCGATCAGCCGTTTGCCGTGCCGTACGGCTATCCCGCGGCGCGCCGCCTCGGCGTGCAGTACCCGGTTGAGCGTGGCCCGGCGCAGGGTGCGCGGGCCGAGGCGCGCGTCGTGTTCGGTGCCCGCTAGGGGCCGCTCCCCCAGGTTTTCGCCGCGGTCGCCGAGGAACGCGACGCGGTGCGCCGGGAAGGAGTTGGCCACGACGGGGCCGTGCGCGTCGATCACCCGTAACGCCTCGAGGCCGTTGGCGAAGACGAGGAAAAAAGCACCGGCGTCGTCCGCGCCGGACGGATACGCTTCGTAGATCTCCGCCTCGATGCCCGCCTTCTGGAGGGCCATCGCGGTCACCGCTCCGGCGATGCCGCCGCCGATGATCAGTGCTCGGCCCGGCGCGGTGGCCGGGTTAGCGGTCCCTGAACCGGCCTGGGAAGTGGCCCGATTCGGGGTCGGGAAAGTGCTCGGGGAGGAAGTGGTCAGGGCTGCGGTCACGTCGTCGGTCATGTCGTCGGTCCCCCCAGTCGGTGCGCCCGTAGGCCCGCCTCGCCGGGCGGGCCGACGGGTGGGTGGCGCGGCCCGTCGGCCGCACCACCCACCTTGAACCCGCGGAGCCCGGAGAGCCAGGCCCCTGCGCGGGGGGCTCACCCCGCCGCGTAGACATCCTCGATGTAGCGTCCGGCGGCGGTCAGTTCGCGCAGCCATGCCTCGGACTCCTGCGGCGAGGCGCCCACCGCGGCGCCGTGCAGATCGCGGAAGGCGGCCCGGACGCCGGGTGCCATCCGGCTGCCGTCGCCGCAGACGTAGACCCGCGCGCCGGCCTGGAGCAGCTCCCACACCTCGGCGGCCTCCGCGGCGATGCGGTGCTGGACGAAGCGGTGGCCGTTTTCGGGCCGGGCGCTGAAGACCGGGTGGAGGGTGAGGGCGCCGGCCTCCTGGGCGGCGGTGAGCTCCGCGGCGTGCAGGAAGTCGCCCGCGGGGTCGTCGCAGCCGAAGTAGAGCCGCGCGGGCGTGGTGCTGCCCGCGGCGACCCGGTCGGCGACCGCGCCGCGGAAGGGCGCGAGCCCCGTACCGGCAGCGACCAGGATGACCGGGGTGGGGTCCGCCGGGTCGAGACGGAAGGCCTCGCGGCAGGGCTGTACGCGCGCCAGGACGGTGTCGCCGGGCCGCAGGGTGTGGAGATGGGTCGAGCCGGTGCCGCCCGGCAGCAGCGAGACCATCAGGTCGGCGTGCCGGTCGTCGGCGGCGGGCGAGGAGGACAGGGAGTAGTGCCGGGTGCGCAGCGGCGGCAGCAGCTCCAGGACGGTTGGCCAGGGCAGCGCGCCGCGCAGCGCCGGGTGGGCCTCGATCAGGTCGATCAGGGTGCGGGGATCGTCCTCGGGGAGGGCTTCCAGCGCCGCCTTCTCGGGCGGGCAGGGGTTGTGGGCGGCGAGCAGGGCGACCTGGGCGGCAGTCGGCCGGTGGCCCAGCTCGAGGTGGTGGGTGAGGAGCTGGCGTACGGTCAGCGGGCGGTCGACGGGGAGGGCGTCGCGGGTGGGGCGGCCGGTGCGCAGGGCGAGGACGGTGTCCGGGTCGGCGCCGAGCGCCCGCGCGGCCCGTTCGACGGCGGCGGGTGCGTTGGCCGGGAGCACCGCGAGGTGGTCGGCGGTGCGGTAGCCGACGCCGTCGGGCAGTGCGATGCGCAGGAAGCGCTTGGGGCGCGGCCAGTCCTGCGCCGTCAGGTCGTAGGCCTCGGTCACGGTCATCTCGACGAGGTCGTGCCGGGCGGCGAGCGCGTCCAGCGGGCCGCCGGTGAGCTCGGTGACGGTGTATCCGGTGTCCTCGGCGGCCGGTGCGCCGGCGCCGATGCTCGCCGGGTCCCCGTAGCGCGTCAGCAGCTGGGTGCGCAGCGCGCGGGCGAATTCCTTGACGGTGCCGCTGAGGTCTCCGGAGGCGTCGGCCTCGGCGCGCGGCAGGAGGCGCCGGGCGCCGAGCGCGTCGAGGCGGTCGTCGATGAGGGTCGGCACGTGCTGGTAGGTCGCCGCCCAGTTGCGGTCGCCGACGCCCAGGACGGCGTACGGGATGCCGTCGGCGGCGCCCTCCGGGGCGGTGCGCAGCCAGTCGACGAACGCGGCCGCGTCGTCGGTGGGCTGCCCGTTGTAGGAGGCGGCGACGATGGCGACCGGCCGGTCGGCGGGCAGCGCGCCCGCGTAGGTGTCCAGCGGCGCCACCTCGGCGGCGAAGCCCAGGCCGGTGGCCTCGTCGGCGAGCCGCTCGGCGAACTCGCGGCAGGTGCCGTAGTTGGTGCCGTGCAGCAGGAGCAGGCCGGTGCCCTGGGGGACGCGGGTGGGCAGGCCCTCATCGGTCGCGGCGTCATCCTCGGCGGTGGTCGCGCCGCCGGGCAGTACGGCGAGGGCGGCGCGGTTCGCGGCCCGGTCCTCGGGCGTGCGGGCGGTGAGGGTGAGCGTGAAGGCCTCGGGCTTGAGGGTCAGCGTCTCCTTGATGCGCAGTTGGTAGCCGCTGTGGTCGATCAGGCGGTAGCGGTGTACCAGGAGGGCGAGCAGCATGGTCGCCTCGTGCAGTGCGAACTGCCGCCCGATACAGGCGCGTTCGCCCGTTCCGAAGGGCTTGTACGCGTGCGGGGAGCGGGCCGCCTCGGCGTCCGGGCTGAAGCGGGAGGGGTCGAAGAGGTCGGGGTTGTCGCCCCAGGCCGGGTCGCGGTGCAGCATCGGCGTGAGCACCGTGACCAGGTCGCCCGCCTTGAGGGGGTAGCGGCCGCCGAGCAGGGTGTCCTGCTGGGCCTGACGGCTGAACGCGGCCGCGGTCGGCCACAGCCGGAGCGCCTCGTTGAGGACCTGCCGGGTGTACGGCAGCCGGCCGATGTCCTCGAAGGACGGGTCGGGGTCCGGGTCGTCGCCCCACAGCTCGTCCGCCTCGCGCTGGGCCAGGCGCAGCGCGACCGGGTCCTTGAGCAGGTGGTACAGGGCGAAGGAGAGCGCGCCGGAGGTGGTCTCGTGGCCGGCGATCAGGAAGGTGATGACCTGGTTGCGGATGTTGGCGAGGTCGAGGGCGGGGCCCTGGTGTTCCCCGTCCTGCTCCCTCGAGCCGAGCATCAGGCCCAGCAGATCGTCGTCGCCGCTCTCGCCGCTCGCGGTCCGGGCGGAGATGACCTCGTCGACCACGGACGCGAGATAGTCGGCGTCGGCGCGGAACGCCGCGTCGTCCGCGGAGTGGTCGACCCCGGGCTTGCGGGCGAACTTGGCGCCGCTCCACTGCAGACAGCGCACCATCGCCTCGACGAACGGATGCGGGGTGTCCCGGGCGAACGACTCGAAGTCGAAGCCGAAGCCCGCGAGCCCGATGGTGTCCAGCGTCATCCGGGTCATGTCCTCGGCGACGTCGGTGGCGCTGCCGTCGGCGACCCGGCGGTCCCAACTGGCCATGACCCGGCGGGCGACCTTGAGCATCGCCGGGTGGTAGGTACGCATCGAGCCGAGCGCGAACGCGGGCATCAGCACCTCGTGCGCCTTGGCCCAGTTCGGCTCGTCGTTGTAAGCGGTGAACAGACCGTCACCGGCGAATTCCCGGACATTCTCCAAGATCACCGACACGCCCTTGGCGAAGCGGTTCTCGTCGGCGATTTCGGTGACCAGGTCCAGCGAGGAGACGAACACCGTCTCCCGGTCGCCCAGTCTGCGCCGGAAGACCGGACCGTGGACCCGGGCCAGGTCCATGGCCTGCTGGAGCGGCGTCGAGGTGACACCGGACGCCGTGATGTCGGCAACCGGAATACCGTCGTCGGCGGCGCGTTCGTCGGTGTGGAGCGCGATCATGTCGGTCATGCCTCCAGCGTGACCGGCCCGGTGTGCGGGTCCGGTCCGGGCAACTGCATGATTGTGCAGTGGTTTTTCGCCACTCGCCCTTGCGGATCGGCCGCGAAGGCGTACGCGGACGATCACCAGGGCGTCCGGAGGGACGCGGGGCGCGGAGGGAGGCGGCGGGAGCGGCCATGAGGGAGGCGGCAGGGGCCATGGACAACGGCACGGGCGACGGAGGCGGCGACGCATGCATCCACGGGATCGACCGGCAGCCGGACCACGCCGGGCCGTATGCCGCCGGACCGTGGCGCAACTACTTCCTCATCCTCCTCGACCGCATCCCCACCCCCATCGCGGTCTGTCACGCCGACGGCGAGGTGGTGATCGCCAACCCCGCGATGGCCGCTCAGTGGGGCACGGCCCCCGGACAGCTGCGCGGCCGCAATCTGCTGGATCTGTTCCAGCCGCGCGACAAGGCGCAGCTCGTGCGGATCGAGGAGGCGCTGCGGATGGGCCGCCGGTCGCGCTACCCGGTGGCGGTCCAGTGGCGGGTCGGGTCCGACGGCCCGGAGCTGGAGGGGGAGCTGACGGTCGATCCGGTCGGCGACTCCTCGGTACGGCCGCCCGCGCTGCTGGCGCTGCTACGGGTCCGCGACAGCGACCCGCCGCCCGCGCCGCCCCGCGGCGCGGCCAGCCCCGTCGAGGCCCGGATCCTGGCGCTGGCCGCGGGGGGCGCGACCACGGCGGCGATCGGCACCGCGCTGGGACTCACCGTCGACGGCGTCAACTACCACCTCACCCGGCTGGCCCGCCGCTGGCGGGTGCAGGGCCGTACCGCGCTGGTCGCCAAGGCCTATGTGCTGGGCGTGCTGGCCGCGGACAGCTGGCCGCCGGCTCCCGCCCGGCCCGACCCGGCTCCGTAAGGCGGACGGCGGCGTGGCCCGGGGCTCCCGCAGCACGCATGTGCGGTTACCCTCCCTGCTGTGGACGAGAGCACTCCCGCGCCCTTCGAGCGCGGCACGGACGGCCCGAAGGTCATCGTCGTCGGCGTCGACGGCTCCGACTCGTCGTGGCGCGCCGCCGCGTACGCGGCCGGGCTGGCGCGACGGCAGGGGTCGAAGCTCGTCCTGGTCTACGTCCAGCCGCTGATGGCGGCCGGCGCGGCGATGGGCGCCCCCGTCATGGACGCCACGAACGAGGTCGCCGAGGAGCTGATGGCCGAGATCCGCAAGGCGACGGACCGGCTCCAGGGGATATACGACGTGCGCTGGGAGTTCCATACGCTGCGCGGGGACCCGTACAACGGCATGGTGCAGATGGCCGATGAACTCACGGCGGACGCGGTGGTGGTCGGCGCGTCGGAGTCGGCCGGACACCGCATCATGGGCTCGGTCGCCCTCCGCCTGGTCAAGGCCGGACGCTGGCCGGTCACGGTCGTCCCGTAGCCGCACGGCACCGGCCGCTCCGCTGGTGGGGCGCGCCGGCCTGAGGCACGGTGGAAAGTGGACGGGCGGAGCGCCGCCCCGGCCGAGGGAGACCATCGTGACCGATCGCACGTATCGCGTGACCGATATCGTCGGTACGTCCCAGCAGAGCGTGGACGCCGCGATCAGCAACGGCATCAAGCGCGCCTCGCAGTCCCTGCGCAATCTCGACTGGTTCGAGATCAGCGAAGTCCGCGGGCATATCGTCGACGGCGAAATCGACCACTACCAGGTCGGTCTGAAGGTCGGCTTCCGGCTGGAGGACTCCGACTGACGCCCCGGCCTGCATCTGGTGCCCGGCGCCGTGTGATGCCCGGTGCTTGACGCCGTTTGACGCCGTTTGACGCCCCTCCTGGGTACGTCTGCCGGGAAGTCCCGGCCGTACTAGGGAGTCGCCTTTCTTAGTGGCCGCCCAAGGTCCATGATGATCCGCCGTCGGACCACGACGGAGCGTACGGAGGGATCACGCATGGGCCTGCGCGCGGGACAGGGCGTATTGCGCCGCAAACCGATCGACCACATCGAGGAGCCGGAAGGCGCGGCGAGCCAGCAGCTCACCCGCGCGCTGGGCCTGTGGCAGCTGACCGCCATCGGTATCGGCGGCATCATCGGCGCCGGCATCTTCACCCTGGCCGGTACGGTCGCCCACGAGAAGGCCGGGCCGGCCGTCCTGATCTCCTTCCTCATCGCGGGCATCGCCAGCGCCGCGGCCGCCTTCTCGTACGCCGAATTCGCCGGGCTGATCCCGAAGGCGGGCTCGGCCTACACCTACGGCTATGCGGTGCTCGGCGAGATCGCGGGCTGGTTCATCGGCTGGGACCTGCTGCTGGAGTACACCGCGATCGTGGCGGTGGTCGCGATCGGCATCTCGGGCTACTTCGGCTTTCTGCTCGGCGAGGCGGGCCTCGATCTGCCCGCCTGGATGCTGGGCGCGCCGGGCACCGGACCGGGGCACCGCGTCGACCTCTTCGCCGCGGTCCTCTGCCTGCTGATCGCCTATCTCCTCACCCTCGGCATCAGGAACGCCGCACGCTTCGAGACGATCGTGGTGGCGTTGAAGGTCCTGGTGGTCCTCGTCGTGATCGCGGTCGGCTTCTTCCACATCAACACCGGCAACTACCGGCCATTCTTCCCGTTCGGGGTGAGTGGCGCGTTCACCGGCGCGGCCACCGTCTTCTTCGCGGTCTTCGGGTACGACGCGATGAGCACCGCGGCCGAGGAGTCCAAGGACGCGCAGCGCCATATGCCGAAGGCGATCATGTACTCGCTGGCGATCTCGATGGTGCTGTACGTGCTGGCCTGCCTGGTGCTGACGGGTATGCAGGACTACAAGTCCATCGACCCGGAGAGCGGCTTCTCGACCGCGTTCAAGTCGGTGGGCCTCAGCGGCCTCGCGGATGTCATCGCGGTCGGCGCGATCATCGGCATCCTGACCGTGATGTTCACGTTCATGCTCGGGGTGACCCGGGTGTGGTTCTCGATGAGCCGGGACGGCCTGCTGCCGAAGTGGTTCGCCAAGACCAGCCCCAAGCACCATGTGCCGACCCGGGTGACCTGGATCGTCGGCATCGCCTCCGCGGCCATTGCGGGCTTCCTGCCGATCGGCGAGGCCGCCGAGCTGACGAACATCGGCATCCTGCTGGCGTTCGTGGTGGTCTGCGTCGCGGTGATCGTGCTCCGCTACAAGCGCCCCGAACTGCCGCGCACCTTCCGGACACCGGGCATGCCGGTGGTCCCGGCGATCGGGGTCTGCTTCTCGATCTGGCTGATCACCTTCCTGGAGTGGCAGACCTGGGTGCGCTTCGTCGTGTGGTTCCTGGTCGGCATGGTCATCTACTTCTCGTACTCGTACAAGCGGTCCGAGCTGGCGAAGGGACAGGGCGCGACACCCGAGTCCTAGGGCGTGTCCGACGGGTCGCGTTGGTGGCGGGCCCGGTGTGGGCGCCGTTGAGGCGGTTGCCGCAGATCTAGTGCCCACGCTGGTCCTGTGGGCGAGCGCGACCAGTGGCTCGTCCCCGCGACCGCCCGGCGCCTCGCCCGGGCCATCCCCGGGGCCCGGCTGGAAACCCTGCCCGCAACGGGACACTTCCCCGCCGAAGACGCGCCCGCGCCCTGCTGCGCCTGCTGAGTGAGGTGAGGTGAGGTGAGGTGCACGAGGTAGGCACGGGGAACGATCACCGACTGAACGGAAGGAGTTCGTCGAGCTCCGTGAGTTTCACAGACAGGCACCAAGAAGAGTGGCGAGCTCGGCGGGAATCGAAAGGAACGGGGAATGGCCGCTGGGGAGGTGGTAGGTGGCATTCGCTCGCGCTGCCATCTTTTCCTGGTGTGCGGGAAGGAGTGCACGATCCTGATCGCAGACGATGTAGCTGGAGGGAATGCCGCGCCAGCCCGCCTCGCTTACCCGGTCCGTGGCGCAGCGGGCGCTGTGCGGGACCAGACGGGCCGCGGCACGGGTGGTTTCGTCTTCGGGCACGTCCGCGTAGAGGTTGGCGATGGAATGGGCGTCCGGGTGTACGAGGCCTTCCACCACCACCAATTCTGGTTCGGCATCGCCCCGGAAAGAGAACATGTTCTCTCCCGCGTCGAGCTGATAGGCAGCCAGGTATACGAGGTGGGTGACGTGTGCGCTGCCGGCGGCGGCCTGGGTCGCCGGGATGCCGCCGTAGGAATGTGCCACGATCGTGACGGGGCCCTCGATGGCCTTGATGGCTTGCCGGATGACATCGGCGTCATCAAGGACGCCGGGGAGGGGATCGGCCGGCCGGTCCGTATGTGAGGCGCTCGGCAAATCGACCGTGCGGGACGCCCACCCTCGGACAGCGATTTCGACTTCCAGCTTTTCCCAGCACCAGGCACCGTGCCAGGCGCCATGCACCAGGAGGAACGTCGGACCGGTAGGGCAGGAATGCTGTGCGGCTACGGCGGACATGACCATCCCCTTGAGTGTTGGATCGGGCGTGCACCGGGACCGATGTCCAAAGTCCCTGACCTATCAGACACGCCTTGGGGTCTCCGTCGCTCGCCGGCATCACCGGGACAGCCCAATGGCCAGGAACAGTCCCGCTGTTCCTGGCCGTTGGAGCGGGCAGAGCCCGCGGATCGGCTACCGCCTCAGGCAGGTCTCACTGCACCTTGAAGTAGTCCTGCCAGGCGTCGTAGAGCGCCTGCCTGATGGCCTGATCGGCGTGTTGCGCGGCCTGATTGAACGTGCCGGTCACGCCGTAGTAGTAATAGGCGCCATCATTTGTCGCCATGTGGTCCTCGGCGGAATTGTCCACGTGACGGCTGAAATGGATGTTCGCGAATGCGTTGACGGCGGTGCACACGTAGTACACCCAGTTTCCCGTCAGATTCTCCATGGCGTTCGTGGGACGCCAGTCCTGCATCGGCATTACGATCCCCCTCTTCCTGGTCCCGGTCCCCGGATCAGACCGCGGACAGGCTGATGTCACCCGTGCCGCTGACCGTCATCTTGTAGTCCTGCGGGCTGTGCTCGACATTGGCGAAGACGAACTCCCCCTTGCCGTCGTCCCACTCGCCCTTCACCTTCCAGTCGTCATCCCAGATGATGCAGCGACCCCGCCCGGTCTGGACGCTCAGCGGCTTGTCCTTGTGCTGCGAGATCCACGCATACGCTTCGCTGTGCGACCGCGGGCCCACGGACTCGCTGTCCCCCGCGTGCTCTTCATTGAGGAAAGAGACGAACGAGTTCGACTGGTTGTCGCAGCCCTTGATTCCGGTGGTCATGCGGATTTCCTCCCCTGAGTTGGGACCCCCGTGCCGCGCCGGCCCAAGCCTTTGCGGACTTCCCATTGCGGGTTCCCCGTGAGTGACGTTCGGTGCGACCGATGCCCTGTGCGAGCACCGTGAGCACCTGATCTGCTGAGAGCTTCGCCCCCCGCCCTAACGTTGTACTGACGTGACACTGGCGGCTCACTAGTGCCTCGCTGTTGCCGGCCTGAGCTCACGAATCACGCGCACTCCACGGCAGGTTTCCCGTGCCTCGAATGCTCTGGGGGTTCCATCGGATCGGCTTTCAGGGATGGGATGGCGAGCCGGGGCCGGTAGGTGAGGGAAGGCCGACGAAGCCCCCTGGGACGCGTTCCAGGGGGCTTGTCCGGTGGGTCGAGCCCCCCGTTACTGGGTCCCCGACCGAACGGCAGAAGCTGATGACAGCGGAGGAGGCCCGCGCACCGGTAAACGCCGCCCTCGCAGACCCCGGTGGCGGCCTTGCTGTCCCCCGCGGGCTCTCGCGCGCGCTCCGCGCGGGCCTGCACGCCACGGTCCTCTCCACGCTGCGCCGCGGGAATTCCGCCCCGGCCCCCCGCGTTGTGGCCCCGCAGGGGGCGCTCGCAACCCCTACGGGATGTGTTCGGCCGCCCCTAAGAGACCCACTTCTCCCACAGCAGCCACCGAAGCCGGTGCCGGAGATGATGCCGCCGCAGCCACCAGGGCAGCTGCCGGCGCGGCAGGAAGGTCGCCAGGTCGTCATCGGCCACGTTGCCGCGCGGGCAGTGGCGCAGCAGTTCCAGGCAGCGGCCGTCGACGGTGCCGTGCAGCCGGGCGGTGTGGGCGAGGGCGACCGTGCTCTGGCGGAGCAGTTCTCGGTCCCCGGTCTCCAGTGCCGTTTCCATGACCTGGGCGACCCTGGGGAGGATCGCCTTCGCGTCGGGATGGGTGAGGGCCAGCCCGATGATCGCGACGCCCACCAGCTCCTCGCGCCGTTCGAGCGCGGCGTCCACCTCTTCCGGGCGGTCGGTGCCCATCAGGGCGGAGCTGTGCTGCCAGTTCATGCCGCGGCCGGAGGCGGCGCGGTCGAGCAGGAACTCCTGTCGTCCGGCGGCCAGTTGGCGGGGGTCGGCGTCGTCCGGGGCCTGGTGGGCGAGCGCGAGGTGGTCCCAGATCCGGCGGTCCCGGTCGTCCCGCCCCACGAGTTCCCGGCATACGGCGGCGAGCTCGGGCGCGTCCGGCCCCAGGGCGTGGATCCGGGCGAAGTCCTCGGCGGGCGGGCCGAGGTCGCAGCGGCGCAGGAAGGCCAGCTCGACGGTGTCCTCGGCGGTGAGTCGGCCGTTGAGGTGGCCCCAGGCGAGTTCGGGCACCTCGAGGGCGACGGCGTACCGGACGAACTCGGCCGGGAGGGGGCGGGGCGGTGCGGGCGGGGCTGTGGTCTCGTCCGGTGATGGCACGGGGGCGAGCCTAGACGCTCCGGCCGGGACCCTTGACGTGCACCTGGCCGACCCCAAGAATGACCGCGCCCTGACAACGTTGTCGGCTCGGAGGTTGTGAACCCATGTCATGGATCGCACGTCACCGGCTGCGTACCGCGGGAGCGGTGCTGGCCGCCGCCCTCGTCGGGAGCGCGCTCACCGTCCCCGTCGCGCAGGCCGAACCACCCGGCGGCGCCCCGCTCACCGGCCTGGTCAACCCGTTCATCGGCAGCCAGAACGACGGCAACACGTATCCCGGAGCCGCCGTCCCCTTCGGCATGGTGCAGCTCTCCCCCGACACCGGCCACACCACCGGCTACGACTACGACGACGACCACATCCGCGGCTTCAGCTCCGTCCATGTCTCCGGCGTGGGCTGCGGGCTCGGCGGCGATCTGCCGGTGCTGCCCACCACGGGCGCCATCACCGAGACCGACTATGCGAAGTACGCCGCCGGCTACCGCCATGACGACGAGTCGGCCCGCCCCGGCTACTACCGCGTCGGACTGACGTCGTACGGCGGGATCACGGCCGAGCTGACCGCGACCGCCCGCACCGGCAGGCAGCGCTACACCTTCCCCGCCACCGACAAGGCCAATGTGCTGCTCAATACGGGCCAGTCGCTGCACAAAACGGTCTCCACCCGGGTCGAGGTGCTGGACTCCCGCACCATCCGCACCGCCATCACCGGCCGCGGCTTCTGCCAGGACACCAAGCCCTACACCGTCTACACGATCACCCGCTTCGACCGGCCGTTCGCGTCGTACGGGACCTGGGAGGGGGACAAGGTGACGCCCGGGTCGAAGGGCTCCACGGCGAGCGGGCGGCACGGGGCGTACGCCCGCTTCGACACCCGCGGGGACCGTACGGTCGAGGCGACCACGGCCCTCAGTTACGTCGACGCGGCGGGCGCGGCCCGCAATCTGCGGGCCGAGGGCGGGCGTTCCTTCGACGGGACGAGGGCCGCCGCGGACGCCGCCTGGGAGCGCCGCCTTTCCCTGGTCGGGGCGCAGGGCGGCGACCAGACCCTGCGCCGTACCTTCTACTCCTCCCTCTACCGGTCGTTCCTGGCGCCGAACATCGGCAGCGATGTGGACGGCCGCTACACGGGCTGGGACCAGAAGGTCCACCGGGCGAGCGGCTTCACCTACTACCAGAACTGGTCGCTGTGGGACACCTACCGCACCCAGGCGCAGCTGCTGGCACTGCTCGCGCCGGGCGAGTCCCGGGACATGGCGCTGTCGGTGCTGCGGATCGACAAGGAGAGCGGCTGGCTGCCCAAGTGGGGCTACGGCACGGTCGAGACGAACATCATGACGGGCGATCCGGTCACGCCGTTCCTGACCAACGCCTATCAGCAGGGGCTGTTGCGGGGGCATGAGGAGGAGGCGTACGCGGCGCTGAAGAAGAACGCCGACGGGGTGCCGCCGGCCGATTCGCCGGCCGTCGGGCGGGAGGCCAACGCCCCGTACCTGAGGGATGGCTTCGCCCCGTACATCAAGGGCCGGCCGCACGCCAAGCCCGGTGACTCCGACTTCGATCACGGCGCCTCGGCGACGCTGGAATACGCCCTGTCGGATGCCGTGCTGGCGCAGATGGCGCGCGATCTGGGGCATCGGGCGGACGCCGACCGGTATGCGGTCCGCGCGCAGAACTACCGCAAGATCTTTGACCGTTCGACCGGATTCTTCCGCGCCCGGGACGCGCGGGGCGCCTTCACCGGGCCCGCCGATCCCGCCAAGAGCGAGGGCTTTCACGAGGGCACGTCCTGGCAGTACCAGTGGTTGGTGCCGCAGGACCTGCCGGGAATGATCGAGCTGATCGGCGGCAGGAGCAAGGCCGACGAGCGTCTTGATTCCTTCTTCGCCTATCAGGAGCTGTTGAAGGACCCGGAGAGGACGGCCCGCAAGGTGTGGGTGAACGGTCCCTACGACTACTACAACGCGGACAAGTACAACCCGCAGAACGAGCCCGACCTGATCGCGCCGTACACCTATCTCTCGACCGGTCGGCCCTGGAAGACCACGGATGTGGTGCATGCGGCGCTGACGCTGTTCACCGACGCCCCTAGCGGGATGACCGGGAACGACGACCTGGGGACGATGTCGGCGTGGATGGTGCTCTCGTCGATCGGGGTGTTCCCGGTGCAGCCGGGCACCGACAGCTGGGGGCTGAGCACACCGGTCTTCGACCGGGTGGACCTGCGGCTGGACCGGCGCTACTACCCGGCCGGGGGCTTCACCATCAAGGCGCCCGGTACGTCGTCCGCCAACCGGTATGTGCAGTCCGTGCGCCTGGACGGCGTCGAGCGGGACCGTACCTATCTCACCACCGGCGAGCTGCGCTCGGGCCGCGAACTGGCCTTCTCCGTGGGGACGAAGCCGTCCGGGTGGGGCACCGGCGACGACGCGGCCCCGCCGCCGGTCGGTACCTCAGCCCCGCAGCAGCAGGGCGCCGGCCATCGCTGAGATCACCCCGGCGGCGCCGGCGCTGCTCGGGCACGCCGATGCGCTGTCGCGCGCAGCGAGCCGCAGCCCCCGATCGCCCGCGGGCCGGCGGCGCTGCGCGCGGCCGCGGGCGGACGGGTGGGACCGTCGTGAAGGGGGTGCGAGGGGCGGTCAGTCCTGGAGGGACTGCCAGAACTCGTCGAAGGACAGCGTGCCGTTGCCGTCGGTGTCCTTGGCCTTGATGACGGCCTCGGCGATCGGGCCGGTGACGTACGGGTCGCCCATCTCGGCCATCGCGTGCTTGAACTCTTCCGGCGTGACCTGGCCGTCGCCGTCCGCGTCGAACCGGGCGAATGCCGCCTTGGCCTTCTCGATGTCTGCCATCAGAGGTGCCCCCTTCGTGGTGCTGCGCAGTGCTGCGCGGTGGTGTTGCCTGGTGATCTGACCTGCGTACATTAGCGGACCGTCAAGATGGCTCCGGCCGCGCCCTCCGTCGGGCCAGGTAGGGCGCCGTACGGCTGTCCGCGGCGGCCGCCACCTCGGCCGGGGGGCCGGCGGCGACGATCCGGCCGCCGTCCGCGCCGCCGCCCGGCCCCAGGTCGATGACGTGGTCGGCGCCGGCGACCACCCCCATGTCGTGCTCGACGACCACCACGGTGTTGCCGGCGTCCACCAGGCCGTGCAGCTGGCGCAGCAGTACCTCGGTGTCGGCGGGGTGCAGCCCGGTGGTGGGCTCGTCGAGGAGGTAGAGGGTGTGGCCGCGGCGGGCGCGCTGGAGTTCGGTGGCGAGTTTGATGCGCTGGGCCTCGCCGCCGGACAGTTCGGTCGCGGGCTGGCCGAGCCGCAGATAGCCCAGGCCCACGTCCTGGAGGGTGCGCAGGCTCCGGGCGGCGGCGGGAATGTCGGCGAGGAAGCCGGCGGCGTCGTCGACGGTCAGGGCGAGGACGTCGGCGATGGTGCGGTCGCGGTAGGTGATCTCCAGCGTCTCGGGCTTGTAGCGGGCCCCGTGGCAGGCGGTGCAGGGCGCGTACGTGCCGGGCAGGAAGAGCAGCTCGACGGCGACGAAGCCCTCGCCCTGGCAGGTTTCGCAGCGGCCGGCGGCGACGTTGAAGGAGAACCGCCCGGCGGTGTAGCCGCGGGCGCGGGCCTCGTCGGTGGCGGCGAAGACCTTGCGTACGGCGTCGAACAGTCCGGTGTAGGTGGCGAGGTTGGAGCGGGGCGTGCGCCCGATGGGCTTCTGGTCGACGCGTACCAGCCGGTCGATGGCCTCCAGGCCCTGGGCGCCGGTGAGCTGGGCGCGGGCCGTCGGGCCGGTGTCGGGCTCGCTCTCGCTCGCTTCGGATGCGGGTGTCCCCAGGTGTTCCCGTACGGTCTCGGCGAGGACCCGGGTGACCAGTGTCGTTTTGCCGGATCCGGAGACGCCGGTGACGGCGGTGAAGACGCCGAGCGGGAAGGCGGCGTCCAGGCCGCTCAGGTTGTGCAGGGTGACGCCGTGCAGGGTCAGCGCGCCGGAGGGGGTGCGCGGGGTGCGTTCGGCGGGTGGTTCGGTGGCGAAGAGGAAGCGGCGGGTGGCGGAGGCGGCGGCGTGGGCGAGGCCGGCGACCGGGCCGCTGTGCAGGACCTGGCCGCCGTGTTCCCCGGCGCGCGGGCCGATGTCCACGATCCAGTCGGCGCGCCGTACCACGTCCATGTCGTGCTCGACGACGAAGAGCGAGTTGCCCGCTTCCTTGAGCCTGCCGAGGACGGTGAGCAGGGATTCGGTGTCGGCGGGGTGGAGGCCGGCGGAGGGTTCGTCCAGGACGTAGACGACGCCGAAGAGGCCGGAGCGCAGCTGGGTGGCGAGGCGGAGGCGCTGGAGTTCGCCGGCGGAGAGGGTGGGCGCGGGGCGGTCCATGCTCAGGTAGCCGAGGCCGAGTTCGGTGAGCACCTCGATGCGGGCCACCAGGTCGCGGGCGAGCGTGGGGGCGGGGGCGTCGTCCGGCCGCTGTGCGGTGGGGCGCAGCAGTTCGGCGAGGGCGCCGAGCGGCAGGCCCGCGAGGGTGGCGATGTGGTGGCCCGCGAAGGTGACGGCCAGGGCCTCGGGGCGCAGCCGCCGCCCGTCGCACACCGGGCAGGGCTCGGCGATCAGGAATCCCTGGACGCGCTTGCGCAGGGTGTCGCTCTTGGAGTCGGCGAAGGTGTGCAGGACGTAGCGTTTGGCGCTCATGTACTGGCCCTGGTAAGGGCGTTGGATCCGGCCGGCGTCGCGTACCGGGTGGACGGTGACGACGGGCTGTTCGTCGGTGAACAGGATCCAGTCGCGGTCGGCCTGCGGCAGCTCGCGCCAGGGCCGGTCGATGTCGTGGCCGAGGGCGGCGAGGATGTCGCGGAGGTTCTTGCCCTGCCAGGCGCCGGGCCAGGCGGCGATGGCACCGTCCCGGATGGAGACGGCCGGGTCGGGGACCAGGGAGTCCTCCGTGACGCGGTGGACGGTGCCCAGGCCGTGGCACCGGGGGCAGGCGCCGGCCGCGGTGTTGGGTGAGAAGGCGTCGGAGTCGAGGCGTTCCGTCGTGCCGTGCGGGTAGTCGCCGGCGCGGGAGAAGAGCATGCGCAGGGTGTTGGAGAGGGTGGTGACGGTGCCGACGGAGGAGCGGGCGGTCGGCGCGGAGCGCCGCTGTTCGAGGGCGACGGCGGGTGGCAGGCCGGTGATGTCCTCGACCTTCGGGGCGCCGACCTGGTGGATCAGGCGGCGGGCGTAGGGGGCCACCGACTCGAAGTAGCGGCGCTGCGCCTCGGCGTAGAGGGTGCCGAAGGCGAGGGAGGACTTGCCCGATCCGGACACCCCGGTGAACGCGACCAGCGCGTCCCTCGGGATGTCCACATCGATGGTGCGGAGGTTGTGCTCACGGGCGCCGCGCACCCGTACGTACGAGTCGGCCATCCCTCCATGATCGGGCACGGTCCCCCGTGATCCGGCACCTCTCAGCCGGCGGCCGTGGCGGTGCGGATCCGCTCGCGCGCCTCCTCCCAGGGGGCGGGGCTGGCGATCACCGCGCGCAGGGCGCGGACCTGGCGGGGCGGCAGGCCGGTCGTCAGGACGCCGACGGCGTTCCCTTCGCGGCCGTAGAGGGCGACGGTCCGGCGCTCGGCCCGGTCCAGCACGGTGGTCTCGACGCGGTCGGCGCCCGTGGTCAGTCCGTATGCCTGGAGCTTGATGGCGTACTGGTCGGACCAGAAGTACGGGACGGGGGCGAACGGGTGGCGCTCCTGGGCTTCCCCGTTCCCGGCGCCTTCGGTGCCCTCGGCGGCCAGCTCGGCCAGGAGGTTGCGGGCGGCGGCCATGCCCTGTTCGCTCGCGTTCGTCCGGTGCTCGAAGCGCAGCGGCCGGCCGTGCACCGGGTGGTCCCAGCGGGCCACGTCGCCCGCGGCGTAGATGCCGGGGGCGGCGGCGCAGTAGGCGTCGCAGCGCAGCCCGTCGGTGGTGTCCAGGGCCGGGTCGTCGCCCAGCCAGCCGACGGCGGGGGTGGAGCCGATCGCCACCAGGACGGTGTCGGCGGGCAGCAGGGTGCCGTCGGTCAGCCGTACGCCGGTGACGCGTTCCCCGGTGGTCTCGAAGCCGTCGACCGCTCCTGTGTGCAGGGTCACGCCGCGCGCCCGGTGTTCCTCGGCCAGCAGTTCGCCGATCTCGGTGCCGACGGCGGCGGCCATCGGTATCGCGTCGATGCCGACGAGGGTGACGTCGTGCCCCAACTCCCGTGCGACCGCGGCGGCTTCGCAGCCCAGGACGCCATTGCCGACGATCACCAGGCGGCGGCCGGTGCCGGTCAGCCGGGCGCGCAGGGCCAGCGCGTCGTCGAGGGTGCGCAGGGTGTGCACTCCGGCGATGTTCTCGGCGCCGGGCAGCGTACGGGCCGTCACGCCGGTGGCGATGATCACTCCGGCGCAGGCCAGGTGCTCGCCGTCGAGGGTGAGGGTGCGGGTGGCCGCGTCGAGGCCGGTCGCGCGGGTGCCGAGCCGCAGGTCCAGGTCGAGCGGTGCGAGCTGTTCCGTGGTGCGCAGCAGCAGGCGGTCCGGCTCCCATGCGCCGTGCAGCAGCTGTTTGGACAGCGGCGGCCGGTCGTACGGCAGATGGGGTTCGTCGCCGATGAGGGTGAGCGGGCCGCTCCAGCCGAAGCGGCGCAGCGCCTCGGCGGCGGCGAGCCCGGCCGCCGACGCGCCGACGATGGCGATGGGCCGGGCGGTCATCAGTGCACCTCGATGACGGCGGCCGGGCAGATGGCGGCGGCTTCGCGGACCGCGTCGTGCTGCTCGGCGGGCGGTTCGGCGTCGAGGAGGACGACGACGCCGTCCTCGTCGCGCTGGTCGAAGACCTCGGGGGCGATCAGCACGCACTGGCCCGCGGCGCAGCACTTGTCGGCGTCAATGGTGATCTTCATGGTGGTAACTCCGTGGGGATTGTGGGGCGTTGGGCGTTGTAGGTGTCCGGCTACCAGGTGACGGGCAAAGCATGGCAGCCGTAGATCGCCATGTCGGTGCGGAACGGGATCTCCTCGACCGGCACCGCGGGCCGCAGCGCGGGGAAGCGGCGCAGCAGGGTGCCGATCACCACCTGGAGTTCGACGCGGGCCAGCGCCTGGCCGAGGCACTGGTGGATTCCGTAGCCGAAGGCGACGTGGTGCTGGGCGTTGGGGCGGGTGATGTCGAGGCGGTCGGCGTCGGCGAAGACGGTCTCGTCGCGGTTGGCGGACGGTACGGCCGCCACGACGCCCTCACCGGCCCGGATGAGGTGCCCGTCGATCTCGATGTCGACGGTGGCGACCCGGCGCGGGCCGTTGCGGATGATGCTGTGGAAGCGCAGCAGTTCCTCGACGGCGCCGCGGATCAGCGCGGGCTCCTGGCGCAGCCGCTCCGCGGTGGCCGGGTCGCGCATGAGGGTCAGGGCGCTGAGGCCGATCATGTTGGCGGTGGTCTCGTGCCCGGCGATGAGCAGCAGGGCGGCGAAGGCGGCGACGTCGTCGTGGGTGATCTCGCCGGTCCGCTGCTGTTCGGTGATGAGCCGGCCGAGGATGTCGTCCTGGGGGTCAGCTTCCTTGGTGGTGACCAACTGGTCGAGGTAGTCGCGCAGTTCGACGCGGGCGGCCTCCCGTTCGGCGTCCGGGACGGTACGGGAGAGCAGCGTGCCGGTGAGCCGCTGGAAGACGTCGTGGTCGTCGTAGGGGACACCGAGCAGCAGGCTGATGACGAGGGAGGGAACGGGCAGGGCCAGCGCCTCGATGAGGTCCACGTCCTGACCTGCCCGGCGCTCCATGGCGTCGCACAGTTCGTCGGTGATGCGCTGGATCTCCGGGCGGAGCGCCTCGACGCGCTTGACCATGAATTCCCGGGTGACCATGCGGCGGAGCCGGGTGTGCTCGGGCGGGTCCATGCGGATGAAGCCGCGGTTCTGGGTGTTGCCGCCGCCGGTCATGCCGCTGAGGGGGTAGCCGTGCAGGGTGGTGTCGGAGCTGAAGCGGGTGTCGCCGAGGATGGCGCGGATGTCGCTGTAGCGGGTGGCAAGCCATGCCCAGCTGCCGTCCGGGAGCGAGATCTTGGAGATCGGCTGCTCGGTGCGCAGGTCGCCGAATTCGGCGGGAGGATCGAAGGGGCAGCCGGCCGGGGGCTGTACGGGGAGCGGTGCGGGTGCGGTGGAAAGTGTCATCTCGCTCATCTCGCTTCTCGCGCGCACACCGGGCAGCGGCGTGCGCCATGAGTCGAACGTTCGCCTAACGACTGTAAGCTTACATGTGTAATGCACAGGTAAATGTGTGGCGGGTGAGGTCCCGAGGGGGGATGCCGACGGCCCGTGGGGCGGCCGGCTCAGCGCTCCAGCAGCAGTCGCAGGATCTCGTCCACGAACCGGTCCAGCCGGCTGGCGTCCTTGCGGCTCGGCATGACCTGCCAGAGCATGACCCGGCCGTGCACCGACGACCACAGCACGTACGGCGCCTCGGAGCGCGAGCCGCGCACCTGCCAGCCGGCCTCCTCGCAGGCGGTCAGCGCGTCGTGGAAGCCGCGCACCAGCGGCGCGGCGGGGTGCCCGGCCAGCCGCTCGGGGCCCACCGGGGTCTGCCGGGTCTCGTAGAGCAGGCGGTAGGTGGCGGGGTGCCCGATGGCGTAGCGGCAGTAGGCGCGCAGCTGGGCGCGCAGCCGTGCGACGGGATCGTCGTCCGCTTTCGCGGCGGCCTCGGCCATCGCCTGGCCGAGCCGCTCGTAGCTGACCTCCATGGTCGCCCAGACCAGCTCGGTCTTGTCGGCGAAGTGGCGGTAGATGCTCGGCGCGGCGACGCCCGCCTCGCGGGCCACCGCGCGCAGCGACAGCGCGTCCTCGCTGCCGACCTCTTCCAGGAGGCGTTCGGTGGCCCGCAGGAGTTCTTCCCGCAGCCGCTCGCCCTGGCCACGCGGGTTACGGGGCCGGGCGGCCGCACTCTCGCTCACTGCCCTCCGGTCCTTCCCTGGCCTCGCGGATGTCACAGCGGGTCGCGATCCCGCGCGATCCGGCAGGTGACCAGGGTTTCACACCGCGGGCGCAGGCCGCACCGGAGCGCGCTGCGGCGCCCCGTCACCTGCCCATGCGCAGCCCCTGCGCGCGGGCGCCCCGGCTGAGCACCGCCTCGCGGATCGCCTGACGGACGTCCGTATACCCGGTGGTCCTGGCAAGGTTGCGCACCCGCAGCGGCGGTCCCAGCACGGAGAGCTGCGGAATGTATTCGGCCTTGGTGACCTCCCAGCGCCCGCCGGGCCGGTCGGGCGGGGCGAACCGGAAGCGGGCGAGGGTGCCCCAGTTGCCCTCCGGTTGCTTCATGGCTCCGGCGAGCTGGTCGCCGAGGCCATAGGCGACCCAGGTGCCGTTGACCTTCTCGTACGGCTGGGGGGTGTGGGCATGGGTGCCGATGATGAGGTCGATGTCGGGGCGGCCGTTGGTCACCGAGGCGGTGAGCGCGCGGGCGAGCTTCAGCTGCGCCTCGGTGGGGGCGGTCCGGTACTCCCTGCCCCAGTGCGGGCTGACGACCACGACATCGGCGCCGGCCCGGCGGGCGGCCCGGGCATCCGCGATGATCCGCTGCGCGTTGATCAGGTTCACCGTCCAGGGCGCCGACGCGGGGCGGCGCTTCTGGTCGGTGCCGTAGGTGTACGCGAGCTGGGCCACCCGCGCCCCGCCGTCGGCCCGCAGCAGCGCCGGACGCCCTCCCTCGGCGATGTTGCGCCCGGATCCGGCGTGCCGCAGCCCGACCGTGTCCAGGGCCTCCAGGGTGTGGCCCACCCCCGGTACGCCCCGGTCGAGGACGTGGTTGGAGGCCGTGGAGCAAGAGTCGTAGCCGGTGTCTTTCAGGGCGGTGGCGAGCTGCGGCGGCGCCTGGTAGCGGGGGTACCCGGTGAAGGGGCCGGACAGCGGGCCGAGCGGCGCCCCCAGATGACACAGCGCCAGATCGGCGCCGGAGATGACCGGCTTCACATCCGCGAGCATCGGCCGGTAGTCGTACCCTGCGTCCGCCGCGTCCTCCCGCGCCGTGCCGAGAACGTCCGGGGAGGACGGGAGGATGTCGCCGGAGGCGACCAGGGTGAAGGGGCGGGCGCCGTGCGTCATGGGGGCGCCGGCATGGCCGCGCGGCTGGGCCTTGGCGAGCGGCGGGCGGGCGACGTGCGGGTCGGGGTGCGGGGTGCGGGGCGGGCCGGCGCAGCCCACGGCCAGGGCGGCGACCAGGGCGAGGGCCGCATACCGTGTATACGCGCTCATGCCCGAAACACATATCACCACTTTCTGGCGCATTTCTGGCGTACCGCCGCGGCGTCCGGCGCTCTCCCCCGTACGGCCCTCCGCCGCTCCCCCTCCGCGGCGGACGCTGCACCCGGGCGGCACCCGCCGAGCTGCCCCGGCGGCAGGGCGGCAGCAGGGCGGCGGAGTTGACGCGGGCTCAGACACCGGGGAGCCGCCTGGACGGTCACCCGTGGCGACGCCGGCGGGCCGGGCGGCCGAAAAGGCGCTCTGGCCGCGCTCCGGCGGGCTCCCGCATAACTGGTCGGCAGGCCGGCCCGGAACGCGACGAGCTCCGGGCGGCGCCCATCGCATCCAGGGAGCGTATGCCGTGAAGATCTTCGTCTCCTCCGACATGGAGGGCACCGCGGGCGTCGTGGACTGGTCGCAGTGCCGGCCCGCGGAGCCCGAATACGACTACTACCGGGGCCTGTTGCAGGAGGAGGTCAACGCCGCGATCGAGGGGGCGCGGGCCGGCGGCGCGACCGAGTTCCTGGTCAATGACGCACATTCGGCGATGACCAACCTGCGACCGGACGCCCTCGCGGGCCGCAGCCGCTATGTGTCCGGGCGCCATAAGCCGCTACATGATGCAGGGCCTGGACGCCTCGTTCGACGCCGTCTTCTTCGTCTCCTACCACGGCTCGATGTCGGGCACCCCGGCCACGCTGTCGCACACCTACAACCCACGGGCCATCAGCGAGGTGCGGCTGAACGGTGTGATCACCGGGGAGAGCGGCATCAACGCCCTGGTGGCGCTGGGCCATGACGTGCCCGTGGTGCTGATCACCGGTGATGACACCACGGCCGCCGAGATCGAACCCTTCTGCCCCGGCATCCGCGGCGCCGTGGTCAAGTCCTCGGTGTCCAGATTCGCCGCGGACAGTCTGCATCCGCTCGATGCTCGGGAGGTGATCCATGAGGCGGCGCGCGAGGCCGTACGGGCCCTGCCGCGGGCCGCCCCGCCGCGCATCGCGTTGCCCGCCACGCTGACCGTACGGTTCCGCAATCCGGACCTCGCCGAGATGGCCGCCTGGGTCACCGAGGTCGTACGCGTCGACGCCGTGACCGTGCGGCTGAGCGACGAGGACCCGGTCCGGCTCTACCGCAGGTTCGTCACCGTCGTGGTCCTCACCCGGGGCATCGCCGAGTGAGGACGCCCTCGGCCCGGGGCCTAGCCGGCGGGGCGAAGGCTACGAGGCGCTGATGCAGAACGGCTGCCCGGACGGGTCCAGGAGTACCGTCCAGCGCTCTCCGCCGGGCTGGTGCGCGGGTTTCGTGGCGCCCAGGGACAGCAGCCGCTCCTCGGCGACGGCGACGCCGTCGACGGACAGCTCGAGATGGAAGGCGAGCTCGTCCTCCGGCCAGTTGGGGGCCTGGTAGTCGCGTGCCGTGTAGAAGACGTAGCCGGTCGTGCCGTCGCTGATCATCACCGCCGAATCGCCGAACGTCTGGGCGACCTGCCAGCCCAGGGCGGCGGCATAGAACTCGGCCAGCACCTTGCCGTCGTGCCCGCCGAATCCCGCCCCGCGCAGCCGCGCCACGCCCTCGCCCGTGCTCTGTACGCCGCTCATCGCGCCACTCCTCGTCCAAGGTCCCGGCCACGCCACTCGCGGCCGGCTCCACCGACGCTATGAACCCACTAGGACACCTGGTGTCCGCGATGAGGGCGCACGCGGCAGACCCTAGGTCGTGTCCGACGCGACGTAGCCGTCCGCGACACCCGGCACCAGCACCAAGTCCCCCGCGATATGCCGGGTACGCAGCGGCAGGAGTTCCTGATACGCGGGCGAGTCGTACCAGGCACGCGCCGCCTCGATGTCCGGGAACTCGATGACCACGACGAATCCCGGCCACTCCCCCTCCCTGACCTCGACCTGGGCGTTGTGGACCCGGAACCGGCCGCCGAAGGGATCCATGGTCACCTGGATCCCTTCGATGTAGCGGGCGATGTCGGGGTGCGGTGCGGCCGGGCGGAGGTGGGCGATGGCGAATGCGGTCATGGGACTGCCTCTCTCATGGTGTGCGGCCGGGTGGGCCGCTGACGACCACGTTTCCATTCGCCGCCGTACGGGTCGATTACCTACGAGGTCATCGTCGGCGCTCAGATGACGCCGTCCCGCCCCTCCCAATACGGCTCCCGCAGCCGCCGTTTGAAGAGCTTTCCCGACTCGTCGCGGGGCAGCCGCTCCTCGAACACCACGGCCCTGGGCACCTTGTACCCGGCCAGCCGCTCACCGACATGGCCGCGTACCGCCTCGGCGCTGAGCACCACGCCCGGTTCGGTCTCCAGATGGGCGGCGAGCACCTCCCCGAACTCCTCGTCCGGGATGCCGAAGACCGCCGCGTCCCGCACCCCGTCGAGGGCGAGCAGACAGCCTTCGATCTCCGCCGGGTAGATGTTGACGCCGCCGGAGATGACCATGTCGTTGCGGCGGTCGCTGAGGTAGAGGCAGCCGTCCGCGTCGAGGTGGCCGATGTCGCCGATGGTGACGTATCCGGGGAGGCCGGGGGCCTCCATCGCGGCGCGCTTGGCGGGGTCGCCGAGGTAGGTGAACCGCGGCCAGCTGTCGCTGGGTTTGAGGTAGATCTCACCGGTGGCGCCGGTGGGCACCGGCTCGCCGTCCGGCCCGAGGACCGCCACCCCGCAGGTCCCCTCGGCCCGGCCGACCGTACCGGGGTGGGCCAGCCACTCCGCGCTGTCGCACCAGGTGACGGCGCCGGTCTCGCTGCCGCCGTAGTACTCCCGCAGCACCGGACCCAGCCAGTCGATCATGGCGTGTTTGATATGCGGCGGGCAGGGCGCCGCGGCATGCACCACCGAGGTGAGCGAGCTCAGGTCGTAGCGCTCGCGCACGTCCTTGGGCAGCCGCAGCAGCCGTACGAACATCGTGGGCACGACCTGTACCTGCTCGATCCGGTGCCGTTCGACCAGCCGCAGGAACTCCTCGGCGTCGAAGCGCGGCATCAGGGTGATGTCCAGACCCGCGGCGAGGGCGAGCACCGCGTGCTGGCTGGGCGAGGCGTGGTAGAGCGGCGCGGGGATGAGCGTACGGCCACCGGGGGCGACGGCGAAGTACTCCAGGAAGGACTGCACCGCCTCCGCGATCTGTTCCTGGGGGACGGGTTCGCGCAGTACTCCCTTGGGGCGGCCGGTGGTTCCGGAGCTGTAGATGACGGTGGGCGGGCGCTCCGCGGCGGCCTCCGCCAGCGGCTCGTGGCCCGCCAGCCAGGCGTCCAGGAGAGGGTGGCGGCCGGTGGCGGCCGGCGCGCTGAGGCCGCAGGCGGCCGCGACGCCGGAGGGGACCGGGGCCTCGACGATCCGCGCCCCCTCGGGGAGCACCGCGGTCACCGCGTCCACCATGTCCGTGTGCACGAAGACGACCTTGCTGCCGCTGTCGGTGAGCACATGCCGTAGATCGTCGTGCTTGAAGTGCCAGTTGACGGGCACGGCCGAGGCGCCCAGCTGGGCAGCGGCGGCGGTGATTTCGAGATACGCGGGCTCGTTGCGCATGACGATGGTGATCCGGTCGCCCGGCTCAACTCCCATGTTCCGCAGGCCCGTTGCGATACGCCCGGCCCGCTCGAGGAACTCGGGATAGCCCCGCTCATGACCGGCCGAGCGGATGGCGGGCGCGGTGGCGGATGGTGCGAGGGCGTCATCCATGGTGCCTCCAATGCGTGTCGGCCGCGCCCATTGAACAGGCAGCCGGGGCGGGATTCCAGAGCGCCTGACGCGATGTCAGTACACACAACCTCCCCCGCGCACCCCCCTTACATCCGAGGTCTCACCCTCCCATCTCGCTGCTCACCCCTCAGTCACCCCCGCTCGCCCGCACCCTCCCTCTCCTGTCCTCCGATGTTTGTCGCATCCGAGGTCTTCCGATCCCCGCCTACGGGGCGGCACCATGCGGGAGGCACCGAAGGCACGCACGCACCCTGACCGAAGGAGCGAGCTATGCACAGCCGCACAAGACGCCACCGGTTAACGGGCGTTGTGGGAGCACTGAGCGCCTTGCTCCTCACCGTCGGCAATCCCGTGACCGCCACCGCACGGCCCACGCCCGCCCCCGCGCCCCGGCCCATGACGTCCGGCCCCGGCACCAACCACGCGACCGACGATCCCTTCACCTCCGCGCGCACCGCCTGGTGGCGCCAGGACCGCTTCGGGATGTTCATCCACTTCGGCGCGTACTCCAACCTCGAGGGCGAGTACACCCGGCCCGACGGCACGGTCTGCCGCAACGCCGAGTGGATCAAGCGCGAGTGCAAGATCCCGGACGAGGTGTACGAGCGGCAGGCCGCCACCTTCAATCCGGCCGGCTTCGACGCCACGGCGGTCGTCAAGGCCGCCAAGGACGCCGGACAGCGCTATATCGTCATCACCGCCAAGCACCACGACGGCTATGCGATGTGGCCCACCCGGCAGAACAAGTGGAATCTGCGCGACCACTCCGCCTTCGACCCCCACCGCGACATCCTCGCCGAGCTGAAGAAGGCCGCCGACGCCGCCGGCATCAAGCTCGGCTTCTACTACTCGATCTGGGACTGGCACGACCCCGACTTCGGGGACCCCGCGACCTTCCCGCGCTACGAGAAGCGGATGTACGGCCAGCTCAAGGAGCTGATCGACGGCTATGACCCGGCGCTGCTGTGGTTCGACGGCGAATGGGACGCCGACCACCCCACCAACAAGTGGTCCCGCCAGGACGGCGCCGACCTCCAGGCCTATCTGCACGGTCTCAACCCCCGCCTCATCGTCAACAACCGTGTGGGCAAACGCGAGGTGGTGGACGGCGACTTCGGCACACCGGAACAGGAGATCCCCGCCGAACCGGTCGACGGGCAGCTCTGGGAGAGCTGTATGACGCTCAACGACCACTGGGGCTTCGCCAGGTACGACACCCACTGGAAGTCCTCGGCCACGGTCATCCGCAATCTCCTCGACGTGGCCGGCCGCGGCGGCAACTACCTCCTCAACGTCGGGCCGGACCGGCACGGCCGCATTCCGCAGCCGTCCGTGGACCGGCTGCGCGAGGCCGGCCGGTGGCTGGGCACGCACGGCCAGGGCGGCGCCGTCTACGGAGCGGGGCACACCGGCCTGGTCGCGGACCCGTCCTGGGGCGCGGTCTCCCGCCGGGGCAACGACCTCTACGCATCCGTCACCGCCTGGCCCGCGCCCGGCCGGCCCCTGCACCTCACCACCAAGGCCCCCTTCCGGGTGACGTCGGCGGAGGTGCTGGGCAGCCCGCGGCAACGCGTCGAGGTCACCCCGGCGGGCGACGGCTACGACCTCACCCCGTCCGGCCCGGCCGTCGACCCGGCCGCGAGCGTCATCCGGCTCACCATCGAGCCGCCGACCGCAGCGCCCGCCGGCACCGGCACCGGTCTGACGGCGCAGACATGGCCCAACGACTCCTTCACCGGGCCGCCCGCGGTGACCACCACCGACCCGACCGTGAACAAGTCCTACCGCTTCGACGGCTCCCCGGACCCCCAGATCCCCGCCGACCACTTCGCCACCCGCTGGACCGGCAGCATCCAGCCGCGCTTCGACGAGACGTACACGCTCACCACCGTCTCCGACGACACCGTGCGACTGTGGATCGACGGCAGGCCGGTGATCGACAGCGCCATCCCGCACGGCCCCAAGGTCGACAAGGGCACCGTCACCCTCAAGGCCGGCCACCGCCACAGCATCCGCATCGACTACACGGAGCGCACCGGCGAGGCCCATCTGAAACTGCTGTGGTCCAGCCCCAGCCGGCCGCAGCAGATAGTGCCGCAACGTCAGCTGTACGCCGGCTGACCGGCGCGGGCACGGTAGGGCGGGCGCCCCGACGCACCACCGGAAAAAATTCTCGCCCGTTGGCCCGATCGAGTCATCGGAGCCCGGCGGACCGCGACTCCGCCCGCTCGCCGTGCGCCGTCACGGGCACTGTCAGTGCCCGCTCCTATCCTCGGGGAGCATGAACCATGACGAGATCCTGCGCATCCACGGCGAGGCCCTTGAGCTCTTCGGGACCCGGGTCCATGCCGTGCGTGACGATCAGTGGGAGGCCCCCACGCCGTGTACGGAATGGTCGGTGCGCGATCTGGTGAACCACCTCACCGCCGAGCAGCTGTGGGTGCCCCGCCTGGTGCGTGACGGCGCCACGATCGGGGAGGTGGGCACGGATTTCGACGGCGACCGGCTGGGCGTCGACCCGGCCTCGGTCTGGGACCGTGCGGCGGTGGCCGCCGTGGCGGCGTTCAGCGAACCGGGCGCGCTCAACCGCACCGTCCATCTCTCCTACGGCTCCAGCCCGGCCGACGCGTACTGCGTCCAGATGATGGCCGACGCCGTGGTCCATTCCTGGGACCTGTCCCGCGCGATCGGCGCGGATGAGCATCTCCCCGACGGCTTGGCGACGGCGGCGCTGCGCGAGGTCGAGCCGTACGCCCCGGGTCTCGTCGCCTCCGGACTCTTCGCCCCCGCCATCGAGCCCCCGGCGGACGCCGACGATCTCACCCGGCTGCTGTGCCTGCTGGGCCGCCGGCCCTGACCTCGCATACGACGGGGAGCGGCGCCCATGGCGCCGCTCCCGTCACTTCGCTGCCCCGGCCGCTGTGCCTCGGCCGGCCGATCGCGCGCAATAAGACCGACAGCGAATTCGATCTCCGCCGTCGCGATCAAGCTCCGGCGTCGCGGTCGGTCTCAGTCGATTCCGCGGAAGATGTGCGGCTCGGCGGGGTCGTCGTCGCAACCGGCGAGGCGCACGGGGACGCATCGGCCCCAGACCTCGAGGTTGCGGAGTTCCTTGATACGACCGGGCCGGTCATCTTGCTTCAACCGGGGCTGCTTGTACTGAGCCTTGTGCAATGCCACCACGCACTCCTTCATTGAGGTAACGGTCCGACGCGGTGGCGCCTCATTCACAAACCGGGAGGTCAGCCAGGGTTTGTGGCGGTCCCGCGACGGGCCAATGGTGTTGGCTTCTCCCAGAAGGGTCGTCCGTCGACCACCAGAGTATCGACGTCCCGCACGACGTGCTCGACATTTTCCGGCGAAATCGACATCGCGTCGGGAGGCGGAAATCACACCCCGGTCGGCAATGGCCCCGACGGATCATGAGAACCCGCACCCTCCTGCACACACGGCGCTACGAGGACCCTCAATCAATTCGAACGAATTTCGTATTGCGAGGCCCTTGGATAAACACGAGCCAGGGGATTCGACGGCCCGCGAGAGGGCGCCGTTGATCTTCGCACCCGCCCGATGACGACCGGGCGCAAGGGAGCGGGAGGGATCGCGGGGGATCGCGAGGGATCGCTTCCGCGGCCGCGCGCCTGTCCCTCAGGTGTGCGGCCGCAGTGCTACCCATGGGCGGGTGGAATGGTTCTCGGATCCCGGCTACTGGCTGGGGCGGCTTGTTTTCCAGCGGATGCTGGCGGTGACCTATGCCGTCGCGTTCGTTGCGGCGGCCCGGCAGTTCCGGGCGTTGATCGGGGTCCGGGGGATGCTGCCGGTGCCCGAGTTCGTGGCGCGGGTGCCGTTCCGGGCGTCGCCGTCGGTCTTCCAGCTGCACTACTCGGACCGGTTCTTCGCGCTGTGGGCGTGGAGCGGGGCGCTGCTGGCGGCGGCGGTCGCGGCGGGGGCGGCGGACGCCGTGCCGCTGTGGGTGTCGATGCTCATGTGGCTGGTGCTGTGGGCGATGTATCTGTCCATCGTCAATGTGGGGCAGACCTGGTACAGCTTCGGCTGGGAATCGCTGTTGCTGGAGACGGGCATGCTCGCCGTCTTCCTCGGCAACGCCGATACCGCTCCCCCGGCCCTGGTCCTGTATCTGCTGCGCTGGGTGCTCTTCCGGGTGGAGTTCGGGGCCGGGCTGATCAAGATGCGCGGTGACCGTTGCTGGCGCGATCTGACCTGTCTGTATTACCACCACGAGACCCAGCCGATGCCGGGCCCGCTCAGCTGGTTCTTCCACCATCTGCCCAAGCCCCTGCACCGCGTCGAGGTCGCCGCGAACCATATGGCCCAACTCGGCCTGCCGGTACTGCTGTTCGCCCCTCAGCCGGTGGCCGGATGGGCCGCGGTGGCGATGGCCGTCACCCAGTTGTGGCTGGTGCTGTCCGGCAACTTCGCCTGGCTGAACTGGCTCACCATCACGCTGGCCCTGTCGGCCCTCGCGCCGTCGTGGTGGCACGCGTCCTCGACACCGGCCGCGCCCCCGCTGTGGTTCGAGGTCCTCGTCCTCGCGGCCACGGCATGCGTCGTGCTCCTCAGCTACCGCCCGGCCCGCAATCTGCTGAGCCGGCAGCAGCGCATGAACACCTCCTACGAATCGCTGCACCTGGTCAATTCCTACGGCGCGTTCGGCAGTATCACGCGGGTGCGCCGGGAGATCGTGGTGGAGGGGACGGCGGATGCGGTGACCGGCCCCGGCACGACCTGGCTCGCGTACGAGTTCCACGGCAAGCCGGGCGATGTCCGGCGGCTGCCGCGCCAGTTCGCGCCGTATCACCTGCGGCTGGACTGGCTGATGTGGTTCGCCGCTCTCTCGCCGGCGTACGCGAGGGCATGGTTCGTGACGTTCGTGGAGCGCCTGCTGGAGAACGACCGGGACACGCTGCGGCTGCTGCGCACCAATCCGTTCCCCGACGCCCCGCCGGCGCGGGTCCGGGCCCGGGTCTTCCGGTACCGCTTCACGACGTGGCGGGAGCTGCGGGAGACCGGGGCATGGTGGCACCGGACCCAGGAACGGGACTTTCTGCCCCCCATGGCGCTGTCACCCCTGCCGCCGTCAGCGTCCCGGCCGTCCGGCCCGTCCCGCCGGTTCCGGCCGTCTCGCTGATCAGGCCGCCTTCTTGCCTTCGGCCGTCGCGGCCGTCTCGACCGTACCGACTGCGTCAGCCGTACCGGTCGTCTCGGCCGTACCGGCCATCTCGACCGCCTCGGCCACCCCGCCCTCCCCGCTCCGCTCCGTCACCTCGGTGCGAAAGGCGATGACCATGTCCCGGGCATGACGCAGCCCGATCCGTACGAAATCCCGCTCCAGTACGGCGAGTTCGGCGAGTGTCCCGTCCAGGTCGCGGCCCAGTCGGGCACGGGACTTGGTCAGGCCGAGGCGGGAGAGGGCGACGCCGCGCGGTTCGTTCATATCGCTGAATTCGGCCAGTGCGAGGGCGTAGGTGTCGCGCGCCGCCTCGTACCATCCGGCGCGGTAGTGGACGTTGGCGCGCATCTTGTGGTTGTAGGCGAGGGCGCTCGCCAGGTCCATGGAGCGGCAGATGGTCTCCGCCTCGGAGAGCAGGGCCAGCGCGCGGTCGGGCTCGCCCTGCACCGAGAGGACGTCGGCCACGCCGCGGAGCGACCACGCGCGGCCCCGGGCGTCATCGGCCTCGGTGGCTATCCGGGTGGATTCCTCGAACAGCTCCAGCGCCTTGGCGTAGTCACCGGTGTTGCGGTGCATCTGGGCGATGCCGGACATCGCCCAGACCATGTGGCGGGCCTCGCCGTGCGCCCGGCCCTCTTCGAGGAGGCGCTCGTGGAGTTCGGCGACCGCGGCGTAATCACCCTGGATACGGCCGGTTTCGGCGAGGCCGGCGAGGGAGTAGCCGTGCGCGAGACGGTCTCCGCTGCCGGCGGCCAGCTCCACGGCGTGCGCGAGCAGGCGGCGGGCGAGGGGCAGCGTTCCGCACTGGCGGGCCAGGGTGCCGCCGCTCCACAGGGCCCACGACATGGCGGCCGCGTCGCCCGCATCGCGTGCGCAGCGGTAGCTGTCCCGCCAGGCGGCGCCGGCGTCCGCGACCCGGCCCAGCCGCCGGTTGGCCTCGGCGACCGCCAGCGCCGCGCGCGACCGCTCCAGCGCCGTGACCGCGTCGGCCTGCGCGCGGCTCGCCGTGGCCAGCACCTCCTCGTACGAGGAGTTCACGCCCAGCGCCGAGCCCAGTTCGCCCTGATATTCCGGGGCGAATGCCTTGCCGTACATATATTCATGGCCTCTCGCTCATCTCCGTGCATTGATCACGAAACTACGGGCGGTGAGGGGTGCCGCGAATCAATCCACGTATGGGTTCTCACCGTCCGTCTGGAGTGCCACTGAGGGGGTGCGGGTCATCATCTGGGTGTAGGGGAATCTCAGGGTCCGGCGTCGGAACCGGCCCTCGGAATCGGCATTCGGGACCGGCCTTCGGGACCGCGTCCTTCACGTTGCGCACCATGCAATGAGAGTTGCGGCGCTTGCCTTGGCGTACGGCACCGGCCACCCTGGCTGCCAGATCCGCCATCCGTGATCACCGAAGCCGAGGTGTGGCATGAGCGCAGGACGAGGCATGGGGGCCGGGGCAGGGGCAGGCCTCGGCCGGCGTCACTTCATGGGGGTCGCCGCGGTCGGCGTGGCGGGCCTGATGGTCGGGGACGGGGCCCCCGCGCAGGACCGGCGGCTCCGCGGTACCCCCCGTGAAGTGGCGCCGGACGGCACCGGTAGTCCGAGCACCCGGCGGCCGCTCTTCCTGGGGACCTACACCTCGCAGGAGGGCGGCGGCACCGGCGTCGGACTGGGGACGTACGACACCGCCGGCGGTCTCATCACCGCAACGGGCGTCGTGGCGGGCGTCGCCGACCCCTCCTATCTGGCGCTCGCGCCGTCCGGGCGGACCCTCTACGCGGTCGATGAGCGGGAGGAGGGCGGCGTCACGGCGCTCGCGCTGCCGCCCGGCGGTGCGCCGCCCAAGGTGCTGGGTACGCAAACGACCGGCGGCGCCGGGCCCTGCCATCTGTCCGTGCACCCCCGCGGACGCTGGCTGCTCAGCGCCAACTACCTCTCGGGCAGCGTGGCGGTGCATCCGATCGATCCGGAGAGCGGCGCTCTCGGGGAGCGCACGGACGTGGTCGCGCATGCGAGCCCGCCGCCCGGTCCCGGCCAGGACGGGCCGCATGCGCACCAGATCATCACCAGCCCGGACGGCCGCCATGTGCTCGCCGTCGATCTCGGGAACGACACCGTCTACACCTACCGGCTCGACGAGAACGCCGGCCGGCTGACCCAGGTGTCGTATGCGTCGCTGCGGCCGGGCGCCGGGCCCCGGCATCTGACGTTCCATCCCTCCGCTGCCTTCGCCTATCTGGCGAACGAGGTCGACAACACGCTCGTGGTCTGTGGATACGAGAGGAGGAGCGGGCGGCTGACGCCCGGGGCGCCGCAGTCCACGGGGACGGGTGCGGGCACCAACTACCCGGCGCAGATTCTGGTCACCCGGAACGGCCGCTTCGCGTATCTCGCCAACCGGGGCCACAACAGCCTCACCCGCTATGCCGTGGAGGCGGGCGGGGCGCGGCTTCGGCTGCTGGACACGGTGCCGGTGGGCGGCGACTTTCCGCGACAGATCGCGTTCTCGCCGGACGAGCGGCTGCTGTTCGCGGCGAACCAGAAGTCCGGGACGGTGACGGTGTTCTCGGTGGACGCGGCGACGGGGGCGCTGGCGAGAGTGGGCGAGCCGTTCGCCGCACCGATGCCGGTGTGCGTACTGCCCGTCTGACCCGGAACGCTGCGGCAACGGGTTCGCGTGGTTGGCGTCGGCCTCCATGACGTCATCGTGATCGCGGTTGACGCGGTAGCCGGCGGCCGGATCATCCAACACCGGCTTCCCGGCGCCCCGTTGCGGGCGGTCAGCCCGATGGTGATTGGCGCTGCTGACCGCGAGTGTGAAGGCGGCGCGAAAGCGGATTCGGGGTCGATGGGCCAAAAAATGCGGGCAGGCCGTCCGCGGCGCCACGGACGGCCTGCAATTCCCTTGGTCGCAGCACCCTCGATCGCATTCCCCGGAGCCGTTCCGGAGGATGCGGAATTCGGTCACCGGAATGCGGTCACAGGAATGCGGTCACCGGATATGGTCAGCTGACGTCGGAGCGCCGTACGGCGAGGCGCATTCCCGGGTAAATGAGATCCGGGTCCGCACCGATCACCGGACGGTTCAGCCGGTAGAATTCCTGCCAGCGCCAGCCGTGCGCGGAGGCGATTCCGCTCACCGTGTCCCCATGGTTCACGACGACGAAATCGCCGGTACTCCGGTGGCGTGCCGCTTTCCACCGCTTCTCCGGAGAGGGCGCGGCGTGCGGGGCCGCGGTGCGCGGCGTGGTCGTGCGCGGGGTCGTGGCCCTCGGTGCCGTGGCCCGCGGTGCCGTGGTGCGCGGCGTGGCCGCCCCCCGCAGGCCCAGCGAGGCCGAGCAGGCGGGCCAGGCGCCCCACCCCTGGCGGGCCAACACGCGCTCCGCCACGTTGATTTGCTGCGGCCGGCTCGCCAGCGCCGCCCGCGCGGCGTAGCTGCCGCCGCCGAACGAGTGCCAGGTGCTGTGCGCGAACTGCAGCCCGCCGGAGAACCCGTTGCCCGTGTCGGCGTGCCAGTGCCCGCCGCTCTCGCACCCGGCCAGGCGGTCCCACGTCCCGTTGCCGACCGCTTCGGCCGACCCCTCGGCCGTCACGTTCAGCGCGCCGGCCGCCAGCAGGACCGCGGCCGCCGCGACACCCCGGGCCCCCCGGCCCCGGAATTCACTCCGGCCGACAGATTCCGATCCGGTCTCGTTCACCTGAGGAAATTCCATTTTTTGCTCCCGTCGCTCGCCGCGCAGTTACCTGCCGGCCATTCAGGAAACCTGGCACCTTGACATCCGTCGCTTGCGCAATGTCCTGCGTATCTCCGTGTGCAGAACCTCGTGTATCCCCTTGCGGATTGCCTCTTGCGTACTGCCTCGTGCGTATTGCCTCTTGCGCGTTTCCTCGAGTGGTGCCCTGTGCATTGCCATGCGCAGCGAATTCCGTGTGGTGCCATGAATTCGACGGGTCAGACACAACCATGCGCGGAGTTCGCATCGACAGAGCGCGCGGTAGCGCCTTCGCCGACCGGCTTGCCCCCTTGCCGCCACATCGGGGACAGGCACCCCCGCATGGCGCACCCGTGGGACGGGTAGGGGCGCACCCTTCATGCCAGAGGCACGTGAAACCCGAGCGAATCGCCCATGCGTTCACATCGGCCGTGTCCGCCGGGCGCACTCGTGGGGCTCGGTGCACACGCGCGGCGCAGGTCCGCACGCACCGCGCACGGCCCGTTCGGCCGTGCCACGGTCAGCCGGCGCGGGAGGGCGTGACGTACTGCCGTAGCAGCTCGCGCAGTTCGGCCTCGAACTCGTCGTAGCGACAACGGAGTTCGACCCCCGGCCAGTGACCTGGCAGCAGGGGGTCCGGGAGCAGTGGATCGGTGAGGAGATGGCGCAGTACAGCGGCCGAGATGGTGAAGCGTTGCGCGGGAGTGGCCGCGCCGTCAAGAGCGGTCAGCAGGGCGCGCGCCCGCGCCGACCAGCCGGACAGATCCCACAGCGTGCGCGCCAGCGCCGCCGGGTCGCCGTCCGGGGTTCCGGTCAGCAGGGTGCACTGCTCGGTGACCACGGCCGGGCGGGGCCTTTCGAGGTTTCCGGGGCGCAGCCAGGTGCCTTCGCGCAGTTCCCCCAGCCGCAGGGCCGCCATCGCCTGCCGCAGCGCGGTCCGTTCGGCGGCCGGCCGGCGCTCGACGGTGACCACGGCGATCTCCCAGCCACCGTCCCAGGGGCGGGTCCGGGGCGACCGGCTCTCGTCCTGCCGGGCCTGGCGCGCCAGCAGCCGGTCGGTGAGCTCGTAGGCGCCGTCGCGCTGCCGCAGGTCGCCGGCGGCCACCATCCGGGAGAGCGCGACCCGGACGGTGCCCTCGGCAATGCCGAAGAGTTCGCCGACCCGCACCAGGGCGCGCGCGGGCATCCGGGGCGGATGGTGCCCGAGGAGGGTGCTCAGCACGATGGAGCGGGCGGTGAGCGGCCGCAGCGCGAGGGAGTCGTCGTTCATATGTGCCCGAAATTCTAGCCAGCCGCTCCCCGCGCCCCGCCATGACCGTCTTACACTCTTCCCACGAGTGTTCTAGATCTGTAACGTCATGGGTATGACCGTCACTCACGAAGTCCTGAATCAGGCCCCGCCCCTGACCGAGTTCAGTACGGCGGACGAGCCGGCCCTGCTGGAGGCACTGCGCCGGGAGGGTGCCGAGTGGGGCGAGACGGAGGTGTCCGCGCTGGGGGCGCTGGCCGGTACGCAGGCGGTGCAGGACCAGGCGCGCTGGGCGGAGGAGCACCCGCCGCGCCTGCACACCCACGACCGCTTCGGGCATCGCGTCGACGAGGTCGAGTTCCACCCCGCCTGGCACCAGCTGATGACCGTCGCGGTGGAGCACGGTCTGCACGGCGCGCCCTGGTCCGACGACCGCCCCGGCGCGCATCTGGTGCGCGCCGCGAAGTTCTACGTCTGGTCGCAGGCCGAACCGGGCCACGGCTGCCCCATCTCGATGACCTACGCCGCCGTGCCCGCGCTGCGCGCCGCCCCGGACCTGGCCGCGCAGTACGAGCCGCTGCTCGCGTCCCGCACGTACGACTTCGGGCTGCGGGCGCCGCTGGGCAAGGCGGGCCTGATCGTGGGCATGTCGATGACGGAGAAGCAGGGCGGCTCCGACGTACGGGCGAACACCACGCGCGCGGTGCCGGCCGGCGACGGTACGTACCGGATCACCGGCCACAAGTGGTTCACCTCGGCGCCGATGAGCGATGTGTTCCTGGCTCTGGCCCAGACGGCGGAGGGGCTGAGCTGCTTCCTGGTGCCGCGCGTACTGCCGGACGGCACGCTCAACGGGATGCGGCTGATGCGGCTCAAGGACAAGCTGGGCAACCGCTCCAACGCCTCCTCCGAGATCGAGTACGACGAGGCGGTGGCGTGGCCGGTCGGCGAGCCGGGCCGCGGGGTGCGGACCATCGTCGAGATGGTGAACATGACCCGGCTGGACTGTGTGCTGGGCTCGGCGGCGGGGATGCGGGCGGGGCTGCGGCAGGCGCTGCATCACACCGCCCATCGGCGGGCGTTCGGGCGGGAGCTGGACCAGCAGCCGCTGATGCGTGCGGTGCTGGCCGACCTCGCGATCGAGTCGGAGGCGGCGACGCTGCTGGCGATGCGGCTGGCGGCGGCGGTGGACCGGGCGCAGGCCGGGGACGCCGGGGAGGCGGCGCTGCGGCGGCTGGCGCTGGCGGCGGGCAAGTACTGGGTGTGCAAGCGGGGCAGCACCCATGCGGCGGAGGCGCTGGAGTGCCTGGGCGGCAACGGCTATGTGGAGGAGTCCGGCATGCCGCGGCTGTACCGGGAGGCGCCGCTGCTGTCGATCTGGGAGGGCTCGGGAAACGTCGCCGCGCTGGACGTCCTGCGCGCACTGGGCAAGGAACCGGCCGCGCTGGACGCCTTCTTCGCCGAGGTGGACGCCGCCGCGGGCGCCGACCGGCGGCTGGACGCGGCGGTGGCCGGGGTCCGCGAGATGCTCGGCGGGCTGGCCGTTCCGGAGCGGGCGCAGCTGATGGCGCGGTCGCTGGCGGAGCGGATGGCGCTGGTGCTCCAGGGTTCGCTGCTCGTCCGGTACAGCCATCCTGCGGTCGCCGATGCGTTCTGCGCCTCGCGGCTGGGCGGACAGTGGGGCCATGCGTTCGGCACGCTGCCGACGGGCGTCGACCTGGGCGCGATCCTCGACCGCGCCCGGCTGAAGGACCCGGCCGCGGCACGGGACGGAGCGTGATGTCCGTACGGGTGGAGCGCGCGGGGCCGGTGACGACGGTGGTGCTGTCGCGGCCGGCCGCCCGTAATGCCGTGGACGGTGCGACGGCACGCCAACTGGCCGACGCCTTCCGGGAGTTCGAGGCGGACGACGAGGCGCGCGTGGCGGTGCTGTGGGGCGAGGGCGGAACGTTCTGCGCCGGCGCCGATCTCAAGGCGGTCGGCACCGAGCGCGGCAACCGCGTCGCCCCGGACGGTGACGGCCCGATGGGCCCGACCCGGCTGCGCCTGAGCAAGCCGGTGATCGCGGCGGTGGCCGGCCATGCGGTGGCCGGCGGCCTGGAACTGGCGCTCTGGTGCGATCTGCGGGTGGCGGAGGAGGACGCGGTCTTCGGGGTGTTCTGCCGGCGCTGGGGTGTGCCGCTGATCGACGGCGGTACGGTGCGGCTGCCCCGGCTGATCGGGGCGGGCCGGGCGATGGACCTGGTCCTGACGGGCCGTCCGGTCCCGGCCCGGGAGGCACTGGACATCGGACTGGCGAACCGCCTCGTACCGACCGGGACCGCCCGGACGGCGGCCGAGCGCCTGGCGGCCGAGATCGCCGCCCTCCCCCAGGCCTGTCTGCGCAGCGATCGCGCCTCGCTGCTGGAGCAGGAAGGCAAGGACGAGGTGTCGGCCATGGCCGTCGAACTCCGTTACGGGCAAGGGGTGTTGGCAGAGGGACTGACGGGAGCCGCCCGGTTCGCGGCGGGTGCGGGGCGGCATGGGGAGCCGTACCGGGCCTAGGTTTTGTCCGATGGATCACGGCCGGGCCCTGAGGCGTATCGGCAACGCCGGTCAGGAGCTCGGGCGCCGGCCTCCGAAGGCCGCCAGCGTCCGTTCGAGCATCGGCAGCGCGCGGACCACCCGTCGGGAGCGGATCAGCGCGTCCCAGGCGGGCTCGCATTTCTTCCAGCCGCCCGCGTAGGCGAGGTGCCGGAGCCGTTCGTGCGGGCCCGGCTGGGAGGCCGCGCCGCGCCAGATGTTCGACCAGCGGTAGAAGTCCCGGTAGGCGCGCCAGTAGCCGTCTTCCAGCTGACGGGGCGTCATGCCCTTGGGCCGGTAGACGACATGGCGGGTGTCGTAGAGGTCCCAGTCCTGGTGGACGATCCGGTCCTCGGCCGCCAGCTGCTTCCACAGGCCGGTCGAGGGGTACGGCGTCATGATGTGGAAGGTCGCCGTCTCGATGCCCTGCTCGACGGCCCACTCCACCGTGCGGTCGAAGACGTCCGGTCCGTCCTGGTCGAGCCCGAAGACGAAGCTGGCGTTCACCATGACGCCGGCGTCGCGCAGGCGCCGCACGACGGCCGCGTAGTCCCGGCCGATGTTCTGGTCCTTGCGGCGCTCGGCGAGGTTCGCCCCGTTGACGGTCTCGAAGCCCACGAACAGACTGCGCAGCCCCGCTTCCACAGCCCGCTCCAGCAGCCCCGGCTCCAGCACCGACTTCACCGTGCCGGCCGCCTGCCACAGCCGCCCCATCCCGCTCATCCCGTCGAACAGCGCCTCCGCGAACCGCCGGTTGCCCAGCAGGTGGTCATCGAGGAAGTACAGATGCCTGCCGGGCAGCCGCTCGATCTCGGCCAGGGCGTCGTCCACGGCCTGCGTGTAGAAGGACTTGCCGCCCTCGAAGAAGGCGTCCTTGTAGCAGAAGTCGCAGTGGTGCGGGCAGCCGCGCGACACCACGATCGAGTTGGGGACGAGATAGAGCTGACGCTTGATCAGATCGCGGCGTACGGGCGGGAGTCCGGCCAGGGTCCGCTGTTGTGAGTCGTAGCGGCGGGCCGGCGCGCCGTCCCGGAAGTCCTTGAGGAACAGCGGCCAGGTGTCCTCACCGGGCCCGGTGAAGAGCGTGTCGGCGTGGGCCGCAGCTTCCTCCGGGAGTGAGGTCACGTGCAGACCTCCCATGGCCACGTGCACGCCCCGCGCCCGGAAGTGGTCGGCTATCTCGTAGCTGCGCCGGGCGGAGGTGATGTACGGCTGCAGCACCAGCAGGTCGGGCGTCTCCAGCGTCTCGATGTCGACCCGCTCCACATGCTCGTCGTACAGCCGCACCTCGTCGTCCGGGTCCAGGTATCCGGCGAGGGTCGCCAGGCCCAGCGGCGGGAAGAGCGAGTACTTGACGGGCCGGAACAGCGGGCTGGTCGCTTCCGTCAGGGCGGGAAGAATCATCGTCACGCGCATGACGTCTCAGACGGCCGGGGGTCCATGGCCGGTTCCTGGGCGGGCGAACGGCCGTGCGGCGCGGGGCGCCTGGGCCTGTGGCGGCGCCCTCGTCCGGAGCCGGGGGGCCATTCTTGAACGCGTTCAATTCTGCGGTACTGTCGATCACAGAACGCCCGGACCTCCCAAGGAGGACGTCCGGACGGCCTCGTATGCAGGAAGGGGGACGTGATGGCCGTATTGGTGCAACTCATCGTCATGCTCGGAATGTTCGTGGTGATCCCACTGGGTCTCTCACTGATCGACGGGCCCGGCCTGGCCCGTATCCGGGGGATCTGGCCGCTCGCCGCCGCGGCGGGCTCGCTCGCGCTGTGGCTGCCGCGCGGCCCGGTCGCCACCGGCTGCGCCGCCGGGTACGCGGCCGCCACCCTGGCACTCGCCGTACAGGCACCCCGGCGACTGGCCCGTAACCGCTCGCTCGCGCCCGCCGAGATCGCCACCCTCACCGCGCTGGTCACCCCGGCCATCGCGGGACTGGCGCTGGTCGCCGAGCGCGCCGGACACCGGCTGTTCGGCTTCGGCCTCGACATCCTGGCGCTGACCGTGCCGCACTTCCACTTCGCCGGGTTCGCCGCGGCGCTGATCGCGGGGCTGGTCTGCCGGGGCAGCGGCGGCGGCCGGGCCGGCCGGTTCGCGGCGCTCAGCGTCCCGGTGGGCACCCTGCTCGTGCTCGCCGGGTACTTCATCGACGACTGGGCCGAACTGGCCGGCGCGCTGGTCCTGACCGCCGGAATGTGGCTGGTGGGCCTGCTGACCTGGCGGGACATCCGGGCCACCGGGCCCGACCGCACGACCCGCGCGCTGCTCGGCTGCTCCGCCGTGGTCCTGGTGGCCACCATGCTGCTCGCGCTGAGCTGGGCGCTCGGCGAGGCGACCGGCCTGCCGCACCCCTCCCTCGCCTGGATGGCCGCCACCCACGGCCTGGGCAACGCCCTCGGCTTCGCCCTGTGCGCCCTCCTCGCACAGCGCCGCCTGCGCGCCGCACCCCCACAGCCACAGCCCGCCCGCACCGCCACCCTGAAGGAGCGCCACGCATGAGCGACGTCAACTACCCCGAGGAGGGCGGCACCCGGCGCGGCCCGCTGCCCTCCGGCTACGCCCACCTGCACGTCGCGGTGCCGATCGGCCGGGGCCGCGACGTCCTGGCGGCGGCGGGCGAGGCGGTCACCACCTTCCGCATGCACCGCTCGTCGGGCGCGATCATCCGGGCCGACGCCACCCGGGCCGCACCGGGCGTGGCCGTCGAGGTCGGACTGGGCATGGGCCCGCTGCGGCTGCGAGCGCCCTGCCGGGTGGTGTGGACGGTGGCCGACGAGGACCGGATCGGCTTCGGGTACGGCACCCGGCAGGGGCACCCCGAGTGCGGCGAGGAGGCCTTCCTGGTCGAGCGGCGCGCCGATGGCTCGGTGTGGTTCACCGTCACGGCCTTCAGCCGCCCGGCCGCGTGGTACACGCGGCTCGCGGGCCCGCTCGTCCCCGTGCTCCAGCGCTGCTACGCCCGGCACCTCGGCCACACCCTTCGCCGGCTGGCGCGCAGGGCCGTTTCGGGCTCCTCCCTCACACCCTGATGACGTGCGGAAACGCGGAGTTACCGACCGGTAGCCCCAGCCACCGCTGATCGCGATACGTCCACCTCTGATTCATCTTTTCGTCACCACCGCCCCCGTCGCCCGTGAGAGAAAACCAGGCATGTGTGTTGACGAACTGATCCCGCCGCAGGCGGACATGACCGAGCGGGAGTGGCTGCGGGCCGGCTCGGAGGCGGCGGCGGACGGGCCGCCGATGCGCACGACAGGGCGGGTGCCGCAGTGGGTGAACCGGCGGACGCTACTGGGCGGCGCGATGGCCGGTGCCGCGCTCTCGGTGCTGGCATCGGGAGCGCAGGCGCCCACCGCGTCCGCCGCGCCCCGCCCCGGCGCGCCGGGGGCCTTCCCGTTTCCCGAACACCCCAATGGCAAGGGCGAGTTCGCCGTTCTGGTGACCGGCGACGCGGGGACGGGCGACGAGGCGCAGTACGCGGTGGCCGCCGCCGCCCGCGATGTGTGCAAGGCCGAGGGGGTAGGCCTCGCGATCGGTCTCGGCGACAACATTTACGAGAACGGCCCGGAGTCGGCCCATGACTCCGAATTCCAGGACAAGTTCGAGAAGCCCAACAACGGTATCGACGTGCCGTGGCTGATGGTCCTGGGCAATCACGACTGCTCCGGACTGATACCGGGCAGCGGGGGCGACCCGTCCCGCGGTGACCGCGAGGTCGCCTACGCCACGACGTCGAAGCGCTGGTACATGCCGAGCCGCTACTACAGCGTGCCGCTGCCGGCCGCCGACCCGCTCGTGGAGTTCTTCGCCATCGACACCATTCCCTGGTCGTCGTATGTCGCGCAGCTCGACCCGTACTTCCACTGGGACGGCCCCTACATGCGCGAGCAGCGCGCCTGGCTGGACGGCGCGCTGAGCGCCTCGCGGGCCCGCTGGAAGGTGGTGATCGGCCACCACCCGTACCTCAACAACGGCAAGCACGGCAGCGCCGGTTCCTACGACGGCTTCAAGATCGGGAACTACACCAGCGGGGTCCACCTCAAGGACATGTACGAGAAGGTGGTGTGCGGGCGCGCCGATCTGATCCTCTCCGGGCACGATCACACCCTCCAGGTGCTGGAGCCGACCGCCCGTACCGGCGGCACCCGGCAGGTGGTGTGCGGCGCGTCGGCGAAGACGGAGGACGGCAAGGCGCACTTCGCGAACCCCGCCGCCTGGCAGAACTTCTCCGACCACGGGTTCATGGTGCTGAAGGTGGCACAGGCGCGGCTGACCATCGACGTCTACACCGTCGATGTGGCGACGCGGACGGCCACCCTGGCGCACCGCACGCGGCAGACCGGTCCGGTCGCGGCGGCAGCGGCGCGGGCGCACGCCTGACGTGTCGTACACCGTCCCGGGAGGCGGACGCCCGGGACGGCTGAGCCGGTCGGTGCCAGTCGGTGCCGGCCGGCGCGGGTGGTGCGTACGGGTGGCGCCCCGTCACCCGTCCTGCGTAACGCCCGTTGCCGCCCCTGGCCGCCCGCGGTGCAGGAAATGCGGGCCGTCCGGCCGCCACCTAAGGTGATCGCACGGCCGCTTCCGGTGGACACCGGCCGCGGAGGCGCAGCGCACCATGACCACACAGAGCGGACCGCCGCCCGGCGGCTACGACCCCCGCGCCGACCGGGAGCTGCGACGCGTCCCGGAGCACTTCCCCGGCGTCTCGCACCACGAACCGATCGGCCTGCGCCGACGGCTCGCGCTCAACCGCATGGGCACCTTCGACTGGGACCTGGGCCGGGGGTTCATGGACCTGGACTCCGGCGCGCTGGAGGTCTTCGACCTGCGCCCGGACGAGTACGACGGCGCGCCGATGTCGCTGGTCTCGCGCGTGCCGCCGGAGGAGGGCATCCGGCTGGATGCCGCGCTCACCCAGGCGCTCGAGGCGGGCAGCTCGTCGTACGGCGCCTACTTCCGCGTCCGGTGCCGGGACGGGACGCCGCGCTGGGCACACTCCCAGGGCCGGATCCTGCACGACGAGGACGGGCTGCCGTACCGGATCATCGGCATCGTCCGGGAGGCGTCCGGCGAGCTGGCGGACTCCGCGCTGCTGCGCACGCTCCAGCAGGAGCGGCAGCGGCAGACCGTGATGGTGCAGCAGGTCACCGTGGCGCTGTCCCGGGCGCTGTCGGTCGCGGATGTGACCCGGGTGCTCACCGGTATCGGCGGCGCCCGGCGGTTCGGCGCGGACGGGCTGCTGCTGGGGCTGGCCTCGGGGGGCCGGTTCGAGGTCATCGCGATGGCCGGGATCGAGGGCGAGGTGCCCGAGGAGATGCGCAGGTCCGACCTGGACGACACCCTGCCGCTGTCCGAGGCGGCGGTCTCGCGGCGGCCCGCCTTCCTGAGCTCCCGGGGCGAGCTGCTGGCCCGCTACCCCCGGCTGCGCCCGTACGGCGAGGTCCTGCCGACCGGCAGCTCCTCCTTTCTTCCGTTGGTCGCGCAGGACACCGTCATCGGGGCGCTGGGGCTGTTCAACACCGAGCCCGCGGTGCAGTCGACGGAGGCCAGGAATCTGGCGCTGGCGCTGGCCGGTGTCGTCGCCCAGTCGCTGCAGCGGGCCACGCTCTTCGATCAGGAGCGGGAGTTCGCCACCGGGCTGCAGGCCACCATGCTGCCGCGCCGGGTGCCGGATATCTGCGGCGGTGAGGTCACCGTCCGCTACCACCCGGCGAGCGTCGGACGGGACATCGGCGGCGACTGGTACGACGTGATCGCGCTGCCCCAGGGGCGGACCGGCCTGGTGGTCGGCGATGTGCAGGGCCACGACACGCATGCGGCCGCCGTGATGGGCCAGTTGCGGATCGCCCTGCGCGCCTACGCCGCGGAGGGGCACTCGCCGGAGACCGTCCTGGTACGGGCCTCCCGTTTCCTGGCCGAGCTGGAGACCGAGCGGTTCGCGACCTGTACGTATGTCCAGGCCGACCTGGAGTCGGGGGCGCTGTACGTGGCCAGGGCCGGCCATCTCGGCCCGCTGATCTGTGACAGCGCCCGGCACATCGACTGGCCGGAGGTCCGCGGCGGGCTGCCGCTGGGCCTGGCCAGCGCCTTCGGGCACGACCACTTTCCGGAGACCCAGCTGTTCCTGGAACCGGGCTCCACGCTGCTGCTGTGCACCGACGGCCTGGTCGAGCAGCCGGGCCGGGACATCTCGGCGGGCATCGACGCACTGTCCGCGGCGTTCCGCGCCGGTCCCGGGGAGCTGGAGGCGCTCGCCGACCAGCTCGCGGCGCATCTGTGGGCCGAGCCGGGCTCGGAGGACGATATGGCCCTTCTGCTGCTGCACCGGCTGGCGGGTGCGGAAGGCACCACCACACCGCGACTGCGGCTGCACGTCCATCAGGCCGACCCGTCGGGCGCCGCGGAGGTCCGCTCGGCGCTGCGCCGGACGCTGGATCAGTGGCGGGCGGGCGAGGTCACCCACGACGTCGAGGTGGCCGCGTCCGAACTGATCGCCAATGCGCTGACGCACACGGAGAGCGGCGCCCTGGTGTCCGTGGAGCTGCTGCCCGAGACCCCGCGCCGGATCCGTCTGGAGGTCGAGGACCGCTCCAGCTCCTGGCCGCGCCGCCGCAGCCCCGGCGAGACCGCCACGTCGGGCCGGGGGCTGCTGCTGGTCGAGGCCCTCGCGGACCGCTGGGGCGCGGAGCCGCGGGGCTCCGGCAAGGCGCTGTGGTGCGAGTTCGTGGTGCCGGAGGTGCCGGAGACAATGGCTCGGGTGCGGTGAATTCCCCTGGTGGGAGGGGGTGTCGGCGGACGGGCCGGGCCGGCCGAACCGATGCGCGGCCGCCCGTCCCCCGGGCGCTGCGGGGTGGTGTGCGCGATGGCCGAGCCGCCCAACCTGGCCGTTGGCCGGCTCGACCTGACCGGAATTTACACCCTGCCCTCCACCGGGAAAACCGTTCCGGCGGATGCGCCCCTCGGGGCGACGTACACACCCTTCGCCGGTGCCCGCAGGATGCCCGTGACCGGCCGTAGCCCTCCTCATCCCGACGAGGGCTACGGCCACAGCGACCGCGCGCTCACCTCCGTCCGGCCGCCCGGCTCAGTCCTCCGGGCCGTACCACGTCGTCGTCATGTTGCAGAACTCCCGCATACCGTGCCCGGAGAGCTCCCGGCCGTAGCCGGACCGCTTGGCGCCGCCGAAGGGGAGGCCCGGATGCGAGGCGGTCATGCCGTTGAAGTACACGCAGCCGGCCTGCAAGTCCCTTGCCAGGCGGGCCTGTTCGTCCGCATCGCGGGTCCAGGCATTGGAACTGAGCCCGAACGGCGAGTCGTTGGCGAGCGCCACCGCCTCGTCCAGGTCCGCCACGCGGTAGAGCGTGGCGACCGGGCCGAACGCCTCCTCGTGGTGGATGCGCATATCGGGCACGATGCCGGAGAGCACCGTCGGCTCGTAGAACCAGCCGGCCGGGTGTGCGGACGGGCGGCGGCCACCGCACAGCGCGGTGGCGCCCTGGTGGACCGCGTCGTCGACCAGTTCCTCCAGGTCGGACCGGCCCTGCTCGCTGGCCAGCGGGCCGACGTCGGTGTTCTCGTCCATCGGGTCGCCGACGGTCAGCGCGGCCATCCGCTCGGTGAAGCGGGCGGCGAAGGCGTCGTAGACGTCCGTGTGGACGATGAACCGCTTGGCCGCGATGCACGACTGCCCGTTGTTCTGGACGCGTGCGGTGACCGCGACGTCGGCCGCCTTCTCGAGGTCGGCCGACGGCATCACGACGTAGGGGTCGCTGCCGCCGAGCTCCAGCACCGTCTTCTTGATCTCGTCGCCGGCGATGGCGGCGACCGAGCGGCCCGCGGGCTCGCTGCCGGTCAGTGTCGCGGCGGCGATCCGCGGGTCGCGCAGGATGTCCTCGACGGCGCCGGAGCCGACCAGCAGGGTCTGGAAACAGCCTTCGGGGAAGCCGGCGCGGCGGAAGAGCTCCTCGATGTACAGGGCGGTCTGCGGGACGTTCGAGGCGTGCTTGAGGATGCCGGTGTTGCCCGCCATCAGGGCGGGGGCGGCGAACCGTACGACCTGCCAGAGCGGGAAGTTCCAGGGCATCACGGCGAGCACGGTGCCGATCGGGCGGTAGCGCACCACCGCGCGGGCCGCGCCGGAGTCCTTGACGTCGGCGGGGTCGGGGTGCTCGTCGGCGAGGAGTTCCTCGGCGCGGTTCGCGTACCAGCGCATGGTCTTGGCGCACTTCGCGGCCTCGGCGCGCGCCTGGGCGAGCGGTTTGCCCATCTCGGTGGTCATGGTGCGGGAGATGGAGTCCCGGTCGGCGTCCAGGAGGTCGGCGGCGGCGAGCAGCCGCTCCTTGCGGTACGCGAAGGTCGTGGTCCGGTGATCCTGGTAGGCCCGTTCTGCACGGACCAGGCGGTCTTCGATCTCGCCTGCGTTGAGCGCGTCGAAGGTCTTCAGGGTCTCGCCGGTGGCCGGGTTGACCGTGGCGATGGCCATGATCGGCACCTCCCTTGGGAGAGCGGTAAAGGGACGAGGGGATGCGGTGCGGGGCTCAGGAGAGCGGTGAGGGAGCCGGGGACGGCTCGGGGACCGGGTCGGGGTCGGGTCCGGGCGGACGCGGTACCGGCGACGGCTCCGGCGGTATGGGATCGGGCGCCGGGGGTGGCGTCGGCGGGCCGGGGAGCGGCTCCGGTACGGGCTGGGGACCGGGACCGGGACCGGGGTCCGGGGGCGGCACGGGCTGAGGATCGCGGTCGAGCGTGCGATCACTGCGCGTAAGCGGTTGCCGCTGCACTGGGGGCCTCCAGAATGAGACGTCTAGTGGCACATTGGCCCCCGTACCCGAGTTTGGCCCGTTCAAGGCCCCGGCGCACCATGGATTCCCGCCGGATGGGCGCGTGGAGGGGGCCGGGTGGAGCACGGCCGGTCCGATGTGACCTGATTGGGCGGCGCCCGTCCCCCGCGATGCGCTCTACATTGCCGCCATGCCCATGACGATCCCGGCCCGTATGCGGAGCGGCACGGCGCTGCTCTCGGCCGTCTGCGCGGCGCTGGTACCGGCCCTCGCCGCCCCCGCCCAGGCCTGTCCCCTGCCGCTCCCCTACCGCATGGCCGACACCGGAGGCGGCGGGCAGCTGATCACCGCCCGCGCCCCGGCCACGGACGCCACCACCGGAAGCGTGACGTGGTGGCAGCGGCGCAACGGCCGCTGGCGGGAAATCGGTTCGGCGCCCGCCCGTTTCGGGGCCGGCGGCCTGACCGAAGGCAGCACCCGGGTGCAGGGCACCTCGACCACGCCGACCGGGCTGTACGACCTGCCGTACGGCTTCGGGAACGATCCGGCACCGGCCGGCACCGCGGTCCCCTACCGCCGGGTCGGCCCGGACTCCTGGTGGTGCGAGGACAACGCCTCGGCCTCCTACAACCGCTGGGCGGAACCCCTGCCCCGGGACTGCGCGGCCACCGAATCGGAGCGCCTGGCGGACTATCCGACGCAGTACGGCCGGGCGCTGGTCATCGGGTTCAACTACCGCCGCCCGGTGCACGGCCGCGGCGCGGGGATCTTCCTGCATGTCAACGGGAAGGGCGCGACGGCCGGTTGTGTGTCCGTACCGGCCGAGGCGATGGCGCGGATCCTTTCGTGGGTACGGCCGTCCGAGGAGCCGCATATCGCCATCGGTACGGCGTACGGGCCGACGGCGATCACCCGCTACTGACCCGCCCGGCCGCCGACGGGAAGTGGCAGGCCACCTGGTGTCCGGGCGTGGACGGCTCGGCCACGGGCGGCTCGGTGGTGGCGCACAGCCCGGTGGCGGCCGGGCAGCGAGTGCGGAAGCGGCAGCCGGAGGGCGGCGCGGCGGCCGAGGGTGCCTCACCGTGCAGCGGGGCGCCGGCCGGGCCGGCGTCCGGGTCCGGTGCGTTGGCGGTGTCCAGCAGTGCCCGGGTGTAGGGGTGCAGCGGCCGGGCGAGGACCAGCTCGGCCGGGCCGGTCTCTACCAGTTTGCCGAGGTACATCACCCCGACCGTGTCGGCGACGTACCGCACCACCGCCAGGTCGTGCGAGATGAAGAGGTAGGTCAGCCCCTTCTCCCGTTGCAGCTCGCGCAGGAGATTGAGGATCTGGGCCTGGACGGACACATCGAGGGCGGAGACCGGTTCGTCGGCGACCACCAGCGACGGCGCGAGGGCGAGCGCGCGGGCCAGCCCCAGGCGCTGCCGCTGGCCGCCGGAGAACTCGTGCGGATAGCGGTCCACCGCGCCGCGCGGCAGACCCACCTCGTCCAGCAGCCCCGCGATCCGGCGCCGCTGGTCCGCCGCGCCGCCGATGCCCTGGATGACCAGCGGTTCGCGCAGCAGCGCGCCGACCCGCATCCGGGGGTCCATGGCGGCGTACGAGTCCTGGAACATCAGCTGCACCTCGCGGCGGTGGGCGCGCAGCTCGCGGCGGGTCAGGCGGCCGATGTCGCGGCCGGCGAAGCGGATGGTGCCGCCGGTGGGCGCCTCCAGGCCGACGGCCAGCCGGGCCAGCGTGGACTTGCCGGAGCCGGACTCCCCCACGATGCCGAAGGTCTCGCCGCGCCGCACGGTGAGCGAGATCCCGGCGACCGCGCTGACCTGCGCGGCGCGCCCCGAGCGTCCGGGTTTGCGGCGGGCGAAGGGCCCGTCGTGCAGGGCGTAGGTCTTGCTGACGTCGGCCAGCCGCAGCAGCGGCTCCTCCGTACGTACCGGGGCCGCCGCGGGTACCGGCGGACGGAGTTCGGCGGCCGGGTCGGCGCCGGCGGCGGGGCCGGTGGGGTGGAAGCAGGCGAAGGCGTGTGCGGTGGCGGCGGGCGCGGCGCCGGCGCGGCCGTCGGTCAGCTCCGGTTCGGCGGCGCGGCAGACGTCGGTGGCGAAGCCGCAGCGCGGGGCGAAGCGACAGCCGGTGGGGCGGGTGGCGAGGGAGGGCGGGAGGCCCGGGATGGTGGCCAGCGGACGGGCGGCGTCGGGGGACCGTTCGGGCAGGGCGGCGAAGAGGGCCTGGGTGTAGCGGTGCCGTGGGGTGGCGAACAGCGGGCCTACGGGGGCCCGTTCGGCGATCCGGCCGCCGTACATCACCGCGACCCGGTCGACCCGGCGGGCGATCACCCCGAGGTCGTGGGTGACCAGGATCAGCGCCATGCCGAGGCGGGCGCGCAGCTCGTCGATGAGTTCGAGGATCTGGTGCTGGGTGGTGACGTCGAGGGCGGTGGTCGGCTCGTCGGCGATCAGCAGGCGGGGTTCGGGGGCGAGCGCCATGGCGATCGCGACGCGCTGCCGCATCCCGCCGCTGAGCTGGTGCGGATAGTTCCTCATCCGCTCGGCGGGGCGCGGCATGCCGACCAGCCGCAGGGTCTCCGCCGCCTTGGCCCAGGCCTCGGCCCGGCTCACCTTGCGGTGCAGCAGCAGGGGTTCGGCGACCTGGGCGCCGATGGTGAGGGTGGGGTTGAGGGAGGTCAGCGGGTCCTGGAAGACCATGCCGATGGTGTTGCCGCGCACCTCGCGCAGGACCGGTTCGGGGGCGGCGGCGAGGTCGGTTCCGTCGAAGCGGATCCGGCCGCCGGTGATGGTGCCGCCGGGCGGCAGCAGGCCGAGGACGGACAGCGCCGTCATGGTCTTGCCGCAGCCGGATTCGCCGACGATGCCGAGCGATTCGCCGGGGGCGAGGTCGAGGTCGATGCCGTCGAGGGCATGGACGGTGCGACCGCGGCCGGCGATCTCGACATGCAGGTCCTCGATCCGCAGCAGCGGGTCGGTCATGGTGTGGGCCCTCACTTCGGTGCCACGGGCGGTGTCGGTGGTACGGGAGGTGTCGGTGGTACGGGAGGCATGGGAAGTACACGGGGCATGACCGGCACGTTCCTCTGGCACCACGTCAGCCCCTCGTCAGCCGTGCGTCGAAGGCGTCCCGCAGGCCGTCGCCGATGAAGTTGAAGGCAGCGACGACCAGCACGATCGCCAAGCCGGGCGGGAAGATCAGCCACCAGTGGCCGACCTGGGTGTAGGTGATGCCGGCGGAGAGCATCGAGCCCCAGTCGGCGGCGGGCGGCGGGATGGACAGGCCCAGGAAGGACAGGTAGGCGACGTAGAGGATGGCGTCGGCCACCTGGAAGGTGGCGTTGACGATGACGGTGCCCAGGGCGTTGGGGAGGATGTGCCGAAAGACGGCCCGGCCCCCGCCGCCGCCCATCAGCCGCATCGCATGGATGTAGTCGCGGCCGCGCAGCGCCAGCGCCTCGCCGCGGATCAGCCGGGCCGGGGAGAGCCAGGCGACGGAGGCGATCACCAGGATGAGGACCGGCTTGCCGGGGGTGACGATCGCGGCGACCACCACCAGCAGGAAGAGCGCGGGGATGGCGAGCGCGGCGTCGGTGATCCGCATCATCACGGCGTCCACCCAGCCGCCGAAGTAGCCCGCGACCGCGCCGTAGACCGTCCCGAAGAGGGTGGCCAGCAGGCCTGCGGCCAGCCCCACCTCGAGGGAGGTGCGGCCGCCGTACATCAGCCGGCCGAGCAGGTCGTAGCCGAGATCGGTGGTGCCCAGCGGGTGGCCGGCGCCGGGGGCGCGGCCGGCCTGGGAGAGGTCGGTGTGGATCTGGTCGGTGGGGTGGACCAGCGGCCCGAGGAAGCAGAAGGCGAGCAGGGCGAGCAGCACCAGGGCGCCGGTCAGGGCGAGCTTGTTGCGGGCGAAGACGGCGAGGATGCGGCGGGCCGGGCCCGGGGTGGCGGGGCCGGCTTCGGCGGCGGGGGCATCGATGGCGGTCACGGCACGCTCCTGATGCGCGGGTCGAGAACGGCGTAGGCGATATCGGTGATCAGGGAGCCGAGGACGGTGGCGACGCCGACGACGAGGGTGACCCCGAGCAGTACGGGGAAGTCCGAGCCCTGAGCCGCGTTCCAGAACAGCAGCCCCATGCCCGGGTAGTTGAACATCGACTCGACGACGAGGGTGCCGCTGAAGAGGGTGGGGAGGTAGAGGCCCAGGAGGGTGGCCAGCGGGATGAGGGCGTTGCGCAGCACATGCCGGGCCATGATCCGGGCGTCGGACTGGCCCTTGGCGCGGGCGGTGCGGACGTACTCCTCGCCGAGGTTGTCGAGGACGGCGGAGCGCATATAGCGGCTGAAGGCGGCGATGATGCCCAGCGCGGTGGTGACGACGGGCAGCACGAGGGCCGGGGAATCGGCGAGGGTGCCGCCGACGGTGTCGGCCTGCGGTGCCTCGGCGGGCAGGAGTTGCAGCTGCTGGCCGAAGACGAGGATGAGGACCAGGCCGAGGAAGAACACCGGGGTCGCGTAGGCGAGGAAGGCCGCCCCGGTCAGGACGTAGTCGACGGCCTTGCCGCGGCGTACGGCCTGGAGGATGCCGAGCGGGACGGCGAGGACCGCGGCCACGGCGATGGACAGCCCCGCCAGCAGAGCGGTCCGGGGCAGCCGTTCGGCGAGCAGCGAGGCGACGCTCTGGTTGAGCTTGTAGGACTCGCCGAGGTCGCCGGAGAGCAGCCGGCCGAGGTACATCAGATACTGCTCGGGCAGCGAACGGTCGTACCCCTGCTGGTGGTTGAAGTGTGCGAGGGCCTCCGGAGTGGCCTGCACGCCGAGGATGGCGCGGGCCGGTCCGCCGGGGAGCAGGTGCAGCAGGACGAAGACGATGACCGAGACCAGCAGCAGGACGACGAGGGCCTGCGCGATGCGCTGGGCCAGGAAGCGGGTCATCTGCCGGCACCGCCCTTCTTGACGTAATACCAGTTCTGCGGGGCGAGGGAGAGGGTCGGGTTCTGGTCGACGCCGCGCAGGTCGTTGCGGATCGCGGAGACCTGGTAGGCGGGGTTGGGGGTCCACAGGACGGGGAGCTGACGGGCCACCTTGCGGGCATAGTCGCGCATCGCGGCCGGGGCGTCGGAGTATTCGGTGGCCCGGATGAGCCGGTCGGTGTCCGGGCTGGACCAGTTGCCCATGTTCGAGGGCGCGTGGCCGGCGAAGATCTTCTCCCCGCTGGGGTCCGGCGGGAAGTACCAGCTGCCCTGGGTGCCGAAGAAGCCGAGCTGCCATTGCCCGCAGACCGGCTCGTTCTTCGTGCAGGGGACGGTGGTCCCCAGGACGGTGTTCAGCGGCTGCTGCCGGATGTCGAGGGCGATGCCCGCCTTGCCGAACTCGGATTTGACGGCCTGCATCGTGTTGGAGGTCTCGGTCGAGCCGGACTGCGAGAGCAGCGACAGCCGCAGGTCCTGGCCGCCCCCGACGCCCGCGCCGCACTCGTCCGCGCCGTGTCCCGGCCGTACGCAGCGCAGCACCCCGTCCCGGCCGGCGGCCCAGCCGTGCCCGGCCAGCAGCGCCTTCGCCCGCTTCGGGTCGTACGGATAGGGGGCGCTGTCGAGGAGGCCCGCGGGGACCGGGCCGAGGGTGGGCGCGGCGCTGCCGTGCCAGATCACCCGGGAGATCGCCGGCTGGTCGATGAGGTGCTGCATCGCCTGTCGCAGATAGTCCTGGCGCAGCAGCGGTCCGGCCGTGGGGTGCTGGAAGTTGAGGACGATATAGGTGATCGCCCAGCCTTCCCAGGGAGCGATGCGATAGCCCATCTCCTTGAACTTGGCCGACTGTGCCATCACGGACGGCGGGATATAGCCGTAGTCGATGCCGCCGGCGCGCAGCACATTGAATTCGGAGTCGGCGGTGGTGAAGGGTTTGAGGATCACGCGGTCGAGACGGGGTTTGTCGGGCCCGCGGTATTTCTTGTTGGGGACGAGCGAAACCAGCCCCGATGTCGTCCATTTCTCGATCCGCCAGGGCCCGTCGACCGTCTTCCACAGCGGGTCGGTGGCGAAGTGGGACAACCTCTTGGCGTGCCGCATCAGCCGGGCGAAGGCCCGTTGGGGGTCCTCGTTGCGGGGGTTCCAGGCGTGTACGGGCAGGGCGACGAAGTCCTGGAGTTCATTGGCCGTGAACCACGCCGGGTTGTACGCGCGGTCCAGCCGGAGCCGGAATGTGCGGTCGTCGACGATCTCGAATCTCCGGACGTCGTCCGGCATCAACTTCGGTGAATAGCCCGCCCATTCCCGCTTGTTGTGTCTGATCAGATCGAACCAGAACTTCACATCGCGGGTGGTGACGGGCTTGCCGTCGGACCATTCGTAGCCCTTTTTCAGCGTGATGGTGACGGTGGTGTTCCCGTCGCTGTAGCGGGGCATTTCCGCGAGGCCGCGGGGCGAGTCCATGGTCAGCGCGTCGCCCTTCCGCTCGGGCGTGAACAGCGGCGGGAAGAGCAGGTTCTGGACGGCGCTGTTGTACGTGGCCAGATAGCCGGGTGCGCCGATGGGGAAGATCCAGTTGGGGGTGGCGGCGGGCGGCAGGGCCATCGTTGCGGTGCCGCCCCTGACGGGCGTGCCGCCGGTGGCTCCGATCGTGGTGACAACGTTGCCAGCCGGGCCGCAGCCGACGAGCGTGAGGACGCCGAGGAGGGCGCCGAGCAGGGCAGTGACCGTAACGCGGCCCAGGGGCCCGCGTGTTCGTGTACTGCGCAGACCCATGCCGCCTCCGGGGATCGACCGGTCGATGAGTGCGAGCAAAGTACGGATGGCCGGGAAAAGAAGTCAAGACCTTGGCGGAACGGCGCCGACTGCGCTCTACTGTCGGCGAGTTGCTCCGCAAACTTTCTTCGGTGACCGAAGGAAGTCCCGTCCCTGGACCACCCGGCCCGTCCCCGCGTCACGACGAAAGGCCCCCATGACCGCCTCCGACGAGCTGCCCGGCTCCGCCGCGCACGTTCTGGAACTCGTCGCGAACGGCTCCGCCGCCTCCCGCGCCGACCTCGTCAGGGAGCTGGGCCTCGCCGCCTCCACCGTCTCCACCCGCGTCCAGGAGCTCGTCGAGGCCGGCCTGCTGACCGAATCCGGTGAGGGCGCCTCCCGCGGCGGGCGCCGCCCCCGGCTGCTGAGGGTCGCCGACCGGGGCGCCGTCGCGCTCGCCGCGGACCTGGGGAGTCATCACATCCGCACCGGTGCCGTGGGCCTGACCGGCGGCGGCTTCGACATCGACGAGCACGCCGTCGATCTGACCGCCGGGCCCGAACTCGCCCTGGACGCGCTGGCCGAACGGCTGGCGGCTCTGGCCGAGCGGCAGCGCGCGGCCGGCCGGACGGTCCGCGGGGTCGGGATCGGCTTCCCCGGCCCGGTCGACGCGGACGGCGCCCGGATCATCGCGCCGTCCCGGATGCCCGGCTGGCATCTCTTCCCGCTGCGCGACCGGCTGGGTGACCGCCTCGGCCTGCCGGTGCTGCTCGACAACGACGCCAACATGATGGCGCTGGGCGAACACCGTGCCGCCCATCCGATGCGACGCCATCTCGTCGTGGTCAAGGCGGGCCGCGGCATCGGCTCCGGCGTCATCAGCGACGGCGGGCTGCACCGCGGGGCGCGCGGCTCGGCCGGTGACATCAGCCATGTCCGCGTGGACGATTCCGCCCGGCTCCCCTGTTCCTGCGGCAACATCGGCTGTCTGGAAACGGTCGCGTCCGGCGCGGCGATCGCCGCGGCGCTGCGCGGCAAGGGCCTCGCCGCCGACTCCACCACCGACATCCTGCGCCTGGTCGAGAACGGCGAACCGCACGCCACGACCCTCGTCCGGCAGGCCGGCCGGGACATCGGCGCGGTGCTCGCCGTCGTCGTGAACTTCTTCAACCCCGAGGCCGTGGTCATCGGCGGCGCGCTGGCCGGCGCCCAGCCGCTCGTCGCCGCCGTACGCGGCACGCTCTACGAGCGCTGCCTGCCGATGGCCACCAGCGAACTCGTCATCAGCACCACCCGCTGCGGACCGGACGCCGGGCTGCTGGGCGCGGGCCATGCGGTACTGCGCCGGACGGCCCTCGCGGACCGGCCGCCAGAGGCCGCGGCCCCCGGGCGCGGCTGACCCGGGCCGCAGCGGCCGCGCGCCTCACCACCCCTGCCACCGCCCGCCACCCCACGGAGAGTGAGCCCCATGCCCGCACCGACCGCCCCCGGCCCGCGCTCCCCCGTCCGCCCGCGGCTGCGTATCGGCATCGGCGGAATGGCCATCGAGTCCAGCCAGTTCTGCCCGCACCGCTCCACGTACGAGGACTTCCGGGTCACCCGGGGGCAGGCGCTGCTGGACCGCTACGCCTGGACCCGGCCGGACGAGGAGCTGGGGGAACTGGTCGAGTGGGTGCCGCTGGTGCACGCCGTCGCGGTGCCCGGCGGCCCGGTGGAGCGCGCCACCTACGACCGCATCAAGGGCGAACTGACCGACCGGATAAGGGAGTCGGGCCCGCTGGACGGGCTGGTTTACGACATCCACGGCGCGATGAGCGTGGTCGGCATGACGGACGCGGAGGCCGACCTGACCGAAGCCGTACGGGCCGCGGCCGGGCCGGACACCCTCATCTCGGCCGCCATGGACCTGCACGGCAATGTCTCGCGCCGCTTCGCCGAGCGCCTCGATCTGCTCACCGCGCACCGGCTGGCCCCGCACGAGGACGCCTGGGAGACCCGCGAGCGGGCCGCCCGGAAGCTTGTGGAGCGCCTGCTGTCCGGGAAGGGGCGGCCGCATCGGGCCTGGGTGCAGATCCCGGTCCTGCTCCCCGGCGAGAAGACCAGCACCCGGCTGGATCCCGCCAAGTCCCTGTACGGGCGGCTGAGTTCGGTGGAGGCGCTCGACGGGGTCGTGGACGCGGCGCTGTGGGTGGGCTACGCCTGGGCCGACGAGGAACGCTGCCGGGCCGCGGTCGTCGTCACCGCCGACGATCCCGAACTCGCCCTGGACCAGGCCGGGTTGCTGGCCCGCCAGTACTGGACGGTACGCCGCGACTTCCGCTTCGTCGGCCCGACCGGCGGCGTGGACGAGTGCATCGCCCGCGCCGCCGCGTCCCCGGCCCGCCCGTTCCTGATCAGCGACTCCGGCGACAATCCCACCGCCGGCGGCGCCGGAGATCTGGCGTATGTCCTCGGCCGCCTGCTGGCCCACGAAGACCTGGCGAGCGGCCGGATCACCGCGCTGCACCCCGGCATCACCGACCCGGAGGCGGTCGCCGCATGCTTCGCGGCCGGGGTGGGCGCCGAGGTCACGCTCCGCGTCGGCGGCCGGATCAGCGCGGGCACCGGCCCGCACGCCGAGCCGTACGAGCTGACCGGCACCGTCACCGTGCTGGAGGGCCCGTCCTCCCCCGGCCCCGGTACGCCGCGCGGCAATCCGGCCTACGACGGAGGCGGCCGGTCCGCTGCCGTCACCCGCGGCGGGGTGACGGCCGTGCTCACCGAACGCCGCAAGCCGTTCCACACCCGCGCGGACTTCGGCGCGCTGAACCCCCTCGACCACGACCTGGTGGTCGTCAAGATCGGCTATCTGGAGCCGGAGCTGTACGCCATGGCAGCGGACTGGCTGCTCGCGCTCACCCCGGGCGGGGTGGACCAGGATCTGCTGCGGCTGGGCCACCACAAGGTGCGGCGGCCGCTCTATCCCTTCGACGACGAGGGTTTCGAGGACCCGGACCTGACGCCCGTCCTGCTCGGCCCGACCGCGTGAGCACCGGTGATCCCGGCGCGGTGGAGGTCAGCTTCCCCCGGCCGAGGGGAATGCGGGCCTACGGGTGCCGGGAGTGAGTCCGGCCAGGCCGGCGGCCTTCAGCGCGGCCGCGAGGTCGAAGGGGCGGGCGCGCTGCGGGTCGAGGCGGCGCAGCACGGGCAGGAGGGTCCCGGCGTCCAGCGTGCCCGCGCGCGCCGCGGCGAAGAGCGCATCGGCGGAGGCCTCGGCCTCCGTCAGGTCGCCGGCCCCGTCGTACCGCTCGGCGAGCCGGTCGGCGAAGGCGTCACAGGGAGCGGTGACGAGTCCGCTGCCGTCGTCCCGGGAGTCGTCCGTGGGCACGTTGCCCCAGGTGCCGTCCGCATCCGTCCAGAAGAAGAAGCCGATGGGTGCCATGGAGCGCACCGCGGCGCGCAGGGGACGGTCATCGTCCTCCCATGCGTCCCGGAGCCACCCGGGCCCGTCGGCAAGGGCCCCCGGCAGGTCGTCGTAGAGGTCCCCGGGCAGTTCGTGGTCCTTGCCCATGACGACCGCCCGGCCGTTGCCGAGCGGCATCAACTGCCACCAGTTGCTGCTGCCGTCGTCATGCTGCAGCCCGCTGCCGTCGAGCCAATAGCCCTGCTCGGGCCCCGCCGCGTGGATCACCGCCAGGACCGAACCCTCCAGCCACAGCTCTTCCAGGTCCCACACCTGACATCCCCCCTTCTGCCATGCACCTTGCCATCACGACCCACCACCGTGCCCGCTCGCGCCGTGGGATCCACGTCACGGCTGGGGATCGCGCGCGTCGTAGCGGGCGAAGGCGCGGCGGCCCAGGCCGAGGGCGGTGACGACCAGGACGCAGGCGAGGCCGCCGCCGATCACCGCGGTGGCGGGTGAGGTCAGATCGGCCGCCGAGCCGGCGAGGAAGTCGCCGAGCCGCGGGCCGCCCGCGACCACCACGATGAAGACGCCCTGGAGCCGGCCGCGCATCGCGTCCGGCGTCGCGGCCTGGAGCATGGTGCTGCGGAACACCATGGAGACGGTGTCCGCGCAGCCCGCGACGGCGAGGAAGAACAGGCCGAGCCACAGGTGGCGGGAGAGGCCGAAGGCGGCGATGGCGGCGCCCCAGGCGGCCACCGCGATCAGGATGGCCAGGCCGTGGCGCCGGATCCCGCCGAGCCAGCCGGAGAACAGCCCGCCCAGAACGGCGCCGACCGCGGGCGCGGCGACCAGCAGGCCGACGGTCTTGGCGTCGCCGGCGAACCAGAGGACCGCGACCGCGGGGAACAGCGCGCGCGGCTGGGCGAGCACCATCGCGGCCATGTCGGAGAAGAACGTCATGCGGAGGTTGGGGCGGGTGGCGAGGAAGCGGAGGCCGTCGAGGACGGAGGCGCGGCGGCGGGGTCCCTCGCCCTGGTCGGGGCGCATGGCGGGCAGTCGCCACATCGCGTAGAGGGAGCCGCTGAAGGCCACCACGTCGATGAGGTACGCCGCCTGGTAGCCCCACAGGCCGACGATCACGCCGCCGAGCATCGGGCCGCCCATGAGACCTAGGTTGCTGGTCAGCGAGTTGAGGGCGTTGGCGGCGGGCAGCTGCTCGGTGGGCAGCAGGCGGGGGATCATCGAGGTGCGGGCCGGGGAGTTCATCGCGAAGCAGACGGCCTGGAGGGCGACCACGGTGTAGAGCAGCCAGACCCGGTGGTAGCCGGCGAGCGCGGCGGTGGCCAGTACGACGGACATCACGGTGGCGCCGGAGGCGCTGAAGAGGCCCAGTTTGCGCCGGTCGACGGTGTCGGCGATCGCGCCGCCGTAGAGCCCGAAGACAACCAGCGGGATCAGGGAGCACAGGCCCACCAGTCCGACCGAGAAGGTGGATTTGGTGATGGCATAGACCTGGAGGGAGACCGCGAGGGCGGTCATCTGCTGGCCCATCCAGGAGACGGTGTTGCCGCACCACAGCCGGCGGTAGTCCGGGGAGATGCGCAGGGGGGTCAGGTCGGCGAATATCCGGGAGCGCAGGGGTATTTCGCCCTTGCTCGGGTTTGCTCCGGTGGTCTCGCCAGAGGTCTCTCGGGACGTCTGGCCGGGTATCTCGCCGGAGGTCTCGCCGGAGGTGGTTGTAGGGGGCACGCGGCGCAGTAAAGCACGCTGCCGGGGCGCGGCCGACGGCAGGGCGGGAAGCGGCGCCGGGGCGGTGCGCCCCTTACCCGGAGGGCGGCCCCGCCGGGAGGCCGTACACCCGTCGCGCGTTGTCCGCCGCGATCATCGCGCCCACCCGTCGCGCGTCGTCGGCCGACCAGGCCCCGGAGGCGGTCCAGTCGCCGAGTACGGAGGCGAGCGCGGTGCGGAACAGGGCGCTGCCGACCAGATAGAGCTCCGGGAGGCCGTAGGCGTCGGTGGAGAAGAGCAGCTTGCCGAAGGGGGCGAGCTCCAGGAATTCGGCGAGGACGGCCGTGGCACGGGGGCCGATGTGGGTGAGCGTCAGCCCGATGTCGGCGTAGACATGCGGGAAGACCGCGGCCAGGTAGGCGGCCTGGCGGTGGTACGGGTAGCAGTGCAGCAGCACCAGATCGGTGCCGGTGCCGGCGGTGGCCCGTACGAGGTCGGTGAGCAGGGCCGGGTCGGCCCGGTCGAGGCGCAGGTCGGGGTCGCCGAAGCCGGTGTGCAGTTGGAGCGGGCGGCCGGTGGCGACGGCCTGCCAGATGAGGTGGCGCAGCAGGACGGGGTCGGTGAGGCGGGGCAGTCCGGCGGCCATCCAGTCGCGGACGGCGGAGTGCACCGCGTGCGGGGTCGGCGGCAGCGGGTCGAGGGCGAGGCCGTGGCGGTAGGCGACGACGGATTTGAAGGCGACGGCGGTGCGTGTCGCGTCCCGGATCGCGGCGTCGAGGGCGCCGGTGAACTCCTCGGCGTCGCGCACCCCGATGGCGACGCGTACGGCCAGCGTCTCCAGCCGGACGACCTCGTATCCGGTGCCGCGCCCGGCCCGCGCGGTCTCGGCGGGGTCGGTGAGGTCGCCGGGCAGACCGGTGTCGACGAGGTAGGCGCCGATGCCGGTGGCGCCCAGCAGCCGGCGGCGGGTCTCGTCCGGGCCGAGGTCGCGGCGGCGGGCCAGATAGCGGTCGGGCGGGCAGTGGGCGGGCAGGTCGAGGAGCGGCGGGCACCAGCGGCGGACCGCGAAGCCGGTCTGGGTGTCGAAGAAGGTGGTGCCCGCGGCGGGCGGGCGGTCCGATTCGGTGAGGTACGCGGCGAACGTCCCGGGGTCCGGCTCGTGCCGGAGCACTCCGTGGCAGTGGTGGTCCACCAGCGGCGGAAGGCCGTCGTCCGGTGCGGGGGCGGTCCCCGGGGCGTGCGCCGTCATCACCAGCGCCAGCGGGTGGCGGCGGCCAGTTCCTCGGCGTCGGTCTCGTCGAACCGGGCCTCCTCGGCTCGCCGTACGGCGAGCACCGCGCCGTGCAGCACCTTGCCCATCGCCTCCTGCAGCGGGGCCGACTTCTCGAACCGGTCGGCGGCCTCGGTCAGGGTGCCGGGCAGCCGGACGATGCCGCGCCGGGCCCGCTCGCGGACGCCGAGGACGCCGGGGTCCTCGCTCTCCGGCGCCGGGAGCTGCGCCCCGGTGTCGATGCCGTGCAGTCCGGCGGCGATGACGGCGCCGACGGCGAGGTAGGGGTTGGCGGCGCCGTCGAAGGTCTTGATCTCGGCGCTGCCGCCGTCCGGGTCGTCCGGGGCGCCGGGGATCAGCCGCAGCGCCGCCTCCCGGTTCTCGATGCCCCAGCACTGGTAGACGCCGGCCCAGTGGGAGGGCTGGAGCCGCAGGTAGCTGGCAGGTGAGGGGCAGCCGACGGCGAGCAGGGCGGGCAGGGCGCCGAAGACGCCGCCGAGGAAGGCGACCGCGTCGGGCGCCAGGCCCCATGCGGCGTCGGGGGTGCGGTGCAGGCTCTTGCCGTCGCGGTTGAGGCTGAAGTGGAGGTGGCAGCCGTTGCCGACCTGTCCGGCCACGACGGACGGGGCGAAGGAGGCGCGCAGCCCGTGCCGGACGGAGACGGCGCGGATGGTCTCGCGTACCAGGACGACGTCGTCGGCGGCGCGCACCGGGTCGCCGGGGGCGCAGCTCACCTCGAACTGGCCGGGCGCGTATTCGGGGTGGATCTGGTGGACCTCGATGCCCTGGAGGGTCAGCGCTTCGGTGACATCGCGGAGGTAGTCGGAGACCTCGACGATCCGGGTCATGCCGTACGCGGGCCCCGCGCAGGGGTATTCCAGGGGTTCGAACGCGTCGTCCGCGGCCGGGTCGTGGCCCCTGGGTGCGCGGGTGACGACCCATTCCGTTTCGAAGCCCATGCGCACGTCGATGCCGGCCGCCTCGGCGCGCTCGGCCATCGCGCGGGCGAACTGCCGCTGGCAGGCGGGGTGCGGCCGGCCTTCCTGGTCGAACCGGTCCGCCGGGGCCCAGGCCCAGCCGGGCTGCGCGGCAAGGACGGTGAGGCGTTCCAGGTCGGGGAAGAGCCGCAGGTCGCCGGTCGGCCCGCCGAGGTCGTCGGATGCGGTGATGGCGTCCTCGGAGGTGAAGACGTCGAAGACGGGCGACATGCCGACCCCGCGCTGGGCGGCGTGTGCCAGGCGCGCGGCCGGAATGGCCTTGGCGCGCGCAATGCCCGCGTTGTCCACCCAGGTCAGGGCGATGTCACGGACGCCTTCCGCATCCAGCATCGCCGCCAACTTGCGGGTGTACCCGTGCCGTTCCGCGTCCTGCGGCGATTCCATAGCCCGTCCTACCGTCCTCACTTGGCCGTGCCGATTCCTCGGCGCCCGCTACCGCCGGTACCGGTGCGGCTCAGTGCCTTCCCGGTCAGGGGCAGTTGAACTCGCACCATACGCACTTTCCGGTGCCGCGCGGTTCCACACCCCAGACATCCGCCAGCCGGTCCACCAGCAGCAGCCCGCGTCCCGAGACCCCGGCCTCGCCCGGTTCGCGGCGCCGCGGCAGGCTGCTGGAGTGGTCCTCGACCTCCAGGCGCAGCCGCCGCATGGCGCTGTGCGGCATCCGGATGTTGACGATGGCCTCGCCGTCGGTGTGCAGCAGGGCATTGGTGATCAGCTCGTCGGCGACCAGCTCGATCTCCTCGGAGCGTTCTCGGGCGCCCCAGGCCCGTACGGCGGCGCGGATCATGTGCCGGGCGGCGGACAGCGCTTCGGGGTCGGCGGGCGCGATGTGCTGCCGGAACCGGCCGACGGTGTCGTGCTCGGGTGCGCCCAGGCGCCGCAGCAGCAGCAGCGCCATATCGTCCTCGCCGGTGTCCTCGTCCACCGACGCGCAGAGCCGGTCGGCCAGTTGCTGGACGTCCTGCGGCCCGTCCCGGACCTCCCGGGCCAGGTCCCGCATGCCGTCGTCGAGGTCGATGCCGGGCTGCTCGACGAGGCCGTCGGTGCACAGCACCAGGGTGTCGCCGGGGGCGAGATGGACGGTGGTGACGGGGTAGTCGAGCCGTACGAACTCGGAGGCGATGCCGAGCGGCAGCCCGCCGGCCACCGGCAGCCGGCGGCAGATGCCCTCGGCGTGCCGCAGCAGCGGGTCGATGTGCCCGGCCCGGACGAACCGGGCGGCTCCGGTGCTCAGGTCCGCGTCGACGTAGATGCAGGTGGCGAAGCGGTCGGTGTCGAGTTCGTTCAGGAAGGCGGAGGCGCGCGCCATGACGGTCGCGGGCGCGTGCCCCTCGGCGGCGTAGGCGCGCAGGACGATCCTCAGCTGGCCCATGAGGGCCGCGGCCTGGGTGTCGTGCCCCTGAACGTCGCCGATGACGGCGGCGACCCGGCCGTCGGGCAGCGGGATCACGTCGTACCAGTCGCCGCCGATGTCCCGGCCTATCCGGGCGGAGCGGTAGCGCACCGCCACCTGGGCGCCGGGGACGCCGGGGATCCTGCGGGGCAGCATGGCCTGCTGGAGGCCGGCGGCGAGGTCGTGCTCCTGGTCGTAGAGCATCGCGCGGGCCAGGCTCTGCGCGATGCTGCTGCCGAGCGCGAGCAGGACATTGCGCTCCTGGTCGCGGAATTCGCTCTCCCGCTCGAAGAACAGCCCGATCACGCCGATGAGGCGGCCCTGGGCGATCAGCGGCAAATACGCGGCGGAATTGACGTTCAGCGGTTCGATGGCGTGCCACAGCCGCGGGTAGCCGTACTGGAATTCGGCGCGCCTGCGCACATAACGCGGAGTGAGGGTGCGCACGACCTCGCTCATCGGGAATTCGTCGCCGACCCGCGTGAACTCCAGATCCGGCACAAAACTTCCCGCCTTGCCCTCCGACACCAGCCGGATGCGCCCCGCCTCGACGAGCCCGAGGATCACGTTCTCCGCGCCCAGCCGGTCCAGTCCCTGCTCATCGGCGAGTACGGCGATGACCTCGCCGACCGTCCGGGCGTGCGAGAGGGCGGCGGTGACGCGCTCCACGACGCTGGTGTGCCGCCGCCGCTCCTCATCGACCGCGAGCCGCTCCGCCGCATGGGTGTATTCGTCGCTGGCGTCGCGGACCACGCCGATGATCCGGCGGGGCGTGCCGGTGGCGTCGCGGCGGATGCTGCCCTGGGCGTGCGTCCAGCGCAGCTCGCCGTCCCGTAGCCGTACCCGGAAATAGGCGCCGTAGGAGTCGCTGCCGTCCTTGAGGGCGCGGGCCACCAGGGCGTCGAGCCGGGCCGCCTCGTGGGCCGGTACACGGCAGCTGAGGGTGTCCGGGCGGTCGTCGTACTCCGCCGGCAGCATGTCGAAGACCTCAAGGGCGGGCGGGTCCATGTGCATCAGCCCGCTGTCGAGGTCCCAGTCGAAGCCGCCCATGCCGTTGAGAGCCAGGGTCAGGTCCGGGTGGGCGGGCCAGTCGTCCGGCACCGACACGGTGGGGCGCTTCGCTCCCCGGTCAGCCATGTCGTCACTTTGCCACATTCCCCCGCTTTTCGGCTGCTCCAACGGAATTATCCGCCCCTCCCGCCCCGCACCTGACTCTCGCATCAGTTGCCTCATCACAACCCGCCGCACACCTCGGAAGAACAGGCATTTCTTCCCACGCCCCATCCTCTGACCGTTGCGAAGATCTCAACACACTGTTACGGTCCCCGACCATGAAGGAAGACGCCTCAGACCCCGTGGCCCGGGTCGCCGATGAGGCCGGGGACGTCACGGAACGTGTCCGGCAGGTGATCGACCGGCTCGGGTGCAGCCGTCGCGAGTTCGCCCGCCGGATGGTCATGGACCCCTCGAAGCTGTCCAGGTCGCTGAGCGGCACCCGGCGCTTCACGCTCGCCGAGATCGTGCGCATCGCCGATATCGGCGGCGTGGAGACCGGCTGGCTGCTCGGCGCCCCGGAGCGCCCGGCAGCGCCGCCCGGCCGCGAGCCGGTACCGGTGCCCGAGGGCGGCCGGCCGCTGCAGATCGTTCGGGAGACCGTACGGCTGATCGCCGAGCACGGCTTCCACGGCGTACGGGTCGCCGATATCGCGGCCGCCTGCGGTACGAGCACCGCCGCCGTGCACTATCACTTCCCCGGCCGCGACGAACTGCTCGAGGCGGCCGTGCGCTGGTGCATGGACGAGGACACCGAACGCCGCGCCGCGGGCCTGGCCGAGGCCGCCGACGCCCGCGCCGAACTGCTGCATCTGATCGCACTGCAGACCCCGCGCAGCGCCCAGCAGCGCCGGCAGTGGCTGGTCTGGCTCGACCTGTGGGCGCAGGCCGCCCGCTCCACCGCCGTCGGCCGGCTGCACGAGCACTACTACCGGCAGTGGCGCACCACGGTGGCCGACGTCCTGCGGCGGGGCGTCGCCCAGGGCGTCTTCCGCCCGCTGGATCCGGAGTTCACCGCGCTCCGGCTGACCGCGCTGATCGACGGCCTGGCCACCCAGGTGCTGGCCACCGCCCCCGACAGCACCTCCCCCGACACCATGAACGCCGCGCTCCTCGCCTTCGTCGAGAGCGAGCTCACGCCCGGCTGACACCGGGATCACGTCCGGCCGGCGCCGGGCCACGCCTGGCCGACGCCGGTCCCGGCCCTCCAGAGAACCGGCCGCCCCCCAAGAAGGGAACCCCCGTGAACAACGAGGTCATCATCACCTGCGCGCTGACCGGCGCGGGTGACACCGTCCGCCGCTCCCCGCACGTCCCCGTCACGCCCGAGCAGATCGCGAAGTCGGCGGTGGAGGCGGCGGACGCGGGCGCCGCCGTGGTGCACATCCACGTACGCAACCCCGAGACCGGCGCCCCCTCGCGCGACCCGCGGCTGTACGCCGAGGTCGTGGACCGCATCAGGCAGACCGGCACCGACGTGGTCATCAACCTCACCGCCGGCATGGGCGGCGACCTGGTGATCGACCCCGACAAGCCGCTGGTCCAGCTGCCCGGCACCGACCTGGTCGGCGGCCTCGAACGGCTCCCGCACGTCGAGGAGCTCCTCCCCGACATCTGCACGCTGGACTGCGGCTCGCTCAACTTCGGCGACGGCTCCAACCTCTACGTCTCCACCCCCGACATGCTGCGGGCCGGCGCCCGGCGCATCCAGGAGCTGGGCGTGCGGCCGGAGTTGGAGATCTTCGACACCGGCCAGCTGTGGTTCGCCAAGCAGATGCTCGCCGAGGGACTCCTGGACGACCCGACCGTCTTCCAGCTGTGCATGGGCGTCCCGTGGGGCGCGCCGGCCGACCCGGGCGTGCTCCAGTCGATGGTGAACATGCTGCCCGCGGGCGCCCAGTGGGCCAGCTTCGCGCTCGGCCGGATGCAGATGCCGTGGGTCGCCCAGTCGATCCTGCTCGGCGGCAACGTCCGGGTCGGCCTGGAGGACAACCTGTACCTCAGCCGCGGCGTCAAGGCCACCAATGCCCAGCTGGTCGAACGGGCCGTGCACATCACGGAGTTGCTCGGTGCGTCGGTCGCCACGCCGGATCAGGCGCGGGCCCGGCTCGGCCTGAAGCCGCGCGGCTGACCCCCCTCCCTCCCCGTCCCCTCTCCCCGTCTGGAGCCGCTCCCCCATGCCCGAAACCACCCCCGGATCCCCCGCAGCTCCCTGCGCCCCCGAGGCCGTACGCCGCGTGGCCTGCATCGGCGCCGGCGTTATCGGCGGCGGCTGGGTCGCCCACTTCCTGGCCCGTGGCTATGACGTCACCGCCTGGGACCCGGCCGACGACGCCGAGGACAGGCTCCGCCGCCTGGTCGCCGCCGCCTGGCCCGCGCTGGAACGGATAGGCCTGGCCGAGGGCGCCTCCCAGGACCGTCTGACGGTCGCCCCCACGCTGGCCGAGGCCGTCACCCACGCCGACTTCGTCCAGGAAAGCGCCCCGGAGAAGCTGGAGTTGAAGCGCTCCCTGCTGGCGGAGCTGGCCGCCGCCACCCCGCCGGGTGTCGTCATCGCCTCGTCCACCTCCGGCTACCCGATGACCGATATGCAGACCGAGGCGGCCGCGACGGCCGGCGCGGGCCGCCTGGTCGTGGGCCACCCCTTCAATCCCCCGTACCTCATCCCGCTCGTCGAGGTCGTCGGCGGCGAACGGACCGACGCGGACGCCGTGGCGTGGGCCTCCCGCTTCTACGACGTGGCCGGCAAGTCCGTCATCACCATGGACCGCGAACTGCCCGGCTTCATCGCCAACCGCCTCCAGGAAGCGCTGTGGCGCGAGGCGCTGCACATGGTCGCCAACGGCGAGGCCTCCGTCGAGGACATCGACGCCTCGATAACCGAGGGCCCGGGTCTGCGCTGGGCCTTCATGGGCCCCTGCCTGACCTTCGCGCTGGCCGGCGGCGAGGGCGGAATGGCCCATATGCTCGACCACTTCGGCCCGTCGCTGAAGTCCCCCTGGACCCGTCTGGAGGCGCCGGAGCTGGACCGGACGCTGCGGGACGCGATGGTCGACGGCTGCGCGGCGGCCGCGGGCGAGCGTACGTACGCGGATCTCGTCGCCGAACGGGACCAGGGCGTGATCGACGTGCTGCGCGCGACCGGCCGGCTGGGGAGCGTCGAGCGATGAGCACCACTCTCCCCCACTTCCGGCAGACCGTCCGGGACGAGTGGATCGACTACAACGGACACCTCAGCGAGGCCTACTACGTCCTCGTCTTCGGCTTCGCGACGGACGCGCTGATGGACGCGGTGGGGCTGGACGCCGAGTACCGGGCGGGGAGCGGCTGCTCGCTCTATACGGTCGAGGCCCATGTGCGCTACCTCGACGAGGTCGCCCGGGGCAGCCAACTCGCCATCCGTACAAGGGTGTTGGGGGTGGACGCCAAGAAGGTCCGCTTTCTGCACGAGATGTATGTGTGCGAGGCGTCGTCCGGCGAGCCCCTCGGGGATGTGGTGGCGACGGAGGAGCTGTTCACCCTGCATGTCGACCAGGCGGCGGGGCGGGCCGCGCCGCTGCCGGCGGCGGCCCGCGAACGCCTCACCGGCCTGGTCGCCGCCGCGCCGGAGTGGGCGGGCCGCGGAATCCGGGAGGTCAAAGGCCCGTCGTCCCGCCCCGGCGGCGCGCCGGGTGCGACCCTGGAGTGACCAGCGCCCGCCCACCACCGACAGGGAGCCCCCATGACCGCCACCCGAGGCCACCACATCGAAGTCACCCAGGGCACCGACCACATCCGCGTCGTCGTCGACGGCCGGCTCCTGGCCGACACCCGTCGCCCCCTCCTCCTCACCGAGACCGGCTACCCGGTGCGCTACTACCTGCCTCCCGAGGATGTCCGCACCGACCTGCTCGTCCCGTCGGACACCCGCACCGTCTGCCCCTTCAAGGGCACCGCCTCCTACTGGTCACTTCCGGGTGGCCCGGAGGACATCGTCTGGGCCTACCCTGAGCCGCACCCCGAGGTGGCGGGCATCAAGGACCATCTCTGCTTCTACGAGGTGGAGTTGGGCTGATCCAAAGGGGCGCACAAGAGCCGGCGACAGTAGGAAAGTTTCCTAACAAAAACTCGGCCGACCTCCTTGACGCGTACATGGCTCGCCGCCAGGATTCCTCGGGACGGCTCCCCCACGCCGACCCAGGAGACGGACATGACGTCGACCCCCCGCGCCGAGAACCATCCGAGGAAGCACCCCAGGAAGCGCACCGGCCTCACCGGCACCCGCTGGGGCCTACCCGCCGCGGGCGCCGCGCTCGCGCTCGTCGGCGGGGTGGTGCTCTGGTCGCCCGCCGGCCGGGCCGACGCCACGCCGGACCGGGCGGCGGGCGCGCAGGTCGGCGGTTTCACGGCCGTCGCGGCGGGCGATATCGCCGAGCGGTGCACCGCCGATGACAGCGGCTGCGAGCACCCGAAGACCGCGGCGCTGGTGAAGAAGATCAATCCGGCGTTCGTGCTGACCATGGGCGACAACCAGTACGACGACGCCCGGCTGAAGGACTTCAAGCGCTACTACGACACCAGCTGGGGCGCCTTCAAGGACAAGACGCATCCGGTGGCCGGGAATCACGAGACCTACGACCCGAACGGTGAACTGGCCGGCTACAAGGCCTACTTCGGCAATATCGCCTACCCCAAGGGTAAGAGCTACTACGGTTATGACCAGGGCAACTGGCACTTCATCGCGCTGGACTCCAACAACCTGGACTCCGCCCAGACCGACTGGCTCAAGTCGGATCTCGCCGCGAACTCCAAGAAGTGCGTGGCCGCCTACTGGCACCACCCGCTCTTCTCCTCCGGCGAGCACGGCAACGACCCGGTCAGCCGCCCGGTCTGGAAGCTGCTGTACGACGCCAAGGCCGAGCTGGTCCTCAATGGACACGATCACCACTACGAGCGCTTCGCCCCGCAGAACCCGGACGGCAAGGCGGACGAGAACGGGATCGTCGAGCTGCTGGGCGGGATGGGCGGCGCGAACCCATACAAGATCGAGGAGGTGCAGCCGAACAGCGAGAAGCGGCTGACCGACACCTTCGGCGTGGTGAAGCTCAACTTCACCGACGACGGCTTCTCCTGGGACCTGGTGGGCACGGACGGCAGCACCAAGGACAGCAGCCCGAGCTACCGGTGCCACTGAGCCGGCGGGCGGACGGGCCACCGGAACCGCGGGCGGTCTGACCGATGTATCTCGCGACCACGGACGCGGCCGCGACGGCGACAAAGGTGACGCGGGGCCGCGTCGGGGGGCCGGTGCTGGCCCTCGGCGCGGTCAGCCTCGTCACGGACATCTCCTCCGAGATGGTCACCGCCGTACTGCCGCTCTACTTCGTTCTCCAACTCGACCTCTCCCCCCTTCAGTTCGGGTTTCTCGACGGCCTCTATAACGGCGTTACAGCGCTGGTGAGGCTGCTGGGCGGGCATGCCGCCGACCGCGGCGGGCGGCACAAGCTCGTCGCCGGGGCGGGCTATGCGCTCTCCGCGCTGTCCCGCCTCGGGCTGCTGCTCGCGGGCGGCGGCACGGCCGGCATCGGCGCCTCGCTCGCCGCGGACCGTATCGGCAAGGGCATACGGACCGCGCCGCGCGATGCGCTGATCTCGCTCAGCGCCCCGCCGGGCGCGCTCGGGCGGGCGTTCGGCGTACACCGCGCCATGGACACCACCGGCGCCCTGCTGGGTCCGCTGGCCGCGTTCGCGCTGCTGTGGGCCACGGCGGATGCGTACGACGCGGTGTTCGTCGTCAGCTTCTGTGTGGGGCTGGTGGGGGTGTTGCTGCTGGTCGCCTTCGTACCGGGCCGGGCCGCGCGGCCCACGGTCCGGCCCCCGGCACCGGCCACCGGACCGCGCCCCCGCGCCGGAACGCGCCGGCCGGCACCGCTCCGCGACCCCGCCTTCCGGCGGATCTTCGCGGCCGCGGCGCTCCTCGGCGCGGCGACCATCGGCGACTCGTTCGTCTATCTGCTGCTGCAACGCAGGCTGGGATTTGCGGTGAGCTGGTTCCCGCTCCTGCCGCTGGGGGCCGCCACCGTCTATCTGCTGCTCGCGGTGCCCGCCGGGCGGCTCGGCGACCGCATCGGGCGGCGGGTCCCCTTCCTGTGCGGGCATGCGGCGCTCCTCGGCGGCTACCTCCTGCTGGTGGCGACGGACTCGGGACCGGTGCTGCTGGTGGGCGTGCTGCTGTTGCTGGGGGTGTTCTACGCGGCCACGGACGGCGTCCTGATGGCGCTCGCCGGGCCCGTTCTGCCCGCCGCACGGCGGGCGAGCGGAATGGCGCTGCTGCAGACGGGCCAGGCGCTGTGCCGGCTGCTGGCGGCGGCCGGGTTCGGGGCCGCCTGGACGCTGTGGGGCGCCCGGCCCGCGCTGTTCCTCGCCGCCGCCGCGCTGTCCGTGGCGCTCGCGGCGGCCACCGCGCTGCTCCCCGGCCACGGCCGGAGCGGACGGCGCCCGGAGCGGCCTGAGCCGCAGGAAGAGCGGCCGTCCCCGCCCTGAACCGGTGAACCCATCGCTCCACACCCCCCTTGCCCCACCGAAGGAACCGGAGGAACCGACGCCCGTGTCCGAAACGCCGTTCCCGTCGCCGTCACAGCGGGAGGACGCCCCCGCCCCGGCGGGCATCGCCGCCCTCTCGCTCCGCGCCCGGATCGTCGCCGTGGCGACCGCCACCGCGCTCCTCGCCGCCGTCGCCGTCGTCTATACCGTGGGCGCCGCCCGGCACGCCGAACCGGCCGACGCCACCTCGGCGTTCGGCCTGGACCACGGCCTGCTGTACTTCCGCAGCACGGGCGCCGGATCCGGCCGGGTGGCCCGGCTGTCCGCTCACCCGGCCGCCACCGGCCGGGCCTCGTCCCGCACCGCCGGCCACCGCACCACCGGCGGCCCCGCCTGCGAGCGCTTCTACGCGGCCGCCGGCACCGGCCTGTGCCTCCAGCGCCGCCCCGGCATCCCGCCCAGGTCCTACGCCGTCGTGCTGGACCGGCGGCTGCGGGAGAAGCGGCGGATCGCGCTCACCGGCATCCCCAACCGGGCGCGGGTCTCGGCGTCCGGGCGGATGCTGTCGTGGACGATGTTCGCCACCGGGGACTCGTACGCCACCAGCGCGTTCTCCACCCGCACCTCGATACTGGACACCCGCACCGGCTACCTCATCAAGAACATGGAGGAAATCCCGCTCACCCTCGACGGCCGCCGCTACCACTCCCCCGACGTCAACTACTGGGGCGTCACCTTCGCCCGCGACGACAACCGCTTCTACGCCACCGTCTCGACGAAGGGGAAGACGTACCTGGTCGAGGGCGATATGCGGAAGTGGGCGGCGCGTACGCTCCGGGAGAACGTCGAATGTCCGTCCCTCTCCCCCGACAACACCCGCCTCGCCTTCAAGAAGCGGGTGCGGGAGGGGGCCGACAAACCCTGGCGGCTGTACGTCCTGGACCTGCGCACCCTGCGCGAGCGCCCACTCGCCGAAACGCGCAGCGTGGACGATCAGGCCGCCTGGCTGGACGACCACACCCTCGCCTACGCCCTGCCGGGCCGCGGCGGGCGGCCCTCCGACATCTGGACCGTCCCGGATGGGGGTACCTCCCGCTCGAGCGGAGCCGAGAGTGGGGGAGGCGGCGGCACGCCGACCCTGCGCGTACCGGACGCCTCCTCGCCGTCGCTCGTCCCCTGACCCGGACTCGGACCGCCCCGCGTGGCCCCGGCTTCGTGGCCCGGGAGACGCGCGCCCCGGGCACGACGCACAATCGAAGGGTGAACGACGGCACCGAGGAAACAAACGACAGGTCCGCCACGGGCGGCGATCCGGCCTGCTGGCTGCACATGGTGTGCGACGCCTGCGGGCGGGTCCGCGAGCGCCCGGAGAGCGAGGTGTGCGAGCACTGCGGTGCCGGTACGGAGACCGCCGCCGCACCGCCCCCGGAGTCCCGCTCCGGCTCTCGCTCCCGGGACCGCGATGAGCAGGGGCGGGCCCGTAACGCCCGGCCGCGGGACGGACTGGGCCGCCCGCTGCCGTATGACTCCCCCGGCGTGGCCCGGCAGCCCGAGGGGGTGCCGCGCACTCCCGGGCAGGCGCTGACCGAGGCGCAGCGGCTGCTGGACGAGGGCATGCCGTTCCATGCGCACGAGGTGCTGGAGGACGCCTGGAAGGCCGCGCCGGAGGCGGAGCGGGGGCTGTGGCGGGGGCTGGCCCAGCTGGCGGTGGGCCTGACGCATGCGGCGCGCGGCAATGCCACGGGCGCCCTGGCGCTGCTCGACCGGGGCGCGGGGGCGATCGCGCCGTACGCGGACACCGCCCCGTACGCCATCGATATCGCTGGACTGGCGGGCTGGGCAAGGGAGTTGACGAGGAAGCTGGCGGAGCGCGGCGAACCGGTTCCGGCGGCCGGGACGGCGCCCCGGTTGCGCACCGGGGCCCCGTAGGCGGGCCGTTGGCCGGATCCGGGGGCTATGCGTCCCCCTCCGGCGGGCCCCCGCGCCGGCGGCCGTGCCGGCGCCAGGCGAGCGTGCCGGCCAGCGCGAGCGCCAGGGCACCGACGCCGCCGCTCCACAGTGCCGTGGCGGAGTTCTTGGAGGTGCCGCGGTCGGCCTTGGCGGTGACGGTGGTGATGGTGCCGGTGGTGCCTCTGGTACCTGTCGCCAGCGGGCGTCTCACGGCGCGGCTCTCAGGGGCTATCGCGGTACGGCCCTCGGGCGCGGAGCGTACGGTGCGCAGGGCGTCGATCGGGCGGGCCTTGCCGACGCTTTCGAAGCCCCAGTCGAGGAGTGAACCCGCCTCCTTGTAGACGGCGTTGTATTCCCCGGAACGCGGATTCATGACCGTGACCAGCAGCGTACGGCCGTCCCGCCGGGCGGCGGCGATGAGGGTGTTGCCGGCGTGCGTGGTGTAACCGTTCTTGACGCCGATGATGCCGGGGTAGGGGGTCAGGCCGTGCGAGCCGGCCAGCATCCGGTTGGTGTTCACGATCTGGGTGACGCCGTCGCGGGTGGGGAAGCGGGCACTTGCGGTGGCGCAGTATTGCGCGAAGTCGGGGTTGGCGAGCCCCGCGCGGGCGAAGACGGTCAGGTCGTACGCCGAGGAGAGCTGGCCGGGCGTGTCGTAACCGTCCGGGGACTTCACCGTGGTGTCGCGGGCGCCGAGCTTGCGGGCGGTCTTCTGCATCTCCTGAGCGGTGGCGTCCCAGCCGCCGTTCATCGAGGCCAGGACGTGCACGGCGTCATTGCCGGAGCGCAGGAAGACCCCGCGCCACAGGTCGGCGACCCGGTAGCGCTCGCCTTCCTCGACGCCGACGAGACTGCTGCCGTCCCCGACGCCCTCGAGGTCCTCGGCGCTGACCTCGCGGACCGAGCCGGCCGGGAACTTCGGCAGCGCGGTGACCGCGAACAGCGTCTTGAGGGTGCTGGCCGGGGGGAGTCTGCGGTGCGGCGCCTTGGCGGCGAGGATGTCGCCGGTGTCGGCGTCGGAGACCATCCAGGAGCGGGCCGACAGGCCGTCCGGCAGCTCGGGCACACCGGGGGCGGCGGCGACCCGGACGTCCGCGCCCGGGGAGGCGGGCCGGCGGATCCCGGCTCCGGTGTGGGCCGCGGCCGGTATGGAGGTCAGGGAGATTCCGGCGACGGCGAGCGCCGCGACCGCAGCGGCCTTCCTGGAATTCAGCGCGTCGGTTGCCATGTCGCCACGCTAAGAACGGCCGTTGCGGCCCGCAGCGTGAGTGCGCCAGACGGACCAAGAGGCCGCTGCCCGCCCGGCGTGTCGCATCGTTGGGGCGCGGTGGGCCATGGGCGTCGCCGTGCGCGCGCCGGTGTCGCATCTGCAAACGAAGGCCCGCCCGGTGCGACGGGGGATGCACACCGGGCGGGCTCAAGACCTTTCTACCGCATCAGCGGCCGGTTATGCCTCAAAAACTTGTTCGCTTCTCGTTTTCCAGGCCACGGGGAGCGAAATCAGGCCATGTGCCCGCAGGGTGCGTCGGCGCTGCAGCTCTTCCCTCGGAACGCCCAGCCGCAGGCCCGGGAACCGGCTGATGAGCGCGCCGAGCGCGGTCTCGGTCTCCATACGGGCCAGCGGCGCGCCGAGGCAGTAATGGATGCCATGGCCCAGCGCGAGGTGCCCGGAGAGGTCCCGGCGGTGGTCGAAGGTGTCCGGATCGGGGAAGCGGGCGGGGTCGCGGTTCGCGGAAGCGACGGCGAGGAGCACGCTGTCGCCGGCCGGGATCCTGACCCCGCCGATCTCCAGGTCCTCCTTGGCGAAGCGGCGGATCGCCAGCGGCGCGGGACCGTCGTGGCGCATGAACTCCTCGACCGCAGCACGGAGTTCGGCCGGATTGCGGCGCAACCGGTCGTACAGGTCGGGGCGTTCGAGCAGGGCGAGCGCGGCGTTGCCGATGAGGTGGACGGTGTTCTCGTATCCGGCGAAGAGGATGAGGAAGGCGAGCGAGGTCAGCTCGTCCTCGGTGAGCCGGTCGCCTTCCGTCCCGGTGGCGTCGTCGCGCACCGCGATCAGGTCCGAGAGCAGATCGTCGCCCGGCTCCGCGCGCTTGGTGGCGAGCAGGCCGGTGAAGAACGCCAGCAGCGCCCCGATCGCCTGCTTCATCAGCTGCGGCTTGGTGGGGTCGGGGGTGATCAGGGCGTCCGTCCAGGCCCGGAAGTCGTGCCGGTCGCGCTGCGGGATGCCGAGCAGATCACAGATCACGACGATGGGCAGCTGCCCCGCGTAATCGGCGATCAGATCCGCCCGGTCGCCGCGTTCCTCCATGGCGTCCAGAAGTTCGTCGGCAACCCGTCGTACGGGCTCCCGCAGCGCGTCGATCCGCCGCGGAGTGAAGGCCTTGACCACCAGGCGGCGGACGCGGGTGTGGTCCGGCGGATCCATGTTCAGCAGATTGGCGTCCAGCGCGGGCGGCAGCGCGAATCCGCGGTAACCGCCGGGCGCCGCATGGCGCTTGTCCAGGGAGAGCTTCGGGTCGGCGAGGGCGCGGCGGACGTCGTCGTAACGAGTGACCAGCCAGGCGGGGTTCCCGTCCGTGCCTGTGATCCGGTGCACCGGGCCGGCCGCACGCAGCGCCGCATAGGCGGTGTGGGGATCGTCGAGGAGGGGCGTCACGTCGATGGGGGCGTCGGGGCCGGTCTCGGCGGTGTTCTGCATGGGGCACGACTCTAGCCATCCGGTGGATCGCGGCCGGGGCCGGGACGCGGGCGACGACGGCGGGGCGGCACCGGCGCCTACGATCCCGTGCCGCCCCCGTCTTGCGGGTGGCCCGGACCCCCGTGCCGGGCCACCCCGTCTGTGTGGTCGCGCCGCCGCTAGAGGCGCGGTGCGGCGCTGCGCTGCCGCAGCTCGGTGAGCACGGTCTCTATCAGAGGCGAGTGATAGACATCCGCGACCAGCGCCAAGTGCTCGTATTCCGCCGCGAGTTCGGCCCCTTCCGCATGCGTGGCCGGGCCTTTGGCCGTACCGCCTGCCGCGCCCGCGACGACCACCACGCTGTCGGCGCCGTGGGCGGGCACATGGCCCACCGCGCGGTTCTCCAGCCCGCGGCGCAGCGCGGCCGCCTCGGCGACGGCGGCCAGCTGACGGTCGTCGAGCGAGACGCCGCGGGCCCGCTCGCGGGCGATGTCGACGGCGTCGGACTCGACATGGCGGCGGATGCCGCGCTGGACGTCCCGGATCTCCGCCATCTGCCGGTTGGCGCGCCATTCGAGGTCGGCGAACGGCCAGCGTACGGTCCAGCCGGCGCGTTCCATGGTGACCTCGGGAGTCCCTGCGGTAACGGTCCGCCAGAGCGGGGAGAGGCGACGCAGCCGGCGCCAGGCGGCGGCGCGGGGACCGGCCGCCGGGAGGGCGAATCCGGCGAGTACGAGAATCGCCGCGACCGAGGCGCTGAGCGGGGCCACGCCGTTGGAGAGCCAGGGTGCCGGGTGGCCGGCCCAGGACAGGGCGAAGCCGATGACCTTGCAGGCGCAGTAGACCAGGCCGAGCCAGCAGCCCGCCGCCAGTACCCGCAGCCCGCGCGCGAGCCAGGAGGCGCCCAGGCGAGCGGCGCCGAGGCGGGCGGCGTAACGCGGGCAGAGCGTCCCCAGGGCCGCCAGGCTCGAGCCGAAGATGGCCAGATACAGCACCAGGAAGAGCATCACACCAGGAGAGTTGGTGTAGGCGGTGCTGAAGTCGCGGGGGTGCTCGACCGCATCCGGGCGGCCGACCGCGAAGCCGATGACGGCCAGCGCCCACAGCACGGCCACGCCCCCGACGGCGGCGCGCGCCTTGGCCCGCGCGCGGGCCCGGGCGGCCTCGCCCTCGCCGGCCGTCCAGCGCAGCAGCAGTACCAGCGCGCCCGCGGCGAACACCACGACGGAGGAGTAGAGGAAGACCATGGCGAGGTTGGCCACGCCGACCAGCCGGTCGAACCAGCGGTAGAGGCTGGGCGCGGAGAACAGGAAGACCGTCGCCACGCCGCCCGTCATCACACAGGCGAGGCCCAGGTCGGCATTGCCGCGGTCGCGGAACCAGGCGGCGGATTTATAGCCGACGATGGTCCAGGCGAGGGCCGCGAAGCAGAGGTAGATGACGTCAAACACGCCGCGATCCCCCGTCCCCGTAGGCGTCCGCGTCTCCGGCTCCGTCCCCGTAGGCGTCCGCGTCCTGCTGCTTACGGATGTGCTGCAGCGCGGGCCCGAGCGCCGCGGCCAGTTCGGCCGCCTGTCCCTCCAGCGGGACTTCACGCTCCCCGGCCGACGGCGCGACCCGCTCCATCAGCAGCGTGCCCAGCACCTCGGTCTCCCGCTCGGCGAGGTTGTCGTAGCCGTGATGCCGGGCGAAGCCCGCGGTCAGCCCCATCCGGCGCATGGCCGTGGCGACATCGACCGACGGGGTCCACAGCTGCAGCGCGTCCTCCGTAATGGCCGGATCCTGCGCATGGCCCAGCAGGAGATGGCTCAGCTCGTGCAGCACGATGTGCGCCTGATGCCAGGGGGACGTCTTGAGTTCGAAGAAAATCCAGTAGGCGTCGTCCGTGGACGCCGTCATCCCCGAGACCACCCCGCCGAGGCTCATCGGCACCATATGGACGGGCCGTTCCACACGCGTGGCGACGAGGTCGCACATCCCCCGCAGATCGATGGAGGCGGGCAGCGCCAGCTCCTTGATCAGCTGCTTGCACCGCCTGCGTATCTGCCCCACTCGCATGCTCGTCCCGTCATCGTGTCCGGCCCGCCGCCAGAAGGCGAAGATCTCGTCGCGCTCGACGGTCCGTAACCGATCGCCGAGCGAATCGCCCGTCGGACCGCCTGCCGAATCGCCCGTCGGACCGCCTCTCGCATCACTCCGCACGCCGCTCACCACCCTGATCCGGCGGATCGGCCGGCAGATTCATCTGCTGCCGGAACTGGGAGATGATCGTCGTCAGGCTCTCCTGCACCTCCGGCGGCAGCCCGACGGAGCGCAGCGCGATGGCCCGCACCCGCTGATCGCGCATCGCCGCGAGGAAGCGGACCTCTTCCGACACCCGCGCGGCCTGCGGCTGCGAGAGGTCGCCGAGCAGATAACCGACCGGTACGGCAAAGAACTTGGCCAGGGCGCGCAGCAGCTCCGGACTGGGGTTGGTGCGCCTGCCGTTGCGCAGCATCGACAGATACTGCTCGGTGACCTTGACCCCGCCGTACTCGGCCGTCTCACCGCTGATCTCATCGGCCACGAAAGCGTTGGTGTAGGGAGCCCCGGCCGGGTGCATATGCGCGAAGAGATGGTTGAGCCGTTCCGCGAGCGTGCTGCTCGCCCCCTTGGACCGGCTGTCGCCCCCCACTGTCATGCCTGCTGTCCTCCGGACTCCTGCGGGTCCCGCACGGGCGGCCCGACGGGCCGAGCCCAACGAACAGTTAAGGGCCCCGGAACCTCTGCCCCCATCCTTTCATGGGACAAACGCGCCGCACCAGTCCACTTACGGACAGTGAGGTCACCCGGACTTAACCGAGAGTTGAGTTCACTCTGCGCACGCGAGGGGCGCGGCGGCCGGGACCGCCGGGGTCAGCGGAGCTCCGCGGTCGTGAGCAGTCTCAGTTGGGCCTCCACCCAGGCGGCGACCATCGCGTCGGGCTCGCCCTCCGTCACGGCCTTGGACAGCGCGACCACCAGGCCCCCGGCGGTGTGCAGCCCCACGGCCGACAGGCCCGCCGCCGCATCACCGAGGCGCCGCCGGACGCCGGAGGGCACCTGGCGCAGGCCGTGGTGGGCGGCGTCGGCGCAGGCGGCGAGGGCGGCCCGCAGGGCTTCGTCGACGGGCTCCCGCGGGCCGTGGTCCTCCTCCGGGGCGGCGCCGAGGTCACTGTCGCCGTCGCCCGGCGCGAGGTCGGGCAGGACGGGGCCGTCATCGGTCAGTACGGCGAGGGGGCGCACGGTGATGCGGCCTCCGGAGCGGTGTACCGGGCCGCTGAGGTAACGGGGAGTGCCGAACTCGCCCTCCAGGGCGGCGGCCAGGCAGTCCAGCGCCGCCGGGGCGGCAGCGTCGTACGTGGCCGATACCAGCGCCGTCGTCCCGTGTGCGTCCGCGATGACGGCGTCGAGGCGCTGGTCCCCGGGGTCGTAACCGATCGTCCGCACCTCGGCGACCGGCACGGCCCGCACCAGTTCGGCCTCGACTCTGGGGCGTATCAGCTTCGGTGGGAGTTGGGCGAGTTGGCGCTCCAGGGAGGCGAGGTCGGAGGCCGTGACGGATGCGGGCAGGCCGCCCCATGCCCCGCTGCCGTCCAGCGGCGTGACGCTGGTTCTGGCGACCCTGCCGGCCGCCAGGCGGACGACCCGGCTCGCGCTGCGGGACGCGGATTCGGTCACCACCTGCCCGGTGGCCAGGGTGCGCAACGGCACGCCGCTGATTCTGCGTGGGGCGAGCCGCGCGCCGGTCAGCGGCTGCTCCCCGCCCTCGGGAACGGGCCAGTGCTTGCGGAGCACCAGGACCGTGCCGCTGTCGGGGTGCGCGAAGAACAGCTCGGCGGTGCGCTCGGTGCCGCTGCCGCCGATCCGGCAGCCCAGGCCGGTGAGGTGGACCCGGCGCAGCGGCGTCTCGGCGGGCTCGTCGCTGCCCAGTACCCGGGAGCGGGGGCTGGCGCCGCCGTTGACGGCCGCCCGGTGCCGGGCGTGGATCTCGGTGAGGAGCTCAGCGAGGCGTTCGGGACGGTGCTGGGTGGTGCGGTCCCGGTAGGCGTCCAGCTGCTCGACGAGATCGCTCAGCGCGGCGGCCGGCCAGCGCAGGCCCTGCCGTTCCAGGGCGCGGGCGGCGCGGCGGAGCGAGGCCGTCGCCACGGCGCCCGTGTGTGTGGCGCCGTCGAGCAGCAGCTCATCGGCCAGGGCAACCGCGGGTGCCAGTCCCGGATCCGTGCCGGTGGTGGTGGCGGTGGTGCCGCCGGGGCGCTTGGGGGCGCCGCCTACGTCGAGTCGGACATCGTCGGCGTCCAGGCCGCGTTCGTCCGCCGCCCGGAATGCCCACACAGCGAGGACGATCATCTCGTGACGGGCCGTATCGGCGGCGTCGGTGTGGGCGTAGCGCACCTCGCCGGGGACCAGGAAGCGGACCGTGCAGGAGCGCAGCTCCGCGCGCGCCACGGGATCGGCGGGCGTGGGGCGCACCAGCCGCGCCGGGAAGCCCGCGGTGCGGGCGCGTCGGGCGGCGGCCAGGGCCGGTGCGCCGTACAGGGCGGTCAGCGTGTCGTCGTCGACGCCGCCCGGCGACCAGGGGGTGAACGGCGCAGGCTCCTCCTCGGCCCGGCGCCGGCCGAACTGCCGCTGATACGCCAGGACCAGGCCGATGCGGTGCCGGCACACACCGGGCGCCGCGCAGGTGCAGGACGCCGCCTGGAGATCGGTGTCGGGGGGCAGGGCGGCGGTCACACCGTCGTCGAACGCGCCTTGTACTGTGCCGTCCTCGCCGACCTCGATGGCCGGCGCCGTCCCGGCGTCGAGGGCCTTGGCGGCACGTTTGACCAGGCCGCGGTTGGCGAGCGCGGCGAGCGCGTCCGGGGTGAGGGTGAGGAGGTCGTCGCGGGTCATCGGCCCAGCCTTTCCGCGACGAACGCCGCCAGTTGCCCGGGGGTCATGGCGCCGACATGGGCGCCGGTGTCGGCCAGCCGCTGCGCCAGGTCGTGGTCGTAGTCGGGGTTGGCCGCCTCGTCCAGTGCGGCGAGCCCGAGCACCTGTGTGCCTTGCTGCACCAGCTCGCGCACCGTGCGGACCAGCCATTGTTCGTCGCCGCCCTCATAGAAGTCGGTGACCACCGCCAGGATCGTCCGGCGGGGGTTGTCGATGAGCGAGGCACCGTAGGCCACCGCCTTGGCGATGTCCGTACCGCCGCCCAACTGCGCGGTCATCAGCAGCTCCACCGGATCCGTGACGTCCTGGGTGAGGTCCACCACGCTGGTGTCGAAGGCGATGAGGTGGGTGCGCAGTCCCGGCAGGCCCCACAGGCAGGCGGCGGTCACCGCCGAGTGGATCACCGAGGACGCCATCGACGCGGACTGGTCCACCAGGAGGATCAGCTGCCACTGCTCGACATGGCGCCGGGTCCGGGCGAAGAACCGGGGGTTCTCGGTGGCCAGACGGCGAGCCTCGGGGTCGTAGTGGGCGAGGTTGGCCCGGATGGTGGCGTGGAAGTCGAAGTTGCGTGCCTGCCGGAAACGGCTGGGCCGGCGGGCTCGGGTGCCGGAGAAGGACTGCCTGATCTCGGGCTTGAGCCGCGCCATCAGATCACGGACCACCGCTTCGACGATGCGCCGGGCGAGCGCCAGCACCTGGGGGTTCATCAGGTGCTTGGTGCGCAGCACGGCGCGCAGCAGCGTGGCGTTGGGCTCGATGCGGGCCAGGACGTCCGGGTCGGTGACCACTTCCTGGATCCCGTACGTCTCGACGGCGTCCCGCTCCAGCCGTTCGATGGTCTCCTTGGGGAAGAGGCGGTGGATGTCGTCGAGCCACTCCACGGTGGTGAGCGCGGACGGCTCCTCGCCGGCGCCCCGGCGCACGGCGCCGCCGGCGGCGCCGGTGCCGCCCGTGCCGTCGGCCCCCTCCGCGTCGTCGGCGCCGCGCAGCCCACCGATCCGTATCTGCCGGCGCGCCCGGTCCGGGTCGCGGCCGTAGAGCCACTCCAGCGCGGCGTCGCGGTCGGCGTCCTCGCCCTGCGGCGCACCCGTACGGTGCCAGGCCGGGGCGCCGAGGATCAGCCGCCAGCGTTCGATCTCCGGATTCTGCGCAGTCATGAAGTCCCCCTCGTTGCGGCTGAGTTGGCGGCGGCCGGGCCCAGTCCTTCGCCGGCCAGGACGCGGGTCACCCGTTCCTCCAGGGCCATCGCCTCGGCAGCCACCAGGGGGTCGGCCACCGCCCGGGTCAGCGCCCTGGGCGAGCCGCGCAGCCCCCGGCGGTCCAGCAGTCCGCCGGCGATCGTCTCCCGTTCGCGGGGCGGGAAGTACGCGAACGCCTGGCGCAGGGCGGGCAGCGCCACCAGGAACTCGTCTCCGGTCATGGCGGCGACCACGGTGTCGAGCACGCCGAGGACGCCCTCGCCGGCGCTCGCCCCGCCTCCGGCCAGCACCTCGCTCCTGGCCAGCGCGAACAGCCCGGCGAGCCAGTCGCCCAGCACCTCGGGGCCGGACGTACCGACGAGGGCCTTGGCCGGGTCGAGGCCCTCGGCTTCGCCGCCGTCGCCCTCGCTTTCGCCCACGGCTTCACCGCCGCTTGCGCCCGCATCCCGTGCGCTGTGCAGGGACCAGCACAGCCCGAATGCCGCGCCGCGCAGATCGGGCGGCGCGGTGGTGTCCGCGCTGATCCGGCGCGCGGTGGCCAGCGCCGGCGCCCGGTCCAGGCCGAGTTGCTTCCCGGCGTGCACCAGCGCGTCCCGCGTCGCCGCCAGCGCGTACAGCCTGGCCCGGTCGGCGGGCGCGGGGCCGCCGTGCACGCCCTCGGCCAGCCACAGGATCCGGGTGACGGCGGCGCCGATGACGGTACCCAGCAGCGGGCTCCTGGCCGCTCCCAGGAGGCGGTCGTGCCGCCACAGGCCGAGCGCGGCGCCCAGCGCCGTGCCGAGCCCGCCCAAGTCGACCGCCTGCGCAATCCCGGCGTCGACGGCCTCGAGCGCGCCCGCGGAGAGCTCGGCGAGACCGCACAGCGCGGCATCGAACAGCACCGCGGCGAGCAGCCCGGCGTCATTGCCGGCCTCGGCGATCCGCTCCCGCAGCACCGCGGCCGCGGCCTCCCGCAGGGTGGCGCCGTAGGCTCCCGCTTCGATCAGCCGGGGCAGGCGCCGGTCGGAGGGGGACAGCTGCCAGCGCTCGTTGAGCACCAGGTCGGCTCCGGTGGCCGGCCCCGACTGCCGTACGAATCCCGGGATGCGCAGAACGTGCAGCCGGTGCAGGACGCGGCTGCGGCGCAGCCCCCGGTCGTCGGCGAGGTCCAGCGTCACGGCCGACGCGCCGGTGGGGTCGAGGCCGAGGCGTTCGAGCTCCGCGGTCGCGTCGTGGACCAGCGGCGGCATCGGGGTGTCCGGGTGGAGCCGGCCGACCCGGTCGCCGCTGAACGCCGCCATCAGCTCCGCCACGACGGGGTGGGAGCCCGGGGCCAGCGGGCCGCGCGCGGCCCACGGCAGCCGCTGCCCGAGATCGTCCGAGACGAGCGTCCCGGCCAGGCCGTCCAGCACATCGGTACGGAACGGGGCGCGATGGCCGCGCAATCGCGCGAGGCCCTCGGCCATCGTGCGCGCCGCGATCAGATCGGCCGTCGACACCACATGGCCGCGCCGCCGCAGCCGGGCCACGGACTCCTCGACCAGCCCCTCGGCGGCGGCCCGCGCCCCGCTCTCCCACAGTCGTTGGTAGTACTCCGGGGACGGCATGCCCGACTGATAGCCGGCGAAGGCGTCCAGCCGCCGGAAGGAATACGGCACGAGGTAACTGGCCGCCACCGCCTCGTCGGGCGGCCTCGGCACCTCGGGCCAGTCGCCCTCCCCCGTCGTCTCCTGGGCGCACCGGGCGCGCAGCGCCGGCTGGTGGAAGCCGCCGGTCACCACCACGACCGGCCGGCCGCCGGCCTCGGCGACCGCCGCCCTGACCCACCGCGCCATATACGCCTCGCGCGCCCGGTCCGCCTCCCCCGCGCGCTCCTCCCCGCGGACCAGCGCGAAGTAGGCCGAGAGCCGCTCCTCGAACCCCTTCACCGCGCCCTCCGCACCGTCCCCTCCTGGACCGCCTCTTTCTTCGCCGTCCGCGTGGCCGTCTCCTTCACCGCCGACCTCGAAGAGGTGATCCCACAGGGCGTCCTCATCGTCGATCGCGAAGGTCTTGCACAGATGCGCGACCGCCCGCGCGCCCCAACGGTCCGCGTCCGCATAGCGGTTGCGGCGCCGCGCGAACGCCGGGTGCCACGCCGGCAGGTCGATGAACCGCACCTCTGCTCCGCACTCCCGGCCCGCGGTGAGCGCCACCCACTCCGGGGAGTACGCACAGAACGGCGTCCAGGAATTCTCGTACCGCTCGCCGTCCAGGTAGGAACTGAACACCGCGATCGGCAGATCGTGGCCGAGCAGCAGCTCGTCGATCCGGTCATTGATGTCGGCGGGCCCTTCCACCAGGACGAACGCGGGGCGCAGCGACTCGATGGTCGAGGCCACCAGACGGGCGCAGGCCGGGCTGAAGTGGCGGACCCCGATGAAGGTGGCGGTCACTTGGCCATCACCTCGCCCTCACCGGTCCGGGAGGAGATGACGGGCGCGGTGCAGGGCCTTCCACTGGGCGCCCTTCTTCCGCGGCACCCGCTGCTCCAGATAGCGGCGCAGCCGGGCGAGGTCCTCGGCGTTGTCCTTCGCCGCCGTGCCCGCCAGGCACTCCACGATGTCGGCGGGCGAACCCGCCTCGCCCCGCAGATACCAGCCACGCAGGCCCACGGCGTGCGCGACGGAGACCGCCTCGGCGGTGCTCATCACCGTGGAGAGCCGGTCCGTGGACCCTCCGCCGTGTTCCGACTCCGCGCTGCCGGTGCGCAGTTCGCGGAACGCGGTGACCAGCACCTCCAGTACGTCCCGGGGTGCCGGTATCTCCACTCCGGAGCGCCGCAGCAGGTTGTTGGCCTCCCGCTCGACCAGGTCGAGTTCGGTGGCCGGGTCGGCGATGGGGAATACGGTCTCGAAGTTGAACCGGCGCTTGAGGGCCGCGCTCATCTCGTTGACGCCGCGGTCACGGGTGTTGGCGGTCGCGATGACGTTGAACCCCTCAGTGGCGAACACCATGCCCTCGGCGCCGGCCAGTTCGGGAATCGCGAGGGCCCGCTCGGACAGCAGCGAGAGCATCGAGTCCTGGACCTCGAGCGGGCAGCGGGTGATCTCCTCGAAGCGGACGATCTTGCCGCCGGTCATTCCGCGGAGCATCGGCGCCGGCACCAGGGACCGTGTGGACGGCCCCTCGGACACCAAGAGGGCGTAGTTCCAGGAGTACTTGATCTGGTCCTCGGTGGTGGCCGCGCCGCCCTGGACGGTCAGCGTGGACTCTCCGCTGACGGCGGCGGCGATCAGCTCCGACAGCAGCGACTTGGCCGTTCCCGGCTCGCCGACCAGCATGAGCCCGCGGCTGGTCGCCAGGGTGACCAGGGCGCGGTCGACCAGGGCCGAGTCGCCGACGAACTTGCGGCTGATGCCGCGCTTGTCGTCCCCGACGATGAACCGTCGGGCGGCGTCCAGGCTGAGGGCCCAGCCGGGCGGCCGGTGGCCGTCGTCGGTGTCGCGGAGCCGGGCCAGTTCGTCCGCGAAGCGGACTTCGGCGGGCGGCCGCTGGGCGGACGCGGATCCGTTCGATCCGGGGTTGGACTCGGACGTGGATCCCGGGATGGGCCCAGGGGTGGATACGGGTGGTGATGTCACGATGTGGTGCCTCGCGGTTCGAAGGTCGGCGCATTTTCGGAAGGTCGGCGCGGTTCGGAAGGTCGGCGCGGTTCAGGAGTTCGGCACGGTTCAGGAGTTCGGCACGGTCAGCGGTTCGGCCGGGCCAGAGGGTTGGACCCGGTCAGGAGCCCGGCCCGGTCAGGTCGACGAGATCGGTGAGCAGTTCGCTGACGGTCACCGGGTCGAGGTCGCCGAAGGTCCGCTGGGGACGCTTCTTCCGGCGCCGCCCGCCATCGGAGAGGTCGCGGACCGTGACGCCGGTGATGGCCTGCTCGGGCCGCTCATAGGGCGCGCGGACGACAATGCCCGGGTTCAGCCCCACCACCACCGAGAGGCCGCCGGGTATCTCGCGGGAGATCCACGGCTGTACGCCGCCGTCCTGGGGAGCAGCCCGCCGCCACCCACGCTTCTCCAGCCCGAGGACCCCGCCGGTCGGCACGGTGATGCCGTGGAAGCGCGTAAGGTCCGCGCCGTCCCGCTCGTCGTCGGCCAGCGCATGGACGGGCCGCTCGAGCTGGGCGAACGGCTGGAGGATCTCGTAGTCGGCGAGTACTTCCGCCCAGTTGTGGTCCGCGGCCAGATGGACGGGATGAAGAATGCCGATCTTTGCCGCGCGCGGAAGGGCGAACGCCTCGTCCTCGACGTCGGCGAGGGTGCGGTCCTCCGCCAGGCGGAAGTCGCGACGGGTGTCGCCGTACTCGCCGGTCCACACCACCCGCCGGGCGAGGTGCCACAGCAAGGGATGCTCCGCGAAGGTCGCGCGGAACTCGGCCAGGGACCATCGGTGCTGGGACACCATCGCCCGTTCCATGCGCCGGATCTGGTCCGCGGCGACCACCCGCACGTCCTTCTTCAGCCCGGCGAACCGCCGGTAGGCGAGCGGCCCGAGGACCTGGTCGTCGCGCACACCGGGCCGGGGCAGGTTCTTGCGCCGCTTGCCGTCCCCATCGGTGACATACGGCCGGAGCTGCTCGTCGAAGCCGGCGGTGAACCGGCGGCTGCCGTAATCGAGGGTCAGACTGCCGTTCTGCTCCAGTCCGAAGCCGGGGACCAGCCGCTCGGCGAACTGCTCCGCGGTCAGTCCGCGCTCACCGGCGAGCCGGTGAAGGTGGTCCCAGGCCGCCTTCTTGACGCTGTTGTGCCTGGTCCGCTGGGCGATCCCGCTCAGATGCATCAGGGCGACGTCATTCCCGATGGCGGCCAGCACATCGACCCCGACCATCGCCTTGCGGTAGTGCCCCCGCCGCGGCCAGGCGCGGATGAGGTGGGTCAGCTCGCGGGCCGTCTCCTCGCCGCCCAGCCGCTTCAGCGCGGCCAGCGCCCAGGCCGGCGCCTCGGCGCTCTGCCGGAACAGCGCCCACACGAATTCATCCAGCGACGCCGGTTCGCACAGCTCCTTGACCACGTCGACACCGGAATCCGCCGCACCCGCGTGGCCCGCCGCACCGGGCCGGGCCACGGCGAGCATCCTCACCAGATGCCGAACGGACGGCACCGGCAGGGCCCGCCGGCTCCCGCGCAGCAGCACCTGAGGCAGCAGATGGACATCGATCTCGTCGCCCGGGGCCGGCTCGGTGCCCACCGCGTCCTCGCGCCCCCAGGGCGGGTCCACCAGCACGTCGGGCAGCGTGTCCGGAGCCGCCTCCACCACCCATTCCCTGGCCCGCATGGCCATCCCGATCGTCTTCCGTGCGGCGTCGGGCAGGGTCGGCACCACGTCCTCGGCCAGGGCGGGGTGGGCGTTGAGGTGCTCCCGCAGCAGCCGTTGGGCCATCCGCGCCCTGCGGGAGGAGCCGGTGGCCGCATCGGCCAGCAGCCGCACCGCCCGCACCGGGAACCGCTTCTTCGCCTCCAGTACGGCCCCATGGACACCCGGCCGCCCGAGCCGGGAGGCGAGCGCACCGAACGCCTCATCGCCCGGCATGGCGACCAGCGCCCCGTAGATCTGGTGGAGACCCCACAGGACGGGATGCTCCCGGTCGTCGTCGAGCAGCTCGACCAGCGTCGGCACCAGCGCCGGGCCGACACCCTCGGCCACCGTCTGTGCCACCGGCGGAATCTGCAGCCAGGCCTCGCTCTGCCGCTCCCTCAGCAGAGCGAGCTGCTCCCCCGAGCTCAGCGCACACACCAGCAGCGGCGAGCGCCGCGCATACCGGGCCGTCAACGGGGTGGCGACCAGCTCGTCCGACCAGTCCGTACGGGTCGGCGCCAGGTAGGAGACGACCACCCGCTGATACTGGGTCAGCCGGTGGTCCGCCAGCGCGGCGACGACCTCCTGGTATTCCGCCTCGTCGGCGGCCGCCAGCATTTCCCTCGTCCGGCGGGCGGCCCCTTCGACGTCGTCGAAACCGGAGGCGGAGTTGTCATCGCCCAGGACCGTCACCCAGCCGTCGAAAGTCGGCTTCTTCGTCCTGCTCAGGACGAGGACGCGGCTGAGCTCCGCGGTCGCCACGGCGGCGAAGAGCAGCCCGTGCCGCTCGGCCCAGGCGTCCGTGAAGCCCTCGCACTTCTCTTCGTCCCACCCCGACATCGACCAGATGGCCGCCGCGACCACGGCCGCGCCCAGCGGATCCGGCTCCCCGTTCAGATGGGCACGCGCCGCGTCCGCCATCCCCTTGTCACTCGACGAGTGGTCCAGGACCCCGTCCAGATCGGCCCGGACCTTCGTCAGCCTGCGCCGGATGACCCCGGCCGCCCGGGAGTCGGTCTCGACCGGCGGTCCGGCAATTCCCCCACGCCGCACATGGACCCGCTCCCGCCACGCCTCGGGAACGACGAACCCGTCCTCCCCCGCGGCCCCGTCCCCGACGTCGCGTACCCGCTCCGACCGGCCCATTTCGCGCCTCCCCGTTGAACATCAACATCGTTGGCGCCAAGACTAGTTGGGGGGTCTGACACTGCCCGTCGCGCGTCGGCGTCCTGCGGCCGCCCCGGCGACATCCCCCGAGGCCCGCTCCGGCCGGTCGCCCTGACAAGCGCCGAGCGCCCGCCTCTCACCACCGGCCAACGGCACAAGGGCACAAGGGCACAAGGGCACAAGGAGATCGGATATCTCAGAAAGTGGAGGGTCGGATACGTCGGCAAGAAGCCCGCAACGCACATCAGGGGCCATCCGAAGATGACCCCTGAGCGGTGAAACAATCCGACTTCACTGTCGGGACGACAGGATTTGAACCTGCGACCCCTTGACCCCCAGTCAAGTGCGCTACCAAGCTGCGCCACGTCCCGTTTGCCCGTTCCGGCCGGGAGATGTCCCGGACCGACCGCGCACGAGAACAATACCCCATGTCAGAGGGTCGGCGCCGCCACATTCCGGCGCGGCGGACCGCCGGGGCGGGCGCCGCGGATGAGTACCCGTACTCATGCGCCCGCGTCACCGCGCCGCCACGCTACGCGCATGACTACTCCATCCATTCAGCGGCCGACGACCACGGCGTTCTTTGTGCAGGCCGCGACCTCGTTCGGACTGTCGCTGGTGGCGCTGATGATCGGGATCATCAAGCTGCCGGTCGGGCCCTGGGAGCGCGGGTTTCTCGCACTCGGGCTGGTCTTCGTGGTGTCGTCGGCGTTCACGCTGGCCAAGTGCATTCGCGACCGGCAGGAGGTCGCGGAGGTGACGAACCGGGTGGACAAGGCCCGGATCGACAAGATCCTCATCGAGCAGGACGTCTTCAATTCGAGCCAGGCCTGACTCCGGCCGCCTGGGGCGCGGGGAGGGCCCGCACCCCAGGCTTGACCTCAAGGGCGCTTGAGGTTGCAGGCTCTGCCGTATGACGAACGCAGCCCTCACGCCGCCCCTCACGACCACCACCCCGGCCGGATTCGACGAACTCCCCGCTCTCATGAGCCTGATGACGGGCGATGAGAAGCACGGCCCGGCCGCGACCTCCACACTCGACGCCCTCTGGGTGCTCTACGACCGGATACTGCGGGTCTCCCCCGCCACCGCCGAGGACCCCGACCGGGACCGCTTTCTGCTCTCCAAGGGCCACGGACCGATGGCCTACTACGCCGTACTGGCCGCCAAGGGCTTCTTCCCCGCCGACTGGCTTCCGGGCTTCGGCTCGTACGACTCGCCGCTCGGGCACCACCCCGACCGGATGCTCGTACCGGGCGCGGAGATCGGCAGCGGCTCGCTCGGGCACGGGCTGCCGCTCGGCGTCGGCACCGCCCTCGGGCTACGGGCGCAGGGCCGGACGCGGCCCGCCGTCTGGGTGCTGATCGGCGACGCCGAACTGGACGAGGGCAGCAACCACGAGGCACTGGCCTACGCGGGCGCCACCGGCCTGGACCGGCTGGGCACCCTCGTCATCGACAATTCCTCCGCCTCGCACGCCCGGCCCGGCGGAATCGCCGCCCGCTTCGAGGCCGCCGGCTGGTCCGTGGCCACCGTCGACGGCCGCGACCACGAGGCGCTGTACGAGGCCTTCGCCGCGCCGCACCCGGGCCGTCCACATGCGGTGGTCGCCCGCGTCGAGCCCAAGACCGCCTGACCGCCCGCCTGACCGCCCCCCTTCTTCCGGGCTCGCGTGCTTGTGCACTTCCGCACTTCCGCACTTCCGCACTTCTGCACTTCGAAAGGGATTCAGTGATGGACACCATGCGTGAGCGTTTCGCCTCGGTCACCTCGCGGCTGCTCGACGAGGACCCGCGGCTCGCCGTCGTGCTCGCCGAGATCGGCAAGGACGGCTTCACCGATGCGGCCCGACGGCACCCCGACCGGGTGGTGAACGTGGGCATCAGGGAGCAGCTGCTGATCGGGGTGGGCGGCGGGCTGGCGCTCACCGGTCTGCGGCCGGTGCTGCACACGTTCGCCAGCTTCCTGGTGGAGCGCCCCTTCGAGCAGGTGAAGCTCGACTTCGGCCACCAGGGCGTCGGCGGGGTACTGGTGAGCGCCGGCGGCTCGTACGACTGGCCCAGCGGCGGCTTCACCCATATGGCGCCCGGCGATGTCGGCCTGCTCGACACCCTCGACGGCTGGACGGTGCATGTGCCCGGCCACCCGGACGAGGCCGAGGTGCTGCTGCGGCGGGCCGCCGCGGCCGGTGACGACAAGGTCTACGTACGGCTGTCCGTGCAGGCCAACGAGGCGCCGCGGCCGGTCGACGGAGCCCGCTTCCTGACCCTGCGGGAGGGGCGCGACGGGGTGGTGGTGGCCGTCGGGCCGATGCTGGACCCGGTGCTCGCCGCGACCGAGGGGCTGGACGTGACCGTGCTGTACGCGACGACCGTCCGGCCGTTCGACGCGCAGACGCTGCGGACCGCAACCGGGGCGGCCGACGCCGCGAATGTGGTGATCGTGGAGCCGTACCTCGCCGGCACCTCGACCCGCTTTGCGAACGAGGCCCTGGAGGACCGCCCGCACCGCGTACTGGGGCTGGGCGTCGGCCGCCAGGAGCTGCGCCGCTACGGAGGGATGGACGAACACCTGGCCGGGCACGGTCTCGACCCGCGCGGCATGCGAGAGCGGATCGCGGGCTTCCTGGGGCGGTAGGGCGGCGCACCGCCGGAGGGGCCGGCAGCGCGGGGCCCGCCCGTCGCCTCAGACGTGCTTGTCGAGCCACGCCAGCAGATCGCTGTGGACCTCGTCCCGGTTGGTCTCGTTGAGGATCTCGTGGCGGGCGTCCGGGTACGCCTTCCAGGTGAGGTCGCGGGTACCGAGGTAGCGGAAGTCCTCGAGGAGTTCGTGGACCAGGGTCATGTGCTGGTGGCAGGGGTCCTGGTCGCCGACGGCCACATGGACGGGCAGGCCGCGGGGGATGCGGGCGAGGTTGGCCGGGTCGTTGATCTTGCGGATGGCCTGGACCCAGTCGAGGGCGAGGCCCGCGCAGAAGGGGAAGCCGCAGTCGTCGTCGGCGACGTAGCGGTCGACCTCGGTGGCCTCGCGGGAGAGCCATTCGTAGCCGGTGCGGCTGGCGAAGGCATCGTTGAAGGAGCTGAAGGTGCGCGGGATGAAGGAGGAGAGGTGGCCGCGGCCGTGCGCGGCGACCTCCTGTTCCAGTGCACCGACGGCGGCGTCGATGTCCAGGCCGGGCAGGGTGCGGAAGGTGCCGGAGAGGATCAGTCCGGCGAGGTCGGCGCCGTATTCCTGGGAGTAGTCGCGGGCCAGCATCGAACCCATGCTGTGGCCGAACAGGACCAGGGGGACGCCGGGGTGGGCGGCGGCGGCATGGTTGCCGATGCCCTTGAGGTCGGCGACGATCGCCCGCCAGGCCTCCTCGCCGACCACCCCGCGGCCCCCGGTGGAGAGCGCGGTGCCGCCGTGGCCGCGATGGTCGGACGCGATGACGCCATAGCCGTTGCCGGCCAGAAAGCGGGCGAAGGTGTCGTAGCGCCTGCCGTGTTCCGCGGCGCCGTGGGCGATCTGGACGAGGGCACGCGGCCGGCCGGACTCCGGGAGCCAGGTGTACGTGGCGATGCGGGCACCGTCCGGGGCCTGGTGGAAGTCCTGCTGCATGGCCTGCATGGCGTCGTCTCCTGACTGCCGGGGTGATGGCTGAGAGTCGTCGGGGCCACTCTTCCGCGCCGGGCGGCGGTGCGCCATGGGGCGCGCGTGCCGCGGCTGACCCCGTACCCGCGCGACGTACCCGCGCGACGTGACAGGATCGGCCGGTTCTTTCCCGGCTCCTGCCGCAACCCCCTTTCCCAGGAGGATCGTTGGACACCACAGACCGTCCCGAGGACGCTCCCCGCTCGCCCGATTCCCCCGGCTCCGCCGCCTCCCCCCTGCTGCCGTCCCCTCCCCCGCCGCTGTCCCGCCGCAGATTTCTCCAGGGCACGGCGTCGGCGGCCGCCGTGGCCGGGCTGGCCGGGACCGCAGCCCCAGGCGCATGGGCCGAGGATGCCGGCTCCCCCGGTACGGCGCTCTCCTTCACGGCCGCCACCAACGGCGCGGCCTCCCTCTCCCCGGCGGGCGACCGGCTGATCGCCGAGGTCCAGAACGTCCTGTGGTCGCTGCCGCGTACGGGCGGCGACGCGGTGGCCCTGACCCCGCCCGACCTGGAGCCCACCCGTCCGGTGCACTCCCCCGACGGCCGCCGGATCGCCGTCTGCGCCTATCGGGGCGGCGGCTTCCACCTGTGGACGCTGGGCGCCGACGGCACCGGCCTGAAGCAGCTGACCGACGGCCCCTGGGACGACCGCGGCCCCGCCTGGTCCCCCGACGGGACCCGGATCGCGTTCGCCTCGGAGCGGGGCGGCGACGCGGTGGCGGGCGGCCCGTACCGGATCTGGGTGCTGGAGGTGGCGACGAATCGGCTGACGCGGGTGACCGGGCTGCCCGGTCAGGACGGGCCCCACCAGGACGGCGCCTGGGAGGACTTCGATCCCTGCTGGTCACCGGACGGCTCCCGGATCGCCTTCGTACGGGGCCGGGTCACCGGCGCCACGCTGACCTCCCGCACGGTGGCCTCGGTGCCGGCCGACGGTGGCGGCGAGGTGCGCACCGAGCACACCGAGACGGCGGCCGCCCAGGTGATGACGCCCGCACTGTCCCCCGCCGGGCGGCTGGCGTATCTGCGGACGACCGACTATCCGGGCCCCACCTGCACCCTGGTGGTGGACGGCACCCGGGTCGAGGTCGAGGGGGACGTGGAGCCGGTACCGCCGCGCTGGGTCTCGCGGGAGGCCCTGCTGCTGACGGTCGGCGGTCAGTTCCGGATCGTCCCGGTGGACGCTCCGGCGCGGGCCGAGACCCTCCCGTTCCGCGCGAAGCTGCCGCTGGACCGCCCGCGCTACCGCGTCAAGGACTACGGGTTCGAGCGGGCGGGGGCGGGGCCGGTACGCGGGGTGCATCTGCCCGCGCTGTCCCCCGACGGCCGCCGGGTCGCCTTTGCCGCCCTCAACTCCCTCTGGATCGCGCCCACTTCGGAGGGCGGAGCGCCCCAGCGGATCGTCCAGGCGCCGGCCACCCGGTACGTCCTGGCGCCGAGCTGGTCACGCGACGGCCGTGCGCTGGTCTACGCGGACGACCGGGACGGGCTGTTCGCGGTGCGCCGGCGCGAGCTCGCCACCGGCGAGGAGACGGTGCTGGCCGCCGGGGGCCGGGTGCAGCCGGCACTGTCGCCGGACGGCGGGCGGCTGGCCGCGCTCGACATGTCGGGGAATCTCGTCGTGCGCACCCTGGCGGACGGCACCGAGAAGGTACTGGCCGCGCCGATGGGCGGCGGCGGGCTGCCCGGGCGTCCCAGCTGGTCGCCCGACGGCCGCTATCTGGCCTACTGCGACCGCAATCGCCTCAACCATCGCTTCCGCGAGGGCTACAACGTCATCCGGGTCCTCGACACCGAGACCGGGCAGGGACGCCTGTACACGCCCGCCGAGCACCTCTCGATCGCCGACCGGTACGACTCCGGGCCCGTCTGGTCCCCGGACGGGCGCTGGATGGCGCTGATCGCCGAATCCGCGCTGTGGGTGCTGCCGGTACGGCCCGACGGCACGCCGGACGGTGCGCCGCGGCAGCTGACCGAGGAGAGCGCCGACCACCCGTCGTGGTCAGGGGATTCCGGCTCGCTGTCGCTCCTGTACCTCTCGGCCGGCAAGCTGCGGCTGATCGGGGTGGACGGCGGCCCGGCCCGGACCGTACCCGTGGCGCTGGAGCATCGCCGGACGCGCGCCCGGGACACCGTCGTCCACGCGGGCAGATTCTGGGACGGCACCGGGGAGGAGGTACGCGAGGACGTCGATGTGGTCGTGCGGGACGGGCGGATCACGGCGGTGGAGCCGCACCGGGCGTCCCGCGCGGGCGCGGCCCGGCGGGTGGACGCCTCCGGACAGACGGTGCTGCCCGGCCTGTGGGACGCGCACACCCACCCGTGGCAGACGACCTACGGCGGCCGGCAGACGGCGCTGCAGCTGGCGTACGGGATCACCACCGCGGTTTCCTGCGGTGGCTTCTCGTACGAGCAGGTCCGCATCCGGGAGGCGGTGGCGACCGGGGCGCTCACCGGGCCACGGCTGCTGACCTGCGGGGAGCTGCTCGATGGCGGGCGGGTCGCGTACAGCATGGGGCGGGCGCACGGCACCCGCGCCGGGCTGCGGCGTTCGCTGGCGCGGGGTGCGGCCCTGGAGTGGGACTTCGTCAAGACCTATGTCCGGGCGCCGGGCTGGGTGATGGCGGAGGCCGCGCGCTTCGCCCACCAGCGGCTCGGCGTGCGCGCGGGCAGCCATCTGCTGTCCCCCGGCTTACAGCTGGGTCAGGACCTGACCACCCATCTGCAGGCCACGCAGCGGCTGGAGTTCGGGCATGCCGTTTCCGGCTCCGCGCACTCCTATCAGGACGTCGAGGAGATCTACACCGGTACCGACTTCCACCTTCTCGCGACGCCGTTCTCGGCGGCCGCACTGCTCGGCGACGATCCTTCGCTGGTGGACGACGACCGGGTGCAAAGGCTGATGCCGCCCTGGGACACCGCCTTCGTACGGGAGCACGCCGGGCACCGGCCCACGCCCGCCCAGCTGGCCGACATCGGGACCGAAGTCGCCATCTACCGGCGCGTGCTGGACGGGGGCGGGCTGGTGGCACTGGGCACCGACCAGCCCCTGTCGCCGGTCGGGCTGTCCCTGCATCTGTGTCTGCGGGCGCTGCACCGGGGCGGGCTGAGCGTGGCCCGGACGCTGCGGACGGCGACCGCGCTGCCCGCCAAGATGTTCGGCGCGGAACGGGATCTGGGGACGCTGGAGGTCGGCAAGCTCGGCGATATGACGCTGGTGGACGGCGATCCGTTCACCGATTTCGCCTCGCTGGTACGGATCTCGGCGGTGCTGCGGGGCGGACGGGTCTTCGAGCGGCGGGAGTTGGTCGATTCCTTCCCGGCGCCCGAGTCGCCCGACTCGCACGCCGCGCCCGCCGACCGGTCGGCGCGGACGGCGGCACGGACCGCCGTCGACTGGCTGGAGGTGGGCCGGCAGCAGCGTCGCGAGTCCTGCTGCGACGCCGCGCACTGAACGGTCCGAGCCCGCCGGGGAGGCGTGGGGTGGCGCGGTTTTCCGGGGCGTCCGGAGCCGCGCCACCGCCCTTCTTGGGAGGGGGGTGTGCGCAACTACTTCGCGCTTCAACTCATCGCTTAAATGCCACCAGTTGATGTTTTATGCGCCCCGCAGTAGGTATGCCAACGGGTATTGCACGCGGTAAGCGACAGATCACGTTCCGGAACGACGAGGTAGACGGCATCGCCAGTGCCGTCCCTGGGCGAGGTGCGACCAGCGCGGGATGGATCGCGGAGGAGGGCTCGTCTTGCATCGCTATTTCAACGACCAGCGACATGAAGCACTCCGGCAGCGGGTGCGGGACTTCGCAGAGTGCGAGGTCCGCCCCCGGATTGCCGAAATGGAGGCGAGCCGTTCCGTTTGCCACGACCTTTCGCGCCTGATCGCCCGCCAGGGGTGGATCGGCGCGACCGTACAGCGCGCATACGGCGGGATGGGCGCCGGACACATCGCCAAGACCATCATCATCGAGGAGCTGTCGAGGGTCAGCGCCGCCATGGGCGCGATGGTGCAGGCGTCCCAGCTGGGTGTCGCGAAGATCGTCCACTTCGGCAACGAGGAGCAGAAGAAGACCTGGCTGCCGGCCATCGCCTCCGGCGACTGCCTGCCGACCATAGCCGTGACCGAACCACAGTCCGGCGGCCATGTCCTGGGCATGGAGAGCACCGCGGTCCGCGACGGTGACGACTACGTCCTCAACGGCCGCAAGATCTACGTCGGCAACAGCCATGTCGGCGATCTGCACGGCGTGGTGGTCCGCACCGGCGAGGGCTCCAAGGGCCTGTCCGCGTTCCTCGTCGAGTCCGACACCCCCGGCTTCCGGGTCGGGGAACAGCAGCCCGCGATGGGCCTGCACGGCTTCAGCTTCGGCGAGCTGTTCTTCGACAACTGCCGGGTCCCGGCGGCCAATCTGCTGGGCAGGGAGGGCGACGGGCTGTCCGTGGCGTACTCCTCCAGCGTGCTCTACGGGCGGCCCAATCTGACCGCGGTGTCGCTGGGGATCCATCAGGCGGTGCTGGACGAGACCTCGCGGTTCTGCGCCGAGCGGCAGCGCTACGGCAAACCGCTCGCCGAGCTGAGCAACATCAAGCTCAAGCTGGGCCGCATCCAGTCCCGGCTGCTGCTGGCCCGGTTGTCCGCGTACCACGCGGTGCATCTGCTGGACCAGGGGCTGCCGTGCGATGCCGAGCTGATGAACGCCAAGCTGGTCAATGTGGAGTCCGCGCTGGAGTCGGCGCGCGATGCGATGGACATCCACGCCGGGTGCGGGCTGTTCACCGACCGGCCGGTGGAGCGGTTCCTGCGCGATGCGCACCATATTTTCGCGCCGGCCGGGACGTCCGACGTCCAGCTGCTGCGGCTGGGCGAGCTGGCGCTGGGCCAGGTGAAGGGCGAGTGGTCGAGCCGGCTGGCGGAGCTGCTGCGGCTGGAGCCCGCCGAGCGGCCGGAGGAGCCCGCCCCGCCCACGGTGCCGGGCCAGCGCACCCGGCCGTGGCGGGGATACGCCTGGTTCGTGCCGCAGAAGTGAGCAGCCGGGCCGCGGCTCTCGGTCACCGGAACCGATACCGCGGCCCGTCACGCGGGCGCCGGGTCAGGACGCGTCGGACTGCTGCTGTCCCTGCCGCTGTTGCTGCTGGTCTTCCATGTGATGAATCTGCTCGACGAGTTCCGCGGCCAGCGACTTGATGGTCGCCAGTCCCTCCCGCCCCCAGGGGCGCGGTTCCAGGTCCACCACACAGACGGTGCCCAGCGTCATGCCCGTACGGTCGATCAGCGGCGCGCCCATATAGGAGCGGATGCCGATCTCGTCGACGACGGGGTTGCCCGCGAAGCGCGGGTAGTCGCAGACGTCCTCCAGGACCAGGGCCTTGCGGCGGACCACGACATGCGGACAGTAGCCGTGGTCGCGGGCCATGACCCGGCCCGGGCGGCCGCTGGGCGGCGCCGGTCCCAGCTCGACGGCCTGGTCGAGGTCGGGGGCGTAGAGCCCGGCGAAGTACTGCCGCTTCTCGTCGATGAAGTTGACCATCGCGTACGGCGTCCGGGTGGTACTGGCCAGCTTGCGGGCGAAGTCGTCGAACGCGGGCAACGGGGAGCTGCCGATGCCCAGTTCGCGCAGCCTGGCGACGCGCGCCGGGGCCTCGTTGTCCTCGGGGGTGAGCAGCAGCCGGCGCGTGGGGTCGTAGGGGACGTACGGAACACGGGAGGCGGGATGCTTCATGGCAGCTCCTGGGTGGCGGCTAGGGCGGGGGTGAGCAGATGCTCGACGAGCGAGACCAGGATGTTGGTGGCCGAACTGCACTGGCGGGCATCGCAGAGGACGACCGGGGTCCGTTCCGAGAGGTCTATGGCGGCGCGCACCTCGTCCGGTTCGTAGTGATAGGAGCCGTCGAACTCATTGACCGCGACGATGAACTGGATACCGCGCCGCTCGAAGAAGTCGACGGCGGCGAAGCACTGGTCCAGGCGGCGGGTGTCGGCGAGGATCACCGCGCCGAGCGCGCCGTTGGACAGTTCGTCCCACATGAACCAGAAGCGCTGCTGGCCCGGCGTGCCGAAGAGGTAGAGGACGTGCTCGGATCCCAGGGTGATCCGGCCGAAGTCCATGGCGACGGTGGTGGTGTTCTTGTCCTCGATGCCCGCCAGATCGTCGGTGCCGATGCCGATCTGGGTGAGGAGTTCCTCCGTACTGAGCGGTTCGATCTCGCTCACCGCTCCGACGAAGGTGGTCTTGCCGACCCCGAAGCCGCCCGCGACCAGGATTTTGAGCGCGGTCGGAAAGAGGTCGGATGAGGGATCCTCCGGGGTCGAGGGGTCACAGTCGTTTGCGAAGTCCATTCAGCACCGCCTCCAGCAGGGCTCGGTCGGTACGGGCCGCGGGATCCGCCGAAACGGCTGCGGGGGCCCGCGCGGTGAGCGCTCCGCAGTCGACGAGGTCGGCGAGGAGCACTTTGGTGACGACGGCGGGCAGCCGTATGTGGGCGGCGATCTCGGCGACCGAGACCGGCCCGCCGCAGAGCCCCAGCACCTGGGCGTAGTCCGGTCCCTGGCAGGCCACGGGCCGCCGCCCCGTGGCCATCACCATGGTCAGCAGATCGAAGTGCGCGGTGGGGCGGGTCCGGCCGTTGCTGATCGTGTACGGCCGGACGAGCCGGCCCGCCGCGTCGTCGTACCAGGCCGGGTCCTGGCCGCCATGCCGCGTCCGGCGGCGCAGCGGCATGCTCAGCGACCGCCTGCCGCCGGTGTCTGCCGGCGGGCGGGGGTGGACAGATACGGCCGGACGCTCTTGACCAGCATCCCCATCTCGTACGACAGCACGCCCACATCGGCGTCGCGCCCCGCCAGGACGGCCAGGCAGGCACCCGATCCGGCGGCGGAGACGAACAGGAAGCTGGACTCCAGCTCGACGGCGACCTGGAGGACCTTGTCGCCCGGCGCGAAGCGCGCTCCGGTGCTGCGGGCGAGGGAGTAGAGGCCGGAGGCGAGGGCCGCCATATGGTCGGCGCTGTCCGGGTCGAAGCCGTGAGCGGCCTTGACCAGGCCGTCGGAGGACAGCAGGAGGGCGCGGTTGGTATGCGGGACACGCTGCACGAGTCCGGTCAGCAGCCAGGACAGTTCCCCCTGCTGCTGGCCCTGGAGCTGCGCATGCGACTGCGTGTGCACATCACTCACCATGGTTGTGGTCGTCTCCTCGTGGGCGGGCCGTCGGGGCCTCGTGGTCACGTTCGTCAAGCAGCTCAGTGCCGCCGGGGCCGCTGGTGTCGCCGCCCTGGCCTGCGGTGTTGCGGTTGCGGTAGGCGGCGAGGCCGGCCGCGTAGGTGTCGTCGCCGAGGCTGAAGCCGCGCTGGAAGGTGGCCATCAGGGTCGGGTCGTGGTCGCGTTCGGGGCCGGTGCCGGTCGTCGGCAGGATGGGGTCGCCGCGGAGTTCGGGGACCAGATGCGTCTGCTTGATGCGGCGCGGCAGCCGGGGGCGGGTGCCGTTGTCCAGGTCCACGGGCGGGGCGGGCGGCAGCTGGACGGGGCCGGGGTCGGCGTCGGGGCGGTGGTGCACGGGGCGGGGCGGGGGCATGGCCGAGCGGTCGTCGTCGCTGTGCCGGGGAGCTTCGAGCGCGAGGCCGGGGGCGGCGTCGAGACCGTCGAGGCTCCGGTGGTCCGCGGCGTGCCGGGGGCCGGCGTACGCGTCGTCGTACGGGTAGTGGTCGTCGCGCTCGAGCGGCGGGGCGGTCTCCGGTGCGCCGGGTGTCGCCGCGCCCTGCTCCGCCGACTCGGCCGGTTCGTCGCCGAGCAGCTCCTTGGGCACGATCAGTACCGCCTGCACGCCGCCGTAGATGTTGCTCCGCAGCTGTACGACGATGCCGTGCCGGCGGGCGAGCGAGGCCACGACGAAGAGTCCGATCCGGCCGTCGCTCAACAGCTCGGCGACATCGACGTGGTCGGGGTCGGCCAGCAGCGCGTTCATCTGCGTCTGCTCGTCGAGGTCCATGCCCAGACCGCGGTCCTCGACCTCGACCGCGAGGCCGGCGGTGACGAGCTGGGCGCGCAGCATGATCGGGGTCTGCGGGGCGGAGTAGATGGCGGCGTTCTCGACGAGTTCGGCGAGCAGGTGGACGACGTCGGCGACGGCGTGGCCCTGCAGATGGCCCTCGATCGAGGGGACGAGCTTGACCCGCGGGTACTGCTCGACCTCGGCGATGGCGGACCGCAGGACCTCGATCATGGAGATCGGGCGGGTCCACTGGCGGCGCGAGATGGCGCCGCCGAGGACGGCGAGGTTCTCGGCGTGCCGGCGGGTGCGGGTGGCCAGGTGGTCGACGTGGAAGATTCCCTTGAGCAGGTCGGGGTCCTCGACCTGGTGCTCCAGCTCGTCCAGCAGCAGGATCTCGCGGTGGACGAGGGACTGCAGGCGCCGGGCGAGGTTCACGAAGACCTCGACCTTCTGCTCGCTGCCGGTGGCGTTGCTGCGGGCGATGGCGACGGCGTCGATGACGGCGGCCTCGGCGGCCCGTCCGGCGGCGGTCACTTCGTGGGCGAGGAGGTCGAGGGTGTCGCCGGTGGGCGCGGGGGCGGGCTCGTGGCCGGGTTCGCGGTGGTGCAGGCGGTCGCCCTGCCGCACCCGGTCCAGGAGGTCGTAGAGGTCGGACTGGCTGCGGGCGCAGACCTCGCGGAGGCGGGCGTAGCGCTGTACGACGGCGCGGGCCTCGGCGTTGGCGGTGGCGCCCGCGGCGAGCACGATGACGCAGACCAGGCCCAGCCCGCCGGCCAGCACCGGCCACTCGCGGCCGGTGAGGTGGGCGCCGCCGGACTGGACGGCGAAGGCGGCAACGGCGGTACAGATGACGGCGACGAGGAGGCAGGGGACGGCGGCGAGCCGGACCAGGCGGGACCGTATCGCCGAGTCGGCGGCCGACTCGGGGAAGGCGGCCCGGCCGTGCCGTCCGCCTTCCCGCTCCCGGCGCCGCGGGGGAATGGGTAGGGGGGCGCTCCCCGGGGAACGCTGGTCCCCGGAGGAACTCTGTACCTCTGGGGACCTCTGAACCTCCGGGAACGTCTGGGTCCCCTGGGGGAATGCGGTAGGCATCGGCGCCCTCCGGATCGGCCGTTGGCAGTTCGCGGAGCACGCACGCTAGTTGTTGCCGGGGTGGGGGTCGGACCCACTTCGAGGTTTCGCTACCCCTCGCTACCTCCTTAAGTGGGCGCGACACGCACGACAGTGCGAATTCATGCGAACTCGCGTTCCTGTCAGGTGAGTTGCTTCCATTGCGACGGCGCCTGCGGGAGCCGGCCGCCGGCCCGCCCCGCATCGGCCGTCGATCGCCGGCCATCGGCAATGAGGTGACACACGTTCGGGCGGTCCGGGTGGCCCCTGGGGCGCGAGGGCTGAAGGCTGAGGGACGCGTCCGTCCGCACAAGGAGCTTCCGATGTCCCCCACCCACCGTCACATCGAGCACACCGGTCAGCACACCGGTCAGCGCACCGGGCGGGCGGCCTGCCGCCGGGCGGCGCCTGCCGGTCCCGGGCATCGCTGAGCGTCGGCGGCCGGGCCCGGCGGTGAGCTCCCCGCGCCCGCGCGGCAGCGGCCGGTGGCTCCGGTATGTCCGGTTCGCCCCCGGCGTGCTGGTCGCGGGCGGGCTCGTATGGAACGCGTTCTCCCCGCAGGATTACTGGGGAGACCCGATGCTGACGGCGGCCGCCGTGACGGCGGGTGCGCTGTTCTCGCTGCGGCACACCCTCGCGGTCGGCATCGCCATCGTCTGCGGCGTCTTCGCGCTGACGGTGAAGGACGGCACCGCCGACAATGTCGTGGGCCATCTGGAGCTCTTCAACACCCTCTTCGCCGCGCTGATGGGCGTCGGGGTCAACCGGGTGATCGCCCGGTTCGGGCGCCGGCTGGATCTCGTGCGGACGGTGGCCGAGGCCGCCCAGCGTGCGGTGCTGCCCGCGCCGCCGGAGCGCATCGGACCGCTGGCCATCGCGGCCCGCTATCAGGCCGCCCAGAGCGAGGCCCGGATCGGCGGTGACGCCTACGCCGTGCAGCGCACCCCGTTCGGGGTCCGGCTGCTGATCGCCGACGTGCGCGGCAAGGGGCTCGGCGCGGTGAGCGCGGTATCGGTGCTGCTCGGCGCGTTCCGCGAGGCGGCGGAGCAGGAAGCGGAGCTGACGGCGCTGGCCGACCGGATGGAGCGCGCACTGCTGCGGGAGAGCGAGCAGACCTCCGAGGAGATCCGGCTGGAGGGGTTCATCACCGCCCTGATCTGCGAAGTACTCCCGGGCGGTGGGCTGCGGCTGCTGGACTGCGGACATCCCGCGCCGTACCTCTGCCACGGCGGCGAGCTGCGCGCGCTGGAGTCCGCGGATGCGGGGCTTCCGCTGGGGATGGGCGGCCTGGGGGTGGCCCGGCCCGAGCCGGTCGACCGGCCGTTCCCGGTGGGCAGCACGCTGCTTCTGGTGACGGACGGAGTGACCGAGGCCCGGGACCGGAACGGCGCGTTCTTCGACCCGGTGGCCGAGCTGGCGGGGCTCGGCCCGTTCGACGACCCCCGGGAGCTCATCGACCTTCTGGTGCGGGAGGTCGAGCGCTGGAGCGGCGGGCCGCGCGACGACGATATGGCGGTCCTCGCGATCACCCGGACGGGGGCGCAGGACGGCGGCCCGGGGGCGCCCTCGGGCCCCGCCGCCTGAGAGCGCCCGACGCGCCTTTCGGGGGGCCCGAGGAGGCGCCGCCTTGCCTGCGCCGAGCGGCGGGCGCAGGCTGGGCATATGGCCGGCGAGGGCCCCACTCTCATCACTTCCGTGCAGCGTGCCTTCCGCCTGATGGAGGCCGTGGGCGCGCACGAGGGCGGCGCGCCGGCGAAGCAGCTGGCACGGGAGACGGGGCTGCCGCTGGCCACCGCGTATCACCTTTTGCGCACGCTGACTCACGACGGGTACCTGCGGAAGCTGGACGACGGTTCCTTCGTCCTCGGGGACAAGCTGGGCACCCTGCATGCCGGCGGCCGTGAGCAGGCACGGCTCAGCCACATCCGCCCGGCCCTGGCGTCGCTGCGGGACGATCTTTCGGCCGCCGCCTACCTGACCTTCTACGAGGACGGCGAGATCCGGGTGGCCGAGATCGTCGACAGCCCCCGGGCGCCGCGGGTCGACCTGTGGGTGGGTTTCGAGGACGCGGCGCACGCCACGGCGCTGGGCAAGTGCGTACTGCGCGAACTCGGCGACGAGGCCCGCGACGAGTACCTCTCCCGGCATCACCTCGCCGATCTCACGCCGCGCACCGTCACCGGCCGCTCCGAACTCCTGCGGCGGCTCGAGACCTCTCCCCTTCCGCCGGCCGTCACGGACATGGAGGAGTACTCCCTCGGGACGTTCTGCGTCGCGGTACCGGTGCTCCGCGGGCAGACGCTCGGTTCTCTCGGGGTGTCACTGCGGGTGAACCGGCTCTCGTCGATCAACCAGGTCCGCGACCGGCTGATCCCGGCTGCGAACCGCGTGACCAGGGCACTCTCGCTCACTATCTGAAATTCCGGCCCTTGCGGCGGACGCGCACCTGCCCGTTTCCTTGATGAAACGGACATTTCGGCATGTATGTGCTGCGAGTAGGGAAGCGAGCTGCGGACGAGGATGCGCCAAGCCCGAATCCATCCAGATCACCGGCCGCAGTGGCAGTTCACCGAGCGTCTCTCGCCGCTGCGGCGGCACGGCAAGAGCCACCGGCGCCCTTCCCCTCCCCCGAACCGGAGGTCGTCGGGCACGTCGTACGCCGGACGCCACCACGCCTCCGGCGTGCCCGTACTGATCACGGTGGCCGTGGCGCTGCTCGCCCTCGTCTGCGGAGCCGGTACGAGCTGGCTGCCGCTGCTGGTCGTCGGCCCCGCGCTGGCCGCCGCCACCAGCGGGCCCTGGGGTGTGGTCCGGATCGGCGCCCTGGCCACGGCGCTGGGGGCCGCGCTCGGGTTCCGTGGCGGGGAGCCGGGTGGCCAGCAGGCGATACTGCTGGCCACGGTGGCCGCCGTGACCTTGGCGGGCGCGCTGGCCGGAGCGCTGCGCAGGCGCCGCGAGCGGGTGCTGGCCGATGTCCGTTCGGTCGCCGAGGCGGCGCAGCACGCCGTCCTCAAGCCGGTACCGGAGACCATCGGACCGTTCCAGGCTGCGGTCAGATACAGCGCCGCGGCCGCCGAAGCCAGGATCGGCGGCGACTTCTACGCACTGGTGCCCACGCCGTTCGGGGTCCGGCTCATCGTGGGCGATGTGCGGGGCAAGGGGCTGCCCGCGGTGGGGGTCGCCGCCGTTGTTCTGGCGGTCTTCCGGGAGGCGGCGTACGACGAGCCGGATCTCCTCGACGTCGTCCACCGGATCGAGCGGAGCCTGGCCCGTGACCTCGGCCCGGACGATTTCGTCACCGCGGTACTCGCCGGATACCCCGAGGCGGACCGGATGGAGCTGATCAACTGCGGACACGCGGCTCCGCTGCTGGTCCGCGACGCGGACGTGATTCCCGTCGAACCCGTCCGGCCGGCTCCGCCGCTCGGCCTCCGGGCCCTGGCCGGCGAGCCCCCCACCGTCCAGGACGTCTTGCTGGCGGACGGCGACCAGCTGCTCTTCCACACCGACGGAGTGACCGAGGCGCGCGACCACGCACGGGAGTTCTATCCGCTCGCCGAGCGGCTGGCCAGGCACGTCACCAAGGAGCCCGCGGGCACCCTCGCCGCGCTCCATGAAGACCTGCTGCGGCACGTGGGCGGGCAGCTGCACGACGACGCCGCGATGCTGCTCCTCCGGAAGCCCGACCGCGCCCGCGATGCGACGAACGGCCCCGGCCCGGCGACGGCATCGCGCCACCGGGCGACCGGGCCAACACCGGCCCCCTGAACGGGAGTTGGGGGGCGGAATGTCCACTCGGCAGGGCCTGCCGAACGGCGCTGCCACAGGAGCTGTGCCGCCCCCGGCGCGGATCCTCCCGCGTCAGTTCTCCCCTGCCAGGTCGAGCGATTCCACGAACGCCGGCGCCAGCGGAACGGGCCACTTCCGGGTCAGTGGCAGGGACAGGTCCCGCCACCACGGGGACGTCGGAAGGTCTCCCCCCGGCTCGAAGGGCTGCCCCGGAACGGGGAACGCAACGTCCTGCTCCACGGCCCTGGCGGCGGCCATGGTCCACTCGGCCGGCTCCGCCCACGGATGCGGCGCCAGCTGGAACGTGCCCCAGTGGATCGGCAGCAGGACCCCGCCCGCCTGGCCGTTTTGCAGGTCAAGGTGGGACTGGACCCCTTGAGCGGGAGTCATGTGAATGTCGGGCCAGGCTCCCGGCAGTGGCGCGTCCTGCGGGTGGTTCCTGGGCCAGAAGTCGGAGTACGCGCCGATCTGGATCATCGTCGCGTCGAACGGGCCGTGTGCGGCGGCGATCTCGGCGAAGCCGGGGAAGTAGCCGGTGTCGCCGCTGTGGTAGATGCGGTGCTCGGGTCCTGCCACCACCCATGAGGCCCAGAGGGTGTGCTGGAGGCCGCGCAGCCCGCGGCCGCAGAAGTGCTGTGCGGGGGTGGCCGTCAGGGTCAGCCCGCCGACCCGGGTGGACTCGTGCCAGTCCAGCTCGGTGATCCGGCCGGCCGGCACGCCCCAGAATTCCAGGTCGGCGCCGATGCCGAGCGGTACGACGAAGGCCGCGCCGGAGTCCCGCAGGCCCCGGATCGTGGGCATGTCGAGATGGTCGTAGTGGTCGTGCGAGATGACGACGACATCGATCGGAGCGAGCTCGGCGAGCTTCACCGGCACCGGGTGCAGCCGCTTGGGCCCGATCCAGTTGAACGGCGAGGCGCGCTCGCCCCAGACCGGGTCGAAGAGCACCCGGTGGCCGTCGATTTCGGCGAGCACGCTCGAATGGCCCATCCAGGTGATCCGCAGGCCGGAATCGGGCGGCCGGCCCCAGTCCGCGGCGGTCGGGTGGTGTACCGGTATCCGGCCGATCGGGGCGCGGCGCAGCCGGCCCTCGCGGCTCAGCTGGGCACGGGCCATCTGCAGCGCGGACCCCCGCAGCAGCTGCCGGGTGGGGGCGGGGTTGCGGAACTGGCCGTCCCGGAACTGCGGCGATCTGCGTATCCTCGCCAGCCGCTCGCCGGTGGGCTCGGCGCCGAAGCTTGCGGGGCGCAGGGCGCGCAGGGGCGTGGGACGGGGGCGGGAACCGGGCACGGCACCTCCAGGGTCGGGGCGGTCGCGAAGTGAACGCACCACGCGAACGGCAGGTTCCGGCGCATCGGGCCACGCGGCGTCCGCCGGCGCTGCCGCACCACCACACCCGTACCTCATCACCTTCACCCCCTGGCACGAACAGCGCGACCGGCCGTGGCATTCCCCGCCCGCTGGGACGAGCGTCACGGCAGGGCGACGGCGCGAGCGTTTCCGGCGGGTCCGCCGCCGGGCGCGACCGCGGGGCGTGGGCCCGGGCTCGGGTCCCTCAGACGAAATTGACCTCGGCGCGTTGCAGCAGGGGGTCGTCGGCCATCTGCCAGAGCGGGACGGCGTAGTTGCCGTAGCCGTAGCGGCCGCCGAAGTGGAGGCCCAGGACGCGGTGGTCGGTGAGGTCGAAGACCGGGGAGCCGCTGTTGCCGCCCAGGGTGGAGCAGTCGTGCTTCATGGTGGTGCGCTCGGGCAGCAGCTCCGTGGTGGTGCCGGGCTGGAGGCGTTTGACGTTGTAGATGTCCATGAAGATCCGGCGCATGGATTCCGGTTCGTTGCGGCGGCCGTCCCAGGCGGGATAGCCGACGCAGTACACCGGCCGTCCGGGCAGGTCGGGCGGCGCGTCCGCGGCGACGGCGACCGGGCCGGGCGACGGGGCGCGGCCGTCGCTCGGGACGACTCGCAGCAGGGCCATGTCGACGTCCTCGTGGACGCCCAGTACCTCGGTGATGCGGTAGGCGGCGCCGCCGTCGTCCGGGGCGACGGTGCCGTACTCCTCGGCCATGTCGAGCTCGGCGCTCATGCCCTGCTGGAAGGTCCACCCGGTGCCCTCGCTGCGGGCGAACTCGACCGCGACATGACGGTTGGTCATCACCGCATCCGGGCCGACCAGGAATGCCGTACCGAGCCAGTCCAGGCTGACGTGTCCGCGGACCTCGACCCGGCCGACCCGCACGAGGGATTCCCTTATCGCGGCCCGGTGGCCGTCGAGTACGGCCCAGTCCCCGGCGGGCGGGACGAAGTCGTGGTGCTGTACCAGGAGGGCGGGCCTGCCTTCCAGGAGGACGATGGCCTCCATCCCGAAGGATTCGTCCTCGCTGACCTCGTCGGCGCGCCCCTCGGCCAGCTTCTCCAGGCCGTTGGCGCCCGCGGACAGCACCCGGGTGCGTTCCTGCTGGGCGTACCGGGAGATCTGTCCCGCGGGGAGCTCTTCGGCGGGGAGATCCGGCGCGGACTCGGGGACTTCCCAGGTCAGGCCGTCCCGTACGCGTTGGGCGACCTCCCGCAGGTCGGAGAACACCTGCTCGGGACCGGTGGCCACCGGTGATCGGCTCCGGTTGCGCATCCTGTCCTCCTTGCGGCGATGACGTGGCTCAGCTCTGCTGAGCCGTGGCGATCTCGGCGTGGATATCGGGGTGGGTGGCCTCCAGGTGGCGCATGACGACGTCCATCTGGGTGCCGACGTTGACGAAGGCCGTGGTCTTGCCCTGGAACATCACGTTCTCCACGCGGCGCGTGCCCCGGTGGAGCGCCACCACCTTCCAGTCGTCGGTGAGGACGGGCGATCCGGAGGAGCCGCCGCGGGTGTCGGTGAAGTAGCGCACGTCGTTCGCGTCCGTCTCGAAGACGAGGTTGTTGCGCAGTGCGACGCGTTTCGAGAGGCCGCCGGGGTGCTGGATGATGTTGACGGCCACGTAGTCGCCGTCCGCGACGGTCAGCGATTTCTGCGCCAGTTTCAGGACCGGACGGGCGGGTTCGGCGGCCAGCCGCAGGACGGCGTAGTCGAGTTGCGGGTCGGCGGCGACGAGTGCGGTGATGGCGGCCTCTTCGGTCTCCGTGCCGTCGGTGTCGGTGTCGTAGTCGAAGCGGGCGTGGGCGTGCTGCGCCTGGAGGTTCAGGTCGTCCGGCCCGGCGGCCGGGCGGCCCTCGCCGGTGCCGGTCCGGGCGTTGATCACATGGTGGTTGGTGATCAGCAGGGTGGGGGCGACGAGCCAGCCCGTACCGGAGTGCGGGAAGCCGTTCGGCTGGAGCGGGGCGCCGCCCTCGAACGGCAGGACCTTGAGCCGGGCGACGGCCGTGGCGGCCACATCTCCGCCCCGCAGGAAGCCGATGGGCACGGTGTCGTCCCGGTGGACGATCTCCTCCTTGGTCTCCGGGGCGCCCACCCCGGCGAGGACGTCCGGCTCGCCTCCGGCCTGCCGCGCCACATCGTCGAGGGCGCGCTGGAAGACGGCGAGCGGTGCGGCCTCGACGGTCTGGGCGACGGCGTTGCGCAGCCAGATCTCCAGCGGCACGGAGCCGTCCACCAGCCGCTCCACCTTGTTCATCGAGTTGAGGTCGGAGTGCACCTGCTGACCGGGCGCTGCCAGCCGCGGCAGGGTGCCTTGGTACCTCAGCATGATGCCGTCGAAGAGGAGCGGGCGCAGGGAGGGGTCGGCGAGGCCGGTCTCCAGGATGGCGTCGAGCACCTTCCGGACCTGCTCCGTCGGGAGGTAGATGGTCACCAGGCTCCCCTCTCGTTCTGTCTCCGGCGGGCTGTCGGTCCCGGCGGGCGGGCGGGCAGAGGTCCCTTGCGTCGTACGGACGGTGGTGCCCACGCCCGTGGCCGGGGCCACCCGCGGGGGGACGCTGATCGGCCGGCCGCCGGTCTCGGCGGGCGGGTCGTCGCAGGTCGGCCGGCCGCCGGTGCCCACGCCCATGGCCGCGGCCACCCCGGCGTCGATCTCGCCGCTGGGGTCGGTCACCGTCAGCAGCCGGCGGGCGAGTTGGCCGAGGGTGCCGCGGTCGCGGGCCAGGCGCAGGAGGTCGGCGATGCCGCGCTGTTCCTCGCCGGGTCTGCGGTACGTGCCGATGGCGTCGTTCAGGATGCCCATGACGGGTCCGAGCAGCTCCGGCCGGCGGGTGGTGGCGCGGCGCATCGCCCCACCGAGGGTCTCCAGCGTCGAGTCGTCAGCCGGCAGTCCGGCGATCTTCAGCGCATGGTCGAGCGCTCCGGGGTCCCGTTCGTAGATCTGCGAGGCGACGGCGCGTACGAGGACGGGCTGGTCGGCGAGTACGGCGTCGGGCATCTCCCGTAGTTTTTCGGCCAGTTGACCGCCCGCTTCGGTGTCCTGGTGCTCGGCCGCGGCGGCCAGCCGGGTACGGGCCAGCAGGGCGCCCATGGCCTCCAGGTCCTGCCCCAGCGAGACCGCGGTGTCTTCCGCCTCCCGCAGAGCGCGGTCGGCGCCCGCCAGGTCGCCGGCGTTCTCCGCGAGGCGGGCGGAGAGCAACAGCAGTTCCAGCCGCCGTGCGGCGCAGTCCGCGTCCCGGATCCCCGCGAGGGCGTCCGCCACGGCCTGCCGGGCGTCGTCCCGGCGCCCGAGCAGGCACAGTGTCTCGGCGAACAGCGGATGCAGCGGGCTGCACGGTGCCCAGGGGCGGCGGCGCCGGATCCGTTCGTGGGCCTCCTGCGCGAAGCCCTGGGCGAGCAGGTCCGCAACCTCGCGGGCGGTGATGCGTTCCCAGTCCGTCTGGTCGGCGGCCTCGGTGATCTTGTCGGGCGCCCCGGTGCCGAGCCGGGCCGTGAGCAGCGCCGCCGCCCTGGGGGGCAGCAGGTCCTGCTGGGCGCCGAGCAGGAACCGCTCCACGCCGGGCTGCCAGCGTTCCTCCACCGCGCGGGGGTCCTCGTCCAGCCGCAGCCGGTGGTAGATCTCCTCGGCGCGGTCCGCCACCCCGTCCCGTGCGGCGTAGTAGTCGATCGCGCGGCGTTCGACCTCGTGCAGTACGGCGGCGTGGTCGCCGTCGGGCAGCCGCAGCATGATCGCGCGGACATCGGCACGGTAGCGGACGGCGTCGGGACCGGTGGGCTCGACCATGTCGAGGCGGCAGAACTCGTCGAAGAGCGCCCGGGCGGCCTCCTGGGTGGGCACCGGCAGTCCGCAGGGTTCGGCGAGGACGTCCTTGATGATCTCGGGGGTGATGGTCCGCAGTGCCAGGCCCGGACGGGCGAGGCGGCGTACGTTCTCGTCGGCTATGTGGCTGAGGATGCGGTCGTAGAGGATGCCCTGGACGAGCAGTTGGTCGACGCGGCGGAAGTCCTCCTCCCGGCGGGGGGGCAGGCTCTGCAGGAGATCGTCGGTCAGGTCGGCGCCGTCGCTCCGGGCGAGGGCGACGGCCCGCGCCGCCAGCTTCAGGCTGAGGGGGTGGCCACCGACCCGCTCGGCCAGCACCGTTGCCACACCGGGGTCGGTGACGCCGCAGTCCTTCAAGAGGGCCACGGCCGCCGCGGGTTCGAGTTCCTGGAGTTCGATCTCCAGCGGAGTGACGTCGCGCGCCGGATGGTCCACGGGGGCGCGGCCGGCTACGACCCACCGCATCCGCGGATAGACGCTCTCGAAGGCGCGGCAGGTCGCCCACAGCCGGCCCAGCACCGGCGATCCGCGGTACTGGGCATCCTCGTACGAGTCGATGACCAGCACGAACGGCTGGTCTTCCTGGTCCGATCCGGCCACCGCCCGGCGCAGGACATCGGCGACCCGCGCGAGGAGGTCGCTCTCCCTCCCGGTGGCCAGGGTCTGGAACGCATGGGAGGAGCTGCGCCCCAGGACGGAGCGGGTGGTGGCGAGGCCGTACAGCTGGGTCACCCGGTCCTCTTCCTCCCGCTGGCTGCCGGCCACCTGCCGGCACTCTTGCGCCAGCGCGTTGAACTCGGCGCGGTGCGCGGGGTACTGGACGCCGAGCTGCCGGGCGGCCTCTCCGATGAGGGTGACCGGTTCCTGGATGGAGAGCGTGGGCCGCTCGAAGTCGATGTAGGCGAAGGGGAAGCCGGGCCTGTCGCAGCGGATGCTGCGGAGCAGGAACGCCGCGAGCAGGGTGCTCTTGCCCATGCCTCCGGGGCCGTGGATGACCAGTGGCGGCACCGGTGGCGGGTGCGCGTCGAGCACGTAGGAGCGGATGGCGGCGAGTTCGTCGGGACGGCCCTCGAACGGTCCCCGTACGAAGCGTTCCAGGGGTTGCAGGAGCCGGGCGCGTTCCAGGGCGTGCTGGACTTCTCCGGTGTCCGGCAGGCCGTGCGTGCCCGGTACGAGGGAGAGCCAGCGCACCGCCTGGAGGGTGTCGGCCAGTTCTTCGGGGGTGCGGTCCCGGTCGGGTGGCGGGCGGCCGGAGAGATAGTCCAGGCAGAGGTGTTCGGGTCCGGAGTCGGCGCAGAACTGGTCGCGGTTGGTCTCCAGGGCGCCGCGGGCGGCTTCCGGGCCGGGCAGTGCGCGCAGGACGGCGTGCCGGATGTCGGATCGGAGGCTCCATACGACCGTGCCCTGCATGCTCGTGGTGGTGCAGTCGTCGAGCAGTTCCAGGGCCGCGTCTCCCGTGGCGGCGGTTTCTCCGGGGAGCCTGAGCAGGCGGGGGTCGAACCGGGAGAGCAGGCAGGCCGCTTCGCGGTAGGCGCGGCGGGCGTCCGAGACGGTGTCCGACCGGTCCTCGGCGGCGCGCAGTTCCTGGCGCAGCCGGGCGGCGAAGACGTTCTGCACCTCAGAGGGATCGATAGGCACTGACGGCTCCCTCCGCTGCCACGCAGACCTTGCGCATATAGCATTCGCCGCCGTTGCCGCCCTTCCGCGCGGCGTGCAGCACCTCTTCGACGGCGAGATCGACCATTCCGGAGAGGCGCTTTGCGGCGAGCTCGCCTTCGCCGAGGCAGGCGGGCGGGGATTCGCGGAAGTACTGGTCGAAGAAATCGTGCAGCTCGCGCTCCCCGATGATGCGTGCCGTGTCCCGGCACTGACTCGCCTTCAGGTCGTACGGGAGGGGGTACATGCCGGGTCCGTAGCCGAGGAGCACCAGGCGGGGTGCCTGGTTGCCACATGCCTGCTCGTAGATGGCGAGGGCGAGTTGTCCGATGACGTCCCAGACATCGGAGCCGGGTTCGAGCTTGTCGCATTCGTCGAGGACCAGCCAGAGCGGCTTGTCGAGGGCGGTTGCCCGGCCGACCACCCAGTGCACCGCTTCGTCGACAGACGACAGCGGATCATTCGGGCCCGTGGGGTCCACGGAAGGGCGGGCTGAAGGGGCGTCGACGATATCGGCCAGTCTCCGGATGAGTTTGTCGGCGGTGGAGTTCCGGGACAGGGTGACGCGCACCGGACGGAATCCGTGCTGCTGCCCGAGGTGCCGGAGAAAAGTGTAGGTGTACGATCTGCCGCTGCCCGGTTCGCCGTCGACGAGCAGCACGAACTTGTTGGGGTTGGCGACGAATTCCCGCAGGGTGTCGCGTAGCGCCAGGCGGTCGATGAATACCTCGTCGCCGAATACGCTGGTACGGAAGTTGTCCCTCACCCCGGGCGAGGTTCCCTCCTCCAATTCCTCGTCCGCGCGCAATTTGCGCAGAAATTCCTCGGCTTTCTTGACGTCGGGCCGAACGGCCAGTGCGTTGATGGAGATGACGACCTTGAGCAGCCTCACCTGGCCCTTGATGTCCTTGCGGGAGGCGCATACCAGCACCCGGGCGTTGGTGGCGGGGACGTGTGTCAGCGGAAGTGCGGCGATGAAATCAGGAGGGAAATCGTAAAGGCTGAGCTGTCCATACGGATCCACGGTACTCAGGAGATATTCCCGCACCCAGATCGTCACGAGGTCCCAGTCCTCGTCGGTCAACGGCATGACGCACCTACCAAGCCGCGGCGGATGCAGACTCGACGCACGGCCGATCTACTGACACTTATTATGTTTTCACCCCTTTTCGTCCTGCGCAAGGCAGTTGAAGATCCGCTGCACCGGCTCTCTGACCTGCTGATTCGCCAGATACTGGGTGACGTTGTGGTGGTTCGGGCTGTCATTGGCGACCAGCAGATCGGTGACCCGGTCCTGCGGCGCGTACTCGGGTCGCAGGGTGTGGTCCAGGGCCACCAGATCCCGCAGGTCCGAGGCGTTGCGCCAGGCCAGCACGCCGGGCGGGACGGCGGGCGGCCGCGCCAACTGGTCCTGTACCTCGGTGATCGCCAGCGGTGATCCGACGGTCACCAGAAGCTGCACCTCGCCCTGCCACTCCGCCAGTACCTCGTAGGCGACGACGGATCCGAGGCTGTGCCCCACGACCACGACGGGGCCGCCGTCCAGCCCCTCCAGCGCATTCTTGAACGTCTCGCGGATCGCCGGTCCGTCGCCGCCGAAGAAATAGGCGTGGAGGTCCTTGAAGGTGTGCTGGACCAGCAGCCGGAACACCGCCTTACGAGCGGGCCGGGGCAGCGGCAGCGCCTCGGGGAGGGGCTCATCGGCGGGGCCCGCTTCCTCGGTCCGATCGCTCTCGGCGAGCGCATCCGCGAGATAGACCATGTCGCGCAGCCAGTCGGCGAGGGCGTCCTCGGCCGCGGGGCCGGGCCCGGCGGCCCGCGTGCCGTCGCCGGCCGCGAACCGCGCTTCGGCGAGGGTTCTCCCGATGAATTCCTCGGGCCCTTCGGTGCCGTGCGGGCCCGCCCTCTCCATGCTGTGCCGCAGACCGCCGTCCAGCGGGTCGGACCGGGAATCGGGCAACGGGGTTTCGTACCGGAGCGAGGCCCAGTACGCCATGCGCGAGGCGCCGCCCATGTCCCTGCCGAAAAGCGCGCTGTCCCACTGGGATTTCAGCAATTCCGCGCGGACTTTGTTACCGATGCCATGGATATAGACGACCGTCGGCCGCGGGGTGGATGTCATCGCCGGTCAGCCGTTCAGGACCATGTCGTCGTGCGATTCCAGCCGCTTCCAGCGTTCCGCCGGGGCGCGGGTGAGCGGCATCAGGTCGCAGGCGGGCAGCGGGCCGAGGCCCAGCCCGGTCAGTTCGGCGATGTCCGCGACCGGCACCTGGAAGGTCCGGAAGGCGCCCAGCGGCGGCGGTCCGCCCGGCTCCGCCGGGGCCGGCGCCCGGCCGGTGTCCCGGCTGAGGTCGGGGCTCTGATCGAGCACGTATCCCGTGGAGGCGAGCGAGCCGTCCTGCAGGAAGGCCGCCACCTTCCAGAAGCGCAGCGGCACTTGTACGCCCCGGTAGGGCGGGTCGGCGTCGTGCAGTACGGGCCCGGTGAGCACGGTCATTTTCCGGTCGAACTCGGCGGCGTGGTCCAGCAGATAGTTCTCCAGGCCCTGCCACAGCTTCTTGCCCTGGTTGAACACATTCGCCTGCGGGGCGGCGTTGGTGAAATGAAAGGTGTCGTCGTTGGCCGCCTCGCATTCGGCGGGCTCGCCCCATACGGGGTCCAGGCGGCGCACCAGATGCCCGCGGTCGAGGGTGTTGTCGTGGTAGATGTCCTCGCCGACCTGCCGGTCCTCGGGCAGCCGGGGGTCGAAGCGCCAGTTGTCGTCCCGCGGAATCACCTCCGCCAGCAGGCGCTGCCCGTCGATGCACACGGCGGTGGCCGCCGCCAGCCGCCGGTCCGGGCGCAGCACCACGCTGAAGTGGGTGTACGGCAGTACCACCGTCTCGATGTCCGGAGCGAGGGGCGTCGGCAGCGGCACCGTGGGACCGAGGAAGTTCTCGTCGTAGCCCGCGCGGTGCGTCAGCGCGTCGCGGGGTGCCGCCCCGCCGGCCACAGCGGCCCCATCGGCCCGCGGAGAATCTGAGGGGATCATGCGGTGAGCGCTTCCCGGTGGCGGGCGGCGCTCCTCGGTGCGGGCGCCGAAGCCACTCGAACGGCCGCGCGTGTCGCCGTTGGACCGGAGGGACCGTTCAGGCGGTTGGGCCTGCCGCCGGATTCCGGTCACCGGAGTTACGGAATGCATCCAGGCGTTTTCCGTACCTCCCTGACCCCAGGCGCAAGGAGATATCCCATGGCCACCGGCCTCTCCCTCCATGTCGGACTCAACAATGTCGATCCAGCGAAATACGACGGCTGGGACGGCGAGCTCGTCGCCTGCGAGAACGACGCCCACGACATGGCCCGGCTGGCCCATCAGGCCGGGTTCGACGAGACGGTCCTGCTGACCCAGGAATGCACCACCGAGAACATCACGGGCGAGCTGCGCGATGCGGCCAAGCGCCTGCGCAGCGGCGACATCTTCCTGTTCACCTACTCGGGGCACGGCGGGCAGGTGCCGAATCTCGACGGCGCGGACGAGGAACCGGATGAATTCGACGAAACGCTGGTGTTCTACGACCGGCAATTCCTCGACGACGAGCTCTACCGGGAATTCGGGCGATTCGCCGACGGCGTGCGGATCCTGGCGCTGCACGACAGCTGCCACAGCGGGTCCGGCATCGAGGTACGGGACGTCCTCAATACCGAGGCGATGCGGGAGCAGTTCCAGACCACCGACCCGGGCCAGATCGAGAACACGTCACGCCTGATGCCGGTCGTCAAGCAGAGCCAGATCTACGAACGGGACAAGGCGTCCTTCCAGGAAATCCAGCGCGCACTCGGCGCGAAAAGCGACCGCAAGGCCACCAGCGCGCTGCTGATCTCCGCCTGCCAGGACAATCAGCTCGCCTCCGACGGCCCGGTCAACGGCAAGTTCACCGGGACGCTGCTGGAGGTCTGGAACCGCGGGGCGTTCCGCGGCGGCTACCGCGCCTTTCACCGCGATATCCAGCGGAACATGCCGCCCACGCAGAGCCCGAATTTCTTTGTGACCGGGCAGCCCGGCAAGCGGTTCCTGGAGCAGCAGCCGTTCACGGTGTGAGCCGGGCGGCCCCGGTGGACGACGGCTGACGTGCGTCGCCGCCGCCCCGGTCGCAGGCTGGGGGTATGGCTGAGCATCCGCCCGTCATCGTGCATCCGCCGTCCCCCGGCGGTGGCCGGCAGGTGACCATCGGGGGCGAGAGCGTCGGCCGCGCCCACAGCAGCGTCGATGTCCTCGAATTCCTGCGCCGGGCCGGTCTGGACACGGACATGGTGTCGCTCGACGACCGTGAGGTGATCGAGTGGCAGGGCGGGGACCACGACGTCTGGTCGTGAGCGGTGAGGTCCGGGCGCGCCGCCCGGGTACGCCGTCCGGCCCGGCGCCGGCCCGTCTGACGGTGCGCCAGAGTCCTGATGATGCGCCGAACGATGTACTTACCGTAGTCATTGGGTTACCGCATGTGGCGTGCGGTCGCGATCGCCCATAGCTTCGCCTCATGACGATTCGACAGATGAAGTACCTGGCATGCCTGACAGCGGCCGCGGTCGGTGGCCTGGTCACCACCCCGCCGGCCGACGCCGCGGAACGGCATGTGGTCCACCAGGGCGAGTCGATCCAGAAGGCGGTGGACGCGGCGAAGCCCGGGGACACCGTCTTCGTCGAGCCCGGCGTCTACCGCGAGAGCGTTCTGATCAAGGAGCCTCGGGTGACGCTGCGCGGATCGGGCCGGCGCACCGTGATCGGACCGCCGACCGCACGGGCGGAGAACGCCTGCGGCCGGGACGGTAACGGCATCTGTGTCATCGGCGGACCGAAGCACCGCCTGCGGGGCGTCACCATCCGTTCCCTGACCGTCTCGGGCTTCAAGAAGAACGGCATCTGGGCCACCGGGACGAGCCGGCTGCGGGTGCGCAGCGTCCGCGCGCGGAACAACGGCCAGTGGGGCATCGCCCTGGAGAAGTCCATCCGCAGCGCCATCCAGCGCAACACCGCCCGCGGCAACGGCGACGCGGGCATCTTTCTCGCGAACACCGTCGCGGAGGAGGGCGGCGCCCTGGACACCCGCGGCACCGAGGTCACCGACAACCGTGTGCGGGAGAACCGGATCGGCATCACCGTCCGGCGGGTGAGAAAGCTCCGGGTCGACGGCAACGAAATCACCGGCAACTGCGGCGGGGTGTTCGTCGTGGGCGACGAATCGCGGCCCCGGGCGGGCGACATGTCGGTGAGCGGCAACAACGTATCGGACAACAACAAGCACTGCCCCGCCACCAAGCGCCTGCCGTTCCTCCAGGGCATCGGCATCGTCCTGACCGGCGCCGAGGACACCCGAGTGGGGGGAAACATGGTCAACAACAACGTCGGGAAGTCCCCGCTCTCCGGCGGCATCGTCCTCTTCCCCAGCTTTGCCAAGGCCCTCAACGAACGCAATGTCATCAGCGGCAACGTCGCGCTGCGCAACCAGCCGGCCGACCTGATCAACCGGGACCACGCCGGTACCGGGAACCGGTTCGTCGGCAATCAGTGCCGGACCTCCGAACCGGCAGGCCTGTGCTGACGGTTGGTCCCACCCTTCAGCGGCATCGAGCAGGAGCACCGAACAGCAGAATCGAGGCGGAATGACCACCGTAAGCCCCACTCCCCAGCCCGCCATGCGGCTGCGGGAACTCGTCTTCGGAGCCGCGTGCGCGGCATCCGTACGCGCGGCAGCCAGACTCGGCGTGGCGGATGCGCTGGGGGACGCGCCCGCCACCGCCGAGGAGCTGGCCGCCACGGTGCGGACCGAGGCACGGCCGCTGCAGCGGCTGCTGCGCGCCCTGTCCTGCTACGGGATCTTCGAGGAGACCGACGACGGAAGGTTCGCCCATACCGAGATGTCCCGGCTGCTGCGCGAGGACGCGCCCAACAGCCTGCGGTACATCTCCCTTTGGTGCACCGAGCCATGGACCTGGGAGGCCTGGCCGCGGCTCGACGAGGCGGTGCGGTCCGGCCGGAACGTCTTCGACGACCTGTACGGCAAGGGGTTCTTCGAGTATCTGCACCAGGACGCCCAGGACTCGGCGCAGGTCTTCGACCGGGCCATGACCACCTCCAGCAAGCAGTCCGCGCAGGACGTGGCGGAGCTGCTCGATCTGACCGGGGTGTCCGTGGTGGCGGACATCGGCGGCGGCCAGGGGCATGTGCTGGCCAGTCTGCTGGAGAAACACCCGGATCTGCGGGGGACGTTGCTCGATCTGCCCAATGTCGTGACGAACGCGGACCCGCGGCTGCGGGACGGCGGCCCGCTCGCCTCCCGCGTGGAGATCGTGCCCGGCGACTGCCGGGTCGAGATCCCGGTCCAGGCCGATCTCTACATCATCAAGAACATCCTGGAATGGGACGACGACAGCACCCGGCGGACGCTGGGCAACATCCTGGAGGTCGCCCGGCCCGGCGCCCGGGTCGTGATCATCGAGAACCTCGTCGACGACAGTCCCTCGATGAAGTTCACCACCTCCATGGACCTGCTGCTGCTCCTGAACGTCGGCGGGGCCAAGCACACCAAGGAGAGCCTCATCAGCCGGATGTCCGAGGCCGGTCTGCTGGTCCACGACATCATGCCGGTCAACCCGTATCTGCACGCCTTCGAGTGCAGCGTTCCGGGGTGAGCTGGGCCGGGTAGCCGTCCGCGCCGCGCAGGTGCCCGCGATCGACGCTGATCGCGGGCACCTTGGCGTCCGGCCCTCATGGGCGCGTGGGCGCGTCAGCCGGCGGCGCGCTCCCAGCTGTAGAACTGACGGGCCATCGCGTCCTTCGGGCTCCGCCAGGTCTGCGGGTCGTACGCGCTGACGTACGCGGACAGCCTGTCGCTGATGGACCGGAACTCGGGGTGGTCCGTCAGCTTGGCGATCTCGGGGCCCGGGGGCTTTTCGGACTCGATGAGGTGCAGATACACCTCACCGAACTGGAACAGGCTCCGCCGGGAGACGCCGATCAGATGCGGCAGTTCCGTGCGGTCGGACGCCTCGAAGACCTCGGCGATCTTCGGAGCCGACTCCGGTGCCATGCGGGCCACGATCAGGGCATGGTGCATCAGTGGGCTCCCTTCAGTTGGGGCCGGCCGAGTCCCGGGTGGCGCGCGCCTCGATCTTGTCCCGGATGAGCTCCAGCTGGATCTTGGAGTTGCGGTTGATGTGCTCGGTCATGCCCTTGTCGTCGACCGGGGCCTCGGGCTTCATCGCGAAGTCCTGGGTCCAGTACATCCCGGTGCCGCCGGGGAGTTTGCGGTAGGACCAGTGGATGTCCATGTGCTGGAACGGCCCGGTCTCCACGCGGCGGGCGCGGACGGACAGCCCCTTGCGGTCGGTCACCCGCTCCGAGACCCAGCTCCAGACGGTGCCGTTGTCGTCGGGGTGCATGGTCAGCCGGAAGGTCGTCTTGTCGCCCTCCCGCGAGAGCACGTCGACGGAGGCGTACTCGCTGAACAGCTGGGGCCAGTTCTCGAGGTCGTTCGTCATGTCCCAGACGAGGTCGAGAGGGGCCGCGATCTTGATGTCGTTCTCGGTGTGACCGGGCATGTCAGGCTCCTGTCGTAGGCACGGTGTTGACGAGGTCGAGGAAGTCGCGCGGCGTCTTGCTGCGCTCGGCGTCGTTCGGCAGCGACCGGCCCAGCTGGTTCTCCAGCTCACCGACGATGCCGAGCAGGCCGAGCGAGTCCAGACCGAAGTCGGCGAAGGTCGCATCGGGCCGGCCCGCCAAGTCCTCCGGCTTGACGGTGAGACCGGCGGCCGATTTCATCAGCGAGGCCAGCTCCTCGAAGGTCAGTTCAGCGATCATGACGGGTTTCTCCTTCTCACGAGGGGGACCCGGTGGAGCCCTGACGCAGCACCAGCGCCGCGTTCGAGCCCATCAGTCCCCGGCTCAGCACCAACGCCGTCCGCAGCTCGGCCGGGCGGGCCGAGACGATGACCAGGTCGAGGTCACAGCTCACCTCGAAGACGTTGGGGGTAGGGGGCACGACGCCGTGCTCCATGGAAAGCACCGCGGCCGCCGCGTCCAGGACGGGGGCGCCGCAGTACGCCCGGCCGGTGCCGGTCTTGGGTGCGGTCACGGGTACGGCCTTGGCATGCCGGCCCAGCGCGTCCGCGATCGCGAGCGCCTCGGCGCGGTCGGCCGCCGGCACTCCGAAGGCGTCCGCGAACACCACGTCGACCTCCTCGGGAGCGCACCGCGCGTCCTCCAGCGCGCCGGTGATCGCCTGGGCCAGGCCCTCCCGGGACTCCTCCCAGCGGCCCGCCCCGGTGAAGGTCGCGGCGTGCCCGGCCACCACGGCGCGGACGTCCGCCCCTCGGTCGAGGGCCGCTCTCTCCTCCTCGACCACCAGCATGGCTCCCCCCTCGGCGGGGACGAAGCCGCAGGCGGCGTCGGTGAAGGGACGGTAGGCGCGGTAGGGGTCCTCGACCTTGCTGAGGTCGTCGTACCCGAGCTGGCAGACCACCGAGTACGGGGCGAGCGGCGCCTCGGCCGCGCCGACGACGACGGCATCGGTGCCGCGCCGGATGGTGCGGCCCGCGTGCGCCAGCGCGTCCAGGCCGCCGGCCTCGTCGCTGGCCACCACGCCGCAGGGGCCCTTGAAGCCGCCGCGGATGGAGATCTGGCCCGTACTGGCCGCGTAGAACCAGGCGATGGACTGGTAGGGCCCGACGTGCTTGGAGCCCTGGCCCCACAGGTGCTGCAGTTCCCGCTGGCCGAACTCGCCGCCGCCGGAACCGGCCGCGGTGACGACGCCCACCGCGAACGGCGAGTCGTTGTAGTCGGCGCGGCCCAGCCGGGCGTCGTCCAGCGCGAGGTTGGCGGCGGCCATGGCGAAGTGCGTGAACCGGTCGGTCTGCACCAGGTAGCGCTCTTCGATGAGCACCGCCGGGTCGAAGTCGCGGACCTCGCCCGCGACCTTCAGCGGCAGGTTCTCGCACCCTTCCCTGGTGACCAGGTCGAGCACGCTCATGCCCTCGCTGGTCGCCTTCCAGAAGGCCTCGGTGCTCACGCCGTTGGGGGCGATCACACCGATGCCCGTGACGACAGCCCGTCGCTGTTGACGTTGGGGCAGTTGTTGACGTTGGGGCAGCTGTTGCTGGGAGCTCATCGGGCCCTCCCACCCTGTCTGGTCAGCACCACCGCGGACTGGAAGCCGCCGAACCCGCTGCCGACCGAGAGCACCGACCGCAGCGGCAGCTCCCGCGCGGTCTTGGGCACGTAGTCGAGGTCACACTCCGGGTCCGGGGTCTCGTAGTTGGCCGTCGGCGGTACTACCTGGTGGGCGAGCGCCAGCACGCACGCGACGATCTCGATCGCCCCGATCGCGCCGAGCGAGTGGCCCACCATGGATTTGATGGAGCTCATGGGCACCTTGTAGGCGTGCTCACCCAGCGACTTCTTGACGGCGGCGGTCTCGTGCCGGTCGTTCTGCTGGGTGCCCGAGCCATGCGCGTTGACGTAGTCGATCTGCGAGCTGTCGACCTGCGCGTGGGCGAGTGCGCGATTGATCGCCTCGGCCATCTCCAGGCCCTCCTGGGTGAGCCCGGTCATGTGGTACGCGTTGCCGAACGTGGCGTAGCCCCGTATCTCGCAGTGCACGGTGGCGCCGCGGGCGCGGGCGTGCTCCAGCTCCTCCAGTACGAGGACGGCGCCGCCCTCGCCCATGACGAATCCGTCGCGGTGGGCGTCGAACGGCCGCGAGGCGTGGGCGGGGTCGTCGTTGTTGGCGGAGGTCGCCTTGATCGCGTCGAAGCAGGCCACCGTGATCGGGGAGATCGGCGAGTCCGACGCGCCCGCGATGCACACGTCCAGCCGGCCCTCCTCGATGGAGTGGAAGGCGTAGCCGATGGCGTCGAGGCCGGAGGTGCAGCCCGTGGAGACGGTCTGTACCGGCCCGTGGGCGCCGATCTGTTCCGCCACCGCGGAGGCGAGCGAACTGGGGGAGAACGCCCGCTGCAGGTGGCGGCCGGCCGGGCGGTGGTCCACGTCCCAGTGCTGACCGGAGTCGCTCACGGCGACATAGTCGTGCTCCAGGCGCGTGGTGCCGCCGACCGCGGTGCCCAGGGAGACCCCGATGCGCCAGCGGTCCTCGCTGTCGGTGTCCAGGCCCGCGTTGCGCACCGCCTCGCGGGCGGCGACCATCGCGAACTGGATGTACCGGTCCTGCGCGGCCACCTGCTCCGGGCCCAGCCCGTGGGCCGCCGGGTCGAAGTCGCATTCGGCGGCGATCCGGGAGCGGAAGCCCTCCGGGTTGAAGAGGGTGATGCCCCGGGTCGCGGTGCGCCCGGCGGACAGGAGGTCCCAGAAAGCGGGTACTCCCACGCCACCCGGCGCGACGATACCGACACCGGTGACCGCAACACGGCGCGTCATGACACCGGCTCCGTCCGTTCCGGTGGGCCCGCAGGCGCACCGCCGTCCGTCTCCTCGGTGTCGACGTGCCCCAGGTCCGGGCGCGGGGCCAGCGGCCCGAGGTGGAAGACCATCCGGGCCTCCACGTCGCCGACGTTGCGGAAGCGGTGGCGCAGATACGGCGGGATCAGCAGCCCCTGGTCCGGATGCAGCGGGTGCGGCTCGCCGTCGAGGTCGACTTCGAGCGCGCCGCTCACGACGTAGACGAACTCCTCGGAGTACGGGTGGTAGTGCTCGCCGATGCGCTCCCCGGGCTGTACGAGGGCCATGCCCATGAAGCCGCTGGTGGCGCCCACCGCGGTGGGTGTCAGCATGGCGCGCAGGTCGCCTCCGCGCCGGCGGTTGGGCTTGGTCTCGTTGAGGTCCACGATGCGTGGGCGGTGCGTGGTCATGGCTGCTTCCTCCTGGTACGGGGGCCGACGGGTGGGGGCCTTGGACGGCCGGATGCGCGGTCAGGAGTCCGGTGCCCGGCGGTCGGTGATCAGGTCCATGTCGGAGCGCGCGAGGAAGTGCGCCAGCTCCCGGTCGGTCGTCAGACCGCCGGCCTCGTCGGTGTCCATCAGGCGCTTGAAGACGCCCCGTTTGCGGGTGCCGCGCACGCCGATGACGAGGTCGGGGTCGATCTCGTCGAGGTCGGCCCGGAGGTCGACGAGCCGGACGACGATGTCGTCGCGCTGGAAGATGGTGCTGCCCTCGATCGGGCAGGTGGGGTCGTCCGCGGCCAGCTCGTCCTGCCCGGCCAGCAGCCGCGCCAGCGCCATCCCGCAGCCTTCCTTGGCCGGGTAGTACAGCGCGTGCCGCCGCGCGTCGCGGGACTCCGGTCCGTCCGTGCCGATGTGGTGCACCGCGGGCAGCGCGGCGCGGGTGAAGAACACCCGGGCGGAGTTGGGGTCGGTGAGGTCGCGGTCCTGCTCGAGGTAGGGGTTGATGGCCTCCTCGACGGCCCGGACCTCGGGCTGCTCCGACACATGACGCAGCGCCGCGACGAGATCGCCCTGCACCTCGACGGCCCGCACGACGCGGTTGTCGTGCATGAACAGCGAGGTGCGGCGCAGCCGGGTGGTGTCGTCGACCTGCGATTCCGGGGAGCTGTAGCCGGCCAGGATCTCGGCGACCATCGACTCGCTGCCGGGCTTCACGGTGAAGGTCAGGGCGTGCCGGACCACACCGTCGCCGACGCGGGGGGCGGCCTGCAGCCGGCCCTTGGCGTGCGCGTCGGGGGCGGGCGCGGAGACGTTCGAGGTCTCGCGCAGCACGCTGAAGCGCAGCGACCGGGTGTTGCGCACGCAGCCGTGCAGGGGCTGCACCATCTTGACGTGTTCCTCGCTGTTGACCCAGGCCAGGAACGGCGGTGCGCTCTCCCATTCGCTGGTGATCAGCCACTGCGAGGGGTTCTCGATGGACTGGCACAGCTGGTCGGTGATGTGACCGGGGACGGAGGCCACCTGGTTGCGCAGGTACTCGTAGGCTTCGAGGAAGCGCTGCTGGGCGCCTTCGTGGAGGTCCAGCATCAGGACGACCCGGAGTCTCGAGCCGTCGAACGCGGACTGCGATATTCGTTCCGACACTGTTGTCATCGTCTACGCATCTCCCTCGGAGCGATCCGGCTCCTGTGGTGCGTCGTCAGTTCCGGAGGTGATCCGGTCACTGACCCGGCGTACCGGGACGACCGGCCCCGCGGCGGGGGTGGCCGTCCCGGAATCGATCGTGGACGGGACCCCCGGGGCGCGCGAGATGTGTGGGCCATGCGGGTGAACCATGATCGAACGCTCCGGCCGCCGGGGAAACTCCAGCTCCGTAGGCGCCACAGGAGCTGGAGCAAGGAATGAATGCAGCGGTCGAAGAGCGGGTTCCGGTACTTGTCGTGGGCGGTTCCCTGGTGGGCCTGTCCGCGTCGTTGTTCCTGGGGCGCCTGGGCGTACGGCACATCCTGGTGGAGAAGCATTCCGATACGTCACGGCATCCGCGCGGGCGGGGGAACAACGTCCGCACGATGGAGCTGTTCCGGGTTGCGGGCGCCGAGGAGCGGATCCGCGAGGCCGCATCCGTGCTCTCGGACAATCACGGCATCCTCCAGGCCCCCTCGCTGACCGGCGAGGAGCAGGAGTGGCTGTTCAAGGAGATCGACCCGGGTGGCGGGCTGGCCAAATTCAGCCCCGCCGGATGGTGTCTGTGCAGCCAGAACGACCTGGAGCCGGTGCTGGTGCGCTGCGCCCGCGAGCACGGCGGCGATCTGCGCTTCAGCACCGAGCTGCTCTCTTTCGACCAGGACCGCGAGGGCGTGACGGCGGTGGTCAAGAACCGGGAGAGCGGGGAGCACACCACCATCCACGCGGACTACGTCATCGCGGCGGACGGCCCACGCAGCCCGGCCCGGGAGCGGCTGGGCATCGGCCAGACGGGTCCCGGCGACCTGTTCCACAACGTGAGCATCACCTTCCGGGCCCCCGCGCTGGCGGACGCGGTGGGCGACCGGCGCTTCATCGCCTGCTATCTGACCAACCCGGAGGCCGACGGCTGTCTGCTTCCGGTGGACAACACGGTGGACTGGGTCTTCCACGCGCCCTGGCACCCCGACACGGGCGAAACCCTGGAGGACTTCACCGACGAGCGGTGCATCGACCACATCCGCCGGGCGACCGGCGTCCCGGACATGGCGGTGGAGATCACCGGCAAGGCCCCCTGGCACGCCGCCGAACGCGTCGCCGAGCGGTACGCGGCCGGCCGGGTCTTCCTCGCCGGTGACGCGGCCCATGAGATGTCCCCCACCGGGGCGTTCGGCTCCAACACCGGCATCCAGGACGCGCACAACATCGCCTGGAAGCTGGCCGCCGTGGTGCACGGCTGGGCGGGCCCCGGCCTGCTGGACACCTACGAATCGGAGCGCCGGCCGGTGGCCCGGGCGACCAGCGCCCGCGCCTCCGCCCGCTCCGCCGAACACAGCCACCCCGGGTACGCGGCGGCCCCCGGTGCGGGCGGCGGCCGGCAGAGCGGCGTGCTCACCGTCGCCCTCGGCTACAGCTATCCGAACGGCGCGGTGGTCGGCGCCGACCCCGAACTCCCCGTCGTCCCGGCCCGGATGCAGCTCACGGGTGCCCCCGGCACGCGGGCGCCGCACATGTGGGTCCAGCGTGCCGGGGTGCGGATGTCGACCCTGGACCTCTACGAGAAGTCGCTGGTCCTGCTCACCGGCCCCACCGGCGCCCCGTGGCGCACCGCCGCCGCGCACGTCGCCGAGCGCTGGTCGGTCCACCTTCCCGCGTACAGCATCGGCACCCGTCCCGAGGACGATCTGGCCCCGGAGAAGGGCTCCGACTGGGCCGATGTCCACGGCACCACGCCGGCGGGTGCGGTACTGGTGCGCCCGGACGGGTTCGTGGCGTGGCGGTCGGTGAGCATGGCGGCCGACCCGGAGGCGGAGCTCGATCAGGTGCTGGCGGCGCTGCTCTGCCGCGGCTGACGGCCGCCGGGCTCAGTCCTTGCGGCCCACTCCGCCGTAGAAGACGTTGTCGTTGAGTTCTTCGGCGCCGGGCACCGGGCCGTCGGGCCGCCACAGCGGTACCCGTACGACGCCCGGGTCGAGCAGGGTGAACGGTCCGAAGAGCGACGCGATCTGGGCCTTGGAGCGCAGGTTGAGCCGGGCGGCGGCGCCGTTGTAGACGTCCTCCACCTCCGCGCGCATCCGCTCGTCCACCTCGCCCGCCTCGTATCCCTCATACGGCTCGTACGTCGCGTGGGACAGCACGAGGTGGCTGCCGGCGGGCAGCGCGTCGGCGAGGGCGGCGATGAGGGCGGCCGGGTCCTCCTCGTCCTGGATGAAGGCCAGTACGACGGACATCACCAGCGCCACGGGGCGGTCGAAGTCGATCAGCTCGCGGACGGCGAGGTGGTCGAGGACCGACTTGGGGTCGCGGAGGTCGCCGAGCACGAATGCGGTGCGTTCGGTGTTGGTGAGCCGGGCCCAGGCGTGGGTGGCGACTATCGGGTCGTTGTCGACGTACACGACAGCGGTGTCGGGCGCGGTCTCGCGGGCCATCTCATGGGCGTTGGGCGAGGTGGGGATGCCGGTGCCGATGTCGATGATCTGGCGGATGCCGCCGCCGACCAGCTCGCGGACGGCCCGGCCCAGGAAGGCGCGGTTGGCGATGGCGCTCTCGCGTACCTGGGGGTGCATGGCGAGGATGCGGTCCCCGGCCTCGCGGTCGACCTCGTAGTTGTCCCAGCCGCCGAGGTAGTAGTCGTTCATCCGGGCCGGGTGCGGCCTGCTGGTGTCGATCTCCTCGGCCGAGAAGCCGGAGTGCTCGGGCCCCTTGACGTACGGTCCGAACTCGGCGGCCTCGTCGCCGGCCGCTTCCCGGGGGAAGTCGTGCTCGCTCATGCCGTCCTCCGCTCCACGCGCCGGCACGGTGCCGAGGTGAGCAGGAAGTCGGCGTGACCGGCCTTCGCTCCCTCGATGAAGCTCACCATTTCGTGATGGGTGTAGATCAGCGCCGGTCCGTTGGGGTCGGTGGACTGGCGCAGGGCCACCCGGCCGTCCTTGAGCCGCATGGCTTCGACGCACTCGCCTCCGTTTCCGCCACTCCACGGCTTGTGCCAGCCTTCGTTGCCCAGTTCATTGGCGGGCATGCCGTTGTAGATGCGTATGCGATCCATGGGGGGTTAGATCTCCTTGCGAAAGCCACCCAGAATGGCCCTGGTGGTGTGTGCCGGCGCGGCCTGCGCACACATCCGGTCCAGGGCTTCCAGGAACTGCGAGACGTCGTTGCGCTGGTCGAAGTACACGGCTCCGACGAGGCTTTCCGCGTACGCGATGTCCGGGAGTTCCGGGATCGGGAAGCGGAAAATGTGGAACGGCCCGTACATCGCGGGATGCGGGCCGGAAGCGAACGGAATGACCTGGAGCCGGACGTTCGGCAGGGAGGTGGCCTCCATCAGCCGGGTGATCTGGTCCCGCATCACCTTGGGGCCGCCGATCGGGCGCCGCAGGACGGTCTCGTCCATCACGGGCCACAGCATCGGTGCCTGCTCGCGGGTCAGCAGCGACTGCCGCTCCATGCGCAGCGCCACGATGCGGTCGATGTCCGCGGCCGGGGCGTGCGGCATGCCGGCCCGCAGGACGGCGGCGGCATAGTCCTCGGTCTGCAACAGGCCGGGGATGTAGTGCGGTTGGTAGGCCCGGATGAGGTTGGCCTCGCTCTCCAGGCTGACGAATGCGCTGAACCACTCGGGGAGTACGTCACGGAACCGGTGCCACCAGCCGGGCTTGTTGGCCTCGCGCGCGAGCGAGAGGAAGCCCTCCGTCTCGTCCTGGTCGGTGACGCCATAGGTCACCAGCAGCTTCTCGACGTAGGGGATCTTGAGGCCGACCTCGGCCTTTTCCATTCGCCGTATCGTGGCGTGGGTGACATCGAGGGCCCGCGCGGCTTGTTCGAAGGACAGTCCCGCCTTCTCGCGCAGGTCCTGCAGTCGCTTGCCGAGCACCACCCGAAGGACGGTCGGCGCTCCGGCCGAACGTGGATCCACCACGTCTGATCCCCTCCAACTGACTTATGTGGTCAGCAGTGTGTCATGTCGTCATGAGGACGAACAGACTGCATATGCGATTCTGCAAATTGCAGAGTGATCCTTGCCATCGGTGACCAACATCGCACATAGTTACGTGGTGGCTTCCTCCAAAAACGCTCCTTCGTTAGGGCGCTGGTGCGGCTTTGCCGCCGAGCACCCCCAGGACGCGTTCCATTTGCCGGCGCGGCGCACCTCGGTCCCCGAGGCACGTAAGCGGGTCATCGCGCTGCTGCATGCATGGGGCGCGGCTCAACAAGTCCGCGATGACGTGGAGTTGGTGGTGTCCGAGCTGTTCACCAATGCGGTACGGCACACCGACAGCGAGAAGGTCGGCTGTGAGCTGACGCTCGTCGGGTCGTACATCCGCGTCGAGATCACGGACGAGGGCGGCCCCGGCGATTCGGCGCCGCACGCCCAGCCCAGCAGCGTGGACCAGGAAGGCGGACGAGGCCTGTTCCTGGTCGGCGCGCTGTCCGAGAGCTGGGGAACGCGGACCGACGACGGCGGCCGCGGCCGGGTCGTCTGGGCGGATCTGCCGTACACCTCAGCGGCGCACTGAGGCCCCGGTCCGCCCTTCGCGGCAACCGGGGCCTTTGTCGTGTCGCGCCCGCGCTACCGGGCGCCGCCGCTACAGCGGCAGCAAGTCGGGCCGCTTGGGCTCGACATGGTCGCCCGAGGACTCGCCGCGCAGCCGGCGCCCGATCCACGGGACGAGGTGTTCGCGCGCCCAGTGGATGTTGTCCCGCCGCGCATCGGCGGCCGACCGCTCAGCCTCCGGAGGCCACGGCTGGTCCGGGTCGGCCGGCACCTGGATCCCGAGCACCTGCGCCGCGCGCAGCGCCACCCGGGTGTGCCCGTCGGCCGACAGATGCAGCCGGTCATCGCTCCACGCCCGTCGGTCCTGCACCGACTTCAGCGACCACAGGTCGAGAACCGGGCAGTCGTGCCGGTCCGCGATGGCCCGCACATGGGCCGTGTACGTCGCGATCTTGCCGCGCAGATGCTTGAGGACCGGCACTCCGCGGGTGTCGAAGCCGGTGCACAGCAGCACCGTTCCGACCGAGGTCCGCAGGTCGGCGACCGCCCGTTCATACCGATCGGCCACCGCGTCCGGGTCCGAGCCCGGCCGCAGGATGTCATTGCCGCCGGCACAGAAAGTCACCAGCGAGGGGGCAAGCTCCTTCGCCCGGGGTACCTGCTCCTCGACGATCTGGTCAAGCAGCCGCCCCCTGACGGCGAGATTCGCGTAGCGGAAGTCCCCCTCTTCCCGCTGGTCCGACAGGAGGACCGCTAGCCGGTCCGCCCAACCGATGTACGCCCCGTCACGGCCGGGATCCCCGACCCCCTCGGTGAAGCTGTCCCCGACGGCTGCGTACGACCCGATGGCGCCATGGGCGCCGCTGCTGAAGTTCTTCGAATCGTCTGCCACGTCAGGACATACTTCACCTTGAGAAGTGACTTACGCCACCGTAACCAGGGGTTGACGGGAGGTGATTAATGCCACCAGGTCAAATTCTTCTCAAGTTGGAATAATGATCGATCACAAACTGCTTCAGCTCCGACCCATAAACGGTCGCGCGTGGTCGTCCGGCCGCACTGTACGCCGGGACCGTTGCCACCTGATTGCGTATTGCATCAATGTCGTATCGTCAGAGTTGCCCGCCGCGTCGACGGCCAGCGTCGGCGGCCGAACCAAAGGAGCGCCCGTGACGCAGACGCCGCAGGTCCCGCAGGACCAGTTCGAGCTCGCGGAGGTCCGCAACTTCCGCGATGTGGGTGGGCTGCCGACCGTGGACGGGCGTCGGGTACGTCAGGGACGGCTGTTCCGCAGCGGGCATCTGGCCCATGCGACCGAAGCGGACGCGGCGTTCCTCGCCGGCCTCGGGCTGCACACCGTCTTCGACTTCCGCAATGCCGCGGACATCAAGCTCGAGGGCCCCGATGTCGCGCTCCCGGGCGTACGGAACGTGAACATCCCGCTCACGGACCCGGCCGACGGCGCGGAATTCTGGTCGATGGTGCGCGACGGCCACCTGGAACAGCTGCGGGGCATGCTGGGCGACGGCAAGGCCGCCGCCCGGATGACCGCGACCTACCGGCACATCATCACCACCCGCACCGAGGACCACAGCCGGGTGCTGCACGCGCTCGCCGAGGACAGCGTCCCCGCACTGATGCACTGCGCGGCCGGCAAGGACCGCGCGGGACTGTCCGTCGCGGTGACGCTCCTGGCGGTCGGTGTGGAGCCGGACGCCATCGAGGCGGACTACCTCAAGTCCAACGATCCCCACCGCCGCTACAAGATCCGCCGCAGCGACAACTCCGCGGTCGGGATGTCGGCGGAGGTCATGGAGCTGCTCTCACCGCTGTTCGGGGCGCACACCGACTACCTCACGGCCGCCTTCGACACGATCGAGAAGACCTGGGGCTCGACGGAGACCTACCTCACCGAGGGCCTCAAGCTGACCCCCGCGACCCGCGAGCGGCTGCGCGCCCAGCTGCTGACCGACTGACCTTTCCCGTACACCACGACGACGGCCTGGCGGATGCCCGCCGGGCCGTTGTGTGTGCCGTGCGTCACCAGACCTCGCCGATCCACGGCGGGCGTTCCGTCCAGCCGTCCGGGTCGGTGACCCAGCCCGCAACCAGCACCAGCCCCGACTCCCGGTGGACCGCGAGAAAGCCGAACGGCCGGTCGAAGACGGCCGACACCAGCTGTGCCCGCTCCTGGGGCCGCAGCGCGGAGCCCAACTGCAGATCGATGCTGGTCGCGGCCGCCGCCCGGAAGCCCTGCGGCCCGAACGTGGCGGTGACCGCCTGCCGCGCGGAGGACACCGCCAACGGCTGCGGGCTGATCCCGGGGAAGTGCCCGCGGGAGGTATCGGTGGCCGAGGCGAGCCCGAACAACTCGGCCCGCTTCAGCAGATCGTGGTCGGCCTCGACGGTGAACCCCACGCAGGTCAGACTCGCCAGCGGCCTGCGGTCCCAGCTCGTCACCGTCCGCACGTCCACCCCCGGCCCGGCACCGTCGGCCAGTTCCGTCCCGGACAGCGTCGGATACGCGCCGCCCAGCGCCGCGACGCCATGGCGCAGCACCTCGCCGCCCGGCATCGCCGGCGGGCCCAGCAGCAGGTGAACGTCCAGGCCGTTGTCACCGGCGACCTCCGCGGACGTCAGCGCACCGTCCGGTGTGGTGTGCACCCGTATCCGCTCGGGATCTCCGCCGGACCGCCGCAGGCCGGTCATCCGCCGCCCGGCCCACGGTCCCTCGGTCGCCTCCCACGGGAAGTCATCGAAGGGCCGGTGCCACGTCGTCCGCACCAGCAGCGCGCTCGCCAGGCGCAACAGCGTGCCGGCGCCGCCCGGTCCGGGCATCTTGTCGATCAGGCCGTCGGTGCGCCGGCGCACCCACTCGTCCATGGCCCGCGCGTCCGCGTCCGCATCCCCGGTCAGCGTCCCGTGCGCATCCAGCGGCAGGCTGCGCAGCCATGGCGCATGCAGCTCCAGGGTGCGCTGGGTCCACAGACTCACCGCGGCATCGACGCCGTCCGCCTTGGTCAGCGCGTCGAGCAGCGCGCACCCTTCCCGTACGGCGTATTCCGCGTCAATGCCGAGCGCGTCGGCCAGCTCCTCGCGGGCCGGGCCCGCCGCCGGTCCGGCCAGCAGCGCCAGCAGCGGCCACAGCCCGGCGGCGGCCAGGGCCGTGCCCTCCTCCACCACCGCCGCCCGCGCCCAGCGGGCCGTCATGTCGTTGACGGTCCGCACCGTCGTCTCGGCGATCATTCTTCGTATCCCCCCGGATTCGTCAGCGGTTGACGGCCGCCCGCTGCACCGGCCGCGCGGGCCGATGCGCTCTCCCAAACCGTCGCATACGCTCTGGCCTGCGCCTTTCCGGAGCAGGCAGGAAATGACACTAGCGGGACGCGGGCCCGTCCGCACTGCTGAAAGGCTCCCGGTGCGGGGCCCGTCGGGCGGTCCCAGAACTCCGCTCGTCAGCCTCGTCGTCCTCCTCGTCGTCCTCGTCGTCCTCGTCGTCCTCGTCGTCCTCCTCGACTTCGCCGTCCTCGCCGTCCTCGCCGTCCTCGCCGTCCTCGCCGTGCGGGTCCAAGTCCCCCAGCGCATCGCTCAGATGCGTTTCGATCGGATTGTCAAGCTCGTCGTGGGTCGTGAACAGTCCGCGCAGCAGGCTCATCGGGTACACCACCGCCTCATCGTCGTCCTTGGGAGGCCCCGCGAACGGCTCATCGACGGTCCCGCTCTCCTCGGCGCCGAACAGGGCGGGCAGTGCGCCGCCGCCGACCGCGAACGGCTCGAACTTCCAGCGCGCCCCCTTGGCACGACAGACCACTTCCCCGATGTACCAGGCGGCGCCCTGAAGGAAGGGGCCCCGCCTCGCCGCGCCGATCTCCTCCTCTCCGGTGTGCCGGCTGCGGACGAGGGCTTCGAGTGCGTCGAGGGATTCGGGGCTGAAGTCCCAGCGGTCCGGCCGGCCGGTCTCCCTCGCCCACTCCTCGAAGCCGGCACGGCGATCGGCCAGCCATGCCGCGAGTTCGGCGCGCGCCCGCTCCTGGCCGGGATCCTGCCTGACGGCCGGCTCCCAGCCCGGCTCCCGCTCCCGCCGCTCCCGCACCGCCTCGCGCAGCCGCGCGACCTCGGCCGCGAACGCGCTCCCGGTGCGTTTCCGCATCGCATACGTGAGGAGCAACAGGGGTGCAATCGGCTGGAGTTGCAGCTCCGGGTCGGGGCAGATGACCGGCTGTCCCCGCCACCGGTAGCCGCCGACCGGCCGCCGGTTCCAGCCCCACGTTCCGCCGGCCACGGCCAGAAGGGATTCACCGAGGTAGGTCATCGCGCTCTCGGTCATTGCCGTGCCCCTCTCGACCGTGCTGCCCGGTTCGTAATGCTCCAGCAGACGAGCCTCCAGGGCGTCCAGGGACGCCGGGCTGTGGTCGAGCGGGAACCTCGCGGGGAGCAGGACCCGGGGCAGGGCGCGCTGCGCTTCGGGCACGAGGCTGATCCACATGCTCAGTTGCCGTTGCATCTCACGGTCGTCGGCTCTCGACTCACTCATGGTGGACACTGTAGGAGTGAGGACTGACAATCAGGGCAACGTGCCTGTTCCACAAGGTAGTTGACGCGTCGACGCACGGTGGTCGCGCTCGATGCCGCCCGGTCAGTCGAGGCGGCCGAGCTGCGCCTTGACCAGCGTCCGCCCGAAGTCCCACATCAGGCCGCCGCCGTTGTGGGCCTCGTCCATGACGGCCGTGAACGCCTGAAGGAACCGGTCCACTTCCCGCTCCCCGATGATCAGCGGCGGAATCAGCTTGATGACCTCCAGATGGTCGCCGGAGACCTGGGTGAGGATGCGGTGGCGCTGTAGCAGCGGGGCCACGACCAGCTGCGCGAACAGGCCCTTGCGGGCCGCCTGCAGCATCGTCCAGCGCCCGCGCAGCACCAGCGACTTCGGCCTGCCGAACTCGATGCCGACCATCAGCCCCCGGCCGCGCACGTCGTGCAGCAGCTCGTACGTGCCGATCAGCGCGGAGAGCCGCTCGCGCAGCAGATCGCCGGTGTGCCGGGCGTTGGCGACGATCCCCTCGTCCTCCATCACCGCGAGCACGGCGAGGCCCGCCGCCATCGCCTGGGCGTTGGCGCCGAAGCTGGCGGAATGCACCAGCACCCGGTCCATCGACGAGTAGACCTTCTTGAAGATCCAGTCCTTGCCGAGCGTCGCGCCGACCGGGACATAGCCGCCGGAGAGCGCCTTGGCGACACAGACCAGGTCCGGTTCGACGCCGTCCTCGTGCTGGTAGGCGAAGAAGTCGCCGGTACGGCCCAGGCCGGTCTGCACCTCGTCGGCGATCAGCAGGGCCTTGTGCTTGCGCAGCAGCTCCTGCGCGGCGCCCAGGAACCCGGGCGGGGTGGGGTGGACGCCCTTGCCCTGGATCGGTTCGACGACAAAGCCCGCGACGTCGCCGCGCTTCAACTCCCGCTCCAGCGCGGCCAGATCGCCCATCTCCAGGGCGGTGTCCGGCAGCAGCGGGGCGAAGCCGTCGCGGAAGCCGTCCTCGCCGTTGACGGAGAGCGCGCCGGTGGTCAGGCCGTGGAAGGCGTGGGTGCAGTAGAGGATGCGGGGCTTGCCGGTGGCGTAGCGGGCGAACTTCAGGGCCGTCTCGACGGCTTCGGTGCCGCTGTTGCCGAAGAAGACCCGGTCCAGGTGGGGCGCGTAGGACAGCAGCTTCTCGGCGAGCAGGCCGGGCAGCGGCTGGCAGTCGAAGCGGGTGAGGTCGGGGAGGTCCGCGTCCAGGACGTCGTGCAGGGCCTGGCGTACGACGGGATGATGGCGGCCGAGGCCCATCACGCCGAATCCGGCGAGCATGTCGAGGTAGTCCTGGTCGTCGCTGTCCCAGAAGTAGGCGCCCTCGGCCCGCTCGTAGACCTTGTCGAAGCCGATGGTGCCCAGCATCCGCGGGAGCTGGTGGTTGAGATGGCGGGCATGCAGGTCATAGCGTTCGGCGCCGCGGTCGGCGAGCAGCTTCGCCAGGTCGAATCCGGTCACGAGGCGCCCTCCTCATGGGGCGACGCGGCGTTCTTGCGGGCCAGTTCGGCGCTGATCCGGCCGGCGATCTCGGCCGGGGTGAGCCCGAGGTCGGCGAGCAGTTCGCCGCGCTTGGCGTGGGTCAGGAACCGCTCGGGGATGCCGAAGGTCCGCAGCGGTACGTCCACGTCCGCGTCCCGCAGCGCCTGGCCGACCGCGGACCCCACACCGCCGCTGCGGCTGTTGTCCTCGACTACGGCCACCATGGCGTGCTGCGCGGCGAGCGGGGCGATGGCGGGGTCGACCGGTTTGACCCAGCGCGGGTCGATGACCGTCGCGTCGACGCCGCGCGCCGTGAGGAGTTCGGCGACCCGCAGACACACCGGCGCCATCACGCCGACCGCGATCAGCAGGACATCCGGCTGCGGGGCGCGGTGCAGTACGTCGGCGCCGCCGATCCGCCCCACCGCCGGGATCGGGTCGTCCACCGGCGCCTTGGGGAACCGGATGACCGTCGGGGCGTCGTCCACGTCCAGGGATTCGCGCAGCTGGGCGCGCAGCTGGTCGGCGTCGCGCGGTGCGGCGATCCGCAGGCCCGGCACGACGCCCAGCACCGACAGGTCCCACATGCCGTTGTGCGAGGCGCCGTCGGTGCCGGTGACCCCGGCGCGGTCCAGGACGAAGGTCACGCCGCACCTGTGCAGCGCGACGTCCATCAGGACCTGGTCGAAGGCGCGGTTGAGGAAGGTGGCATAGACGGCGACGACGGGGTGCAGCCCGCCGGTGGCCAGCCCGGCCGCCGAGACCGCGGCGTGCTGTTCGGCGATGCCCACGTCCCAGACCCGGTCCGGATAGGCCTTGGCGAACTTCCCGAGCCCGACCGGCTGGAGCATGGCGGCCGTGATGGCGACGACGTCCTCGCGCTCGGCGCCGATCCGGACCATCTCGTCGGCGAAGGCGGACGTCCAGGAGGGGGCGCTGGGCGGCGTGACGGGCGCGCAGGTGAGCGGGTCCATCACGCCGACGGAGTGGAAGTGGTCCGCCTCGTCCTCCAGGGCGGGCTGATAGCCGCGGCCCTTCTCGGTCAGGCAGTGCACCAGCACCGGGCCGTGGAATCCGGCGGCCCGGCGCAGCGCGGACTCGACGGCGGGGATGTCGTGTCCGTCGATCGGACCGAGGTACTTCAGGCCCAGGTCCTCGAACATGCCCTGGGGCGCGAAGGCGTCCTTGAATCCCTTCTTCGCGCCGTGCAGCGATCCATAGAGCGGCTGGCCGACGACCGGGGTGCGCTGAAGGACGTCCTTGCCCCAGGCCAGGAACTTCTCGTAGCCGTCGGTGGTGCGCAGCGTGGCGAGGTGGCTGGCGAGGCCGCCGATGGTCGGGGCGTAGGAGCGCTCGTTGTCGTTCACGACGATGATCAGCGGGCGGTCCTTGGCGGCGGCGATGTTGTTCAGCGCCTCCCAGGCCATGCCGCCGGTCAGCGCGCCGTCGCCGATCACCGCGACGACGTGGTCGTCCTTGCCGAGGACCTCGTTGGCCTTGGCGAGGCCGTCGGCCCAGCCCAGCACCGTGGAGGCGTGGCTGTTCTCGATGATGTCGTGCGGCGACTCGGCGCGGGAGGGATAACCGGACAGCCCTCCCTTGGCGCGGAGCTTGGAGAAGTCCTGGCGCCCCGTCAGAAGCTTGTGCACGTAGGACTGGTGCCCGGTGTCCCACAGGATGCGGTCGGCGGGCGAGTCGAAGACCCGGTGCAGGGCGATGGTCAGCTCGACCACGCCCAGGTTGGGTCCCAGATGGCCACCGGTGCGGGTGACGGCCTGCACGAGGAACTGCCGGATCTCCTCGGCGAGTTCGTCCATCCGCCCCTCGGGCAGCGCCTTGAGATCGCGCGGCTCGCGGATGTGTTCCAGCAGGGTCATGTTTCGTCCCCTCCATGGGTTCTGCCGACGGTGACATCGGGGGTGCCTGGCTGCGCACCCCCGGCCTGTATGCGCGCGGCACCGGCCTGCCGCGGGCGCGCCCTCCGCCGCGCCGCCGCAGGCCGGGCCGGGGCGGCGGTGAGCCCCGGCGTCCCGGGCTCACCGCTCAACGTCTCACCCGCGGTTTCCGCCGACGGTCTCCCGGGCGGCCCGCAGCGACTCCTTGAGGGAGCCCATGGTGGCCAGGACGGCGGTGGGCTCATAGCCGCAGTGCGCCATGCAGTTGGCGCAGCGCGGGTCCTTGCCGCGGCCGTACTTGCTCCAGTCCGTGTCGTCGATGAGCTCCCGGTACGTGGGCACGTAGCCGTCGCTCATGAGATAGCAGGGCCGCTGCCAGCCGAAGAGTGAGTAGTTGGGGATCGCCCAGGCCGTGCAGGGGAAGTCCGCCTTGCCCTCCAGGAAGTCCAGGAAGAGCGGGCTGTGGTTCAGCCGCCAGCGGCGGCGGTTGCCGCCGGCGAAGGCCTTCCTGAACAGCTCCCGGGTCTGCTCGACGCCCAGGAAGTGCTCCTGGTCGGGGGCCTTCTCGTAGGCGTAGGCGGGCGACAGCATCATTTCGTCGACCTGGAGGTCGTCATTGAGGAAGTTGAGGACCTCGATGATGGTCTGCGGGGTGTCGGTGTTGAAGAAGGTGGAGTTGGTGGTGACCCGGAAGCCGCGGCGCTTGGCTTCCTTGATGGCCGCCACCGCCTCGTCGAATACGCCTTCCTTCGCGACGGATTCATCGTGCCGCTCCCGCATCCCGTCGATATGCACCGCGAACGCGAAATACGGCGAGGGCGTGAAGTCCTTCATCTTCTTGCGCAGCAGCATCGCATTGGTGCACAGGAAGACGTACTTCCGCTTCGCTACCAGCTGTCTGACGATCTCGTCGATCTGCGGATGCATCAGGGGCTCGCCACCGGCGATGGAGACCATCGGCGCGCCGGACTCCAGCACCGCGCCGACCGCCTGCGCCACCGGCATCCGCTGTTTGAGGACGCCCGCCGGATGCTGGATCTTTCCGCAGCCCTCACATTTGAGATTGCAGGCGAAGAGCGGCTCCAGCTCGACGATCAGCGGAAACTTCTCGCGTCGGCGAAGCACTTTCTGTTCAAAAAGATAGGTCCCGACCCGGATGGTCTGACGAAGCGGCATGGCCATCTGGCTCACCTCCTGGGGAGCAGCAAAGAACGGTGCCATTCGAAGAAAACAGGAAGAACGCAGCGCAGCACACGGAAGGCCGATATTCCACCGCGCACCGTGCCGATACGTACGAGTTCATGTTCTGGAGCGTCCACGATCACCCGGACGGCCGCAACCGGACGATTTCCGGCACGCCGGGCGGCACGCAGTGTCGCCGCGGATTCCATGTCCACCGCCACCGCGCCCTCGCGATGCAGCGCGGCCCGCTCCGCGCCGCGTACGACGTGGTCGGAGCCGCGCAGCAGGCCGGTGTGCACGGTCAGCCCGCGCTCCCGCAGGGCCGTCAGCAGCGGGCCGTTGTCATGGCAGACGATGTCCGGGGCGTCGGGCCGGTGGTCGCGGGTGGCCTCGGCGACCACCACGTCCCCGGGCCGCATCCCGGGGACGAGGCCGGCACAGAAACCGCTGGCCACGACCGGTGATCGGGCGGTGGCGGCGCCCTCGCGCAGCGCGTGTTCCAGGGCGCGTTCGGCCGCCTGGGGGCCCATGCCCGTACGGAGGGTGACCACCGGCGGACGCGTACCACTTCCGCCACGGCCCCGCAGCGCGAGCCGCTCGATGCCGAGCGCACAGGCGATCAGCAGCGGCGGACCCACGTCTGCCGGGACCGGTCTCGGCATCAGTCCCCCAACGGCGCGTCGGCATGTCCGCCGTGGACATAGCGGCCCAGGGCCGTCAGCGGGAAGACCTGGCGGTACAGGTGGTAGTTGATGGAGAAGTCCCAGGGGAAGCCCGTACCGGTGAAGTACGGCTCGTCCCAGGAGCCGTCCGGGCGCTGGGTGTCGGCCAGATAGCGCACCCCGCGCCGGACCGCCGCGCTCTCCCGCTCCCCGGCCGCCAGCAGCGCCATCAGCGCCCAGCCGGTCTGTGAGGCGGTCGAGGCGCCGCGTCCGGCCCAGGCCTTGTCCTGGTAGGAGCGCTGGTCCTCGCCCCAGCCGCCGTCGTCGTTCTGCACCCGGGTCAGCCAGCTGACGGCACGGCGGATCGCCGGGTGCGAAGGGGGGAAGCCGGCCGCGGCGAGGGCGGGCAGCACGGAACCGGTGCCGTAGACGTAGTTGGTGCCCCAGCGTCCGAACCAGGCGCCGCTGGGCTCCTGTTCGGCCAGCAGCCAGTCGATGCCGCGCCGGGTGCTCGGATCGTGCGTACGGCCGACGTCGGCGAGCATCTCGACGACATGGGCGGTGACATCGGCCGACGGCGGGTCGATGACCTCCCCGAAGTCGCAGAACGGCAGGCGGTTGGGGAACGGGCTGGTGTTGTCGGCGTCGAACGCTCCCCAGGCGCCGTTCTTGGACTGCATCCCGAGGTTCCAGCGCACCGCGCGGCGGACCGCGGCGTCTACCCGCTGGGGATCGGGGTGTTCTACCCGGCGCAGCGCGAGCACCACCTCGGCGGTGTCGTCGATGTCCGGGTAGTTGTCGTTCTCGAACTCGAACGCCCAGCCCCCGGAGGCCAGTTGAGGCCTGCGCACCGACCAGTCACCGGGCCGGTCGATCTGCTCGTCGAGCATCCAGTCGGCGGCCTTGATCAGCTGCGGATGGTCGGGCGGCAGCCCGGCGTCGGCGAGCGCGATGGTGGCCAGGCAGGTGTCCCAGACCGGGGACTGGCAGGCCTCGATCATCCGGGTGGGGCCACCTCCCGGGCCGTCAGGCTCAGGGGGACCGTCCTCGCGCCATACGGTGAAACGGTCCAGCGACTCGAGGCCGCCGCGCAGCACCGGGTGGTCGAGGTCGTAGCCGAGGAGGTGCAGGGCGATGATGGAGTAGACGGCGGGGGGCTGGATGCCGCCCCAGCAGCCGTCGTTCTCCTGCCGCTCGATGATCCAGCGTGCGGCGGAGCGCATCGCGGCCCGGCGCAGCCGGCGCGGGGCGACCTTGTGGTAGACGTGCAGCGCCTTGTCCAGGCGCTGGAAGATACCGTCCCAGCTGGCGACGGGGGCGAGCGGGCGCGGCGGGTTGGGGCGGCGCGGGTCGGTGTGCAGCTCGTCCAGGGCGAACGGTGCCGGGCGTACCGGGCGCTTGGCCGAGACGATGGTCAGGGCCACTATCGTCTGCCGGGCCCAGCAGCCGAAGTCGTAGATGTTGAGCGGGAACCACTTGGGGAAGTAGATGAGCTCCGGCGGGAGCTCCGGGAGGTCGTCCCACTTCCACCAGCCGAAGAGGGCCAGCCAGATGCGGGTGAAGACCCGGGCGGCGGCGATCCCGCCGTGTTCGCGGATCCAGGCGGACGCCCTGGCCATATGGGCCGCGTCCGGGGCGTCTCCGGCGAGCCGCAGGGCCACATAGGCCTCGATGGTGGCGGAGAGTTCGCCGGGGCCTTCGTAGAACGTGGCCCAGGTGCCGTCCGCGCGCTGCTCACCGCGGATGAAGCGGGCGGCGGCGTCGGTGAGCTTGGCGTCCTGCACGCCCAGGAACTGACGGAGCAGCAGGTCCTCGGCGTCCATCGTGACGTTGGTGGCGAGGTCGCCCTTCCACCAGCCGGCGGAGTCCTGGAGGGAGAGCAGATAGTCGGTGGCGCGGGTGGTGGCGTGCCGCGCGGCGGTGTCGGTCTTCTCAGCGGTGGCATCGCTGGCCGAAGGGGCCCGGGGCGGCGGCGCCCCGGTGCTTCCGTCGGTCGTCGCTGTCATGGCTTCCCCTTCTGCAGTGAACTGTCAATGCGTGTTCAGGGATTCCGTCGGCCGGCGCCCTCCCCCACTGCCCCGAAGGCGTGGGAGGGGGCACCCCCAGCGGCAGCTGGGGAAGTACCCCCAGGCACCGGCCGGCGACTGCGAACTAGTTCGTGTCGATGGTGATCATCTCTCTCGTACGACGACGAAGTCCGCGAGCGCGACCAGCTGCGCGCGGACCTTTTCCGGGATGTCGACCTCGTCCAGCGCGGCGATGGCGGTGGCGTGCTGGCGGCGGGCCTCCTGGGAGGTCCACTCGCGGCCGCCGGCCTCCTCGATCAGGGCCGCCCGGGAGGCGAACTCCTCCTCGGTGAAGTCGGCGATCTCGGTCTCGGTCTTCTTGGCGTCGGCCGCCAGGATCCGGGCGAGGCGCTCGGAGGCGGGGCCGCCCGCGGCCAGCGCGGCGACGACCGGCAGCGACTTCTTGCGCTGGCGCAGATCGCTCCAGGTCCGCTTGCCGGTGGCCTCCGGGTCGCCCCAGATGCCCAGCACATCGTCGACGGCCTGGAAGGCGAGGCCGAGGTGGTAGCCGTACTTCTCCAGGATGTCGGCCATGCGGTCGTCGGCGCCGCCGAGTACCGCACCGATGGAGACGGCGCAGGCCAGCAGCGCGCCGGTCTTGTTGCCCTCCATCTCCAGGCACTCCTCGACGGTGACCCGCTCGCGGTGCTCGTAGGAGATGTCCTGGGCCTGACCGTCGATCAGCTTGCGGGTGGCCAGGGTCAGCCGGCGGGTCGCCCGGCCGGCCTCGACGGTGCCGAGCTCCAGCAGTATTTCGTTGGCGAGGGCGAACAGCGCGTCGCCGACGAGGATCGCCTGTGCGGGGCCGTGCACCTTCCAGACCGTGTCGCGGTGGCGGCGCTGTTCGTCGCCGTCCATCAGGTCGTCGTGCAGCAGCGAGAAGTTGTGCACCAGCTCGACGGCGACGGCGCCGGGGATGCCGACCTCGGGGGCCACGCCGGCGGCCTCGGCCGACAGCAGGGCGAGCGCGGGGCGTACCGCCTTGCCGCTGTCCCCCGTCGAGGGGTTGCCGGCGGCATCGATCCAGCCGAAGTGGTAAGCGGCGACGGTGTCCATGGGAGGAGCGAGCCGGTCCACGGCGGCACGCAGCACGGGAGTGGCAAGTGTCCGCCCGCGCTCCAGCAGCGCGGTGACGCTCGCGGTGTCGATAGCTGGGGAAGCCGGATTCACGGTTTCTCCTCTGTTTCCGATGCTCGTGCTCGTGCGAGCACTCGTGATACGTGCCGTACTCGTAGTCATGCCGCCTCCTGAGGCAACTGGCCCTGGGGGAAGCCGAGTTCGGTGAGTGCCTCGCCAGCGGCGGCAGTGCCGCTGCGAACAGCGCTTTCCATGGTCGCGGGCCACCCGGTGGCGGTCCACGCACCGGCCAGGTACAGGCCGGGGGCTTGGGTGCGGGCGGCGGGGCGGAGCCTGCCGACGCCCGGTGCGGGCGCGAAGGTCGCGGTGCGCTCGCGGGTGACGAAGAAGTCGCGGATCCGGGCGCCCCGGGCGGCGGGCAGCAGCCGCTCCAGCTCGGGCAGATACCGGGTCCGCAGCTTGGCGACCGGTGCGTCGATCTCCTCCTGCGCGGCGGACTGCGAGACGGCCAGATACTGGCAGCCGGCCCCGTCGGGAAGGCCGGCGAGCCCGGAGGCGTCCGTACGGTCGAAGACCCACTGCACCGGGGAGCCGACGGCGGCGAAGAAGGGGCGGCGCAGCACCTTGCGGTCGTAGATGACGTGGAGGTTGAGGATCGGCGCCGTGCCGATCTCCAGCAGCCGGTCCTGGTGCGACAGCGCGCCGTCGGGCAGCAGACCGTGCGTTTCGCGCTGCGGTACGGCGAGGACGACGGTGTCCGCGGCGAGCCGCTCGCGGCCGTGCGGGCCGTTCTCGACCGCGACCTGCCAACTGCCGTCGGTGCGCTCGATGCCCGCGGCGCGGGTGCGCAGGCGGATCCGTACGCCTGCCTTCTCCAGAGCCGTGCGGGTCAGTTCGTCGTGCACCTCGCCGAGCGGCACCCGGGCCCAGCCGATGTCGGCGGCACCCGGCGCGGAGAGGAGGCCGGTCTTGAAGACCTTGGCGGCCAGCCCCAGGGACGCATGGTCGGCGGTGGCGTTGAGGGTGGCGATGCCGACCAGGTCCCACAGCGCCTCGATGGCGCGGGAGGACTGACCGTGGCGGCGCAGCCAGCTGCCGAAGTCCACGCCGTCCAGGGCGGGATCGGCCGGGTCCAGGCCCTTGAGGGCGAGGGTGGCGCGGACGACGCCGGCCCGCTCGGCGGGCGAGAGGTGCGGGTACGACGCCAGGCTCCCGGCCAGATGCAGCGGGACGGGCAGGGCGGTGCGGCGCAGGCGGCCGAGCCGCATCCGGTCGGCATCGAGGACGGGGACGTCCATGCGGTCCTGGAGGGGCACCAGACGGGCGGCGCCGATGCGCTCCAGGAAGGCGCGGTATGCGGTGCAGCAGCGCAGGTAGACGTGCTGGCCGTTGTCGACGGTCAGCTCGCCCGCGGCGCCGTCGCGGCGGAAGGAGAAGACCAGTCCGCCGAGCCGGGGCCGGCCCTCGACAAGGGTGACCCGCAGGCCGGCGTCGGCCAGTGCGAGCGCCGCCGTGGTGCCCGCGAGTCCGCCGCCGATGACCACCGCGGCCGCCCCATCGGGACGGCCGGGCGGCTGCGCACCGTTGCGGCCGGGCGCCGTGGCTGCCGATGTCATGCGTTCTCCCCCCATACCGCTGACAGTGACGCAGCGGCCGGGATGAGGGTTGCTCGCCACGCCGACGCGGGGTCGTCGTCCCTGTGCGCGGCCCGGCGGATCATCCCCGCCTCCTGACGGACTCCCGGCGGCCGATCGCGCGCGCGTCGAGGCCGGACAGCCCGCGCACCGCGACGAACGCCTTCTCCCGGCCGGGCAGCGAGACCCGGCCGCGCAGCACCGCCTCGGGGTCGGCGGCGATCCGGGAGAGCAGCCGGTGGTAGATGCCGGCCATCGCGGCCACGCAGGCGCCGCTGCGCCGGTCGAGCATCGGCAGCAGCCGGAACCCGTCGGCGAACAGCGCACGGGCGCGCTTGACCTCGAAGTGCACCAGACCGGCGAAGTCGGAGCCGGCCGGCGGCACCGGGCCGTGGAAGCCGGCCGAGCATCCGAACTTGGCGAGGTCCTCGGCGGGGAGATACGTACGGCCGTTGTCCGCGTCCTCGCGAACGTCCCTGAGGATGTTGGTGAGTTGGAGGGCGAGGCCGAGCGTGTCGGCGTACTCGGGGGCGCGGTCGGCGTCCTGTGCGCCGGGGACCGTGCCGAACACGCCCAGCGAGAGCCGGCCGATGCCTCCGGCGACGCAGCGGCAGTAGACCTTGAGGTCGTCCCAGGTCTCGTAGGTGTCGCCGCGCACATCCGCGAGCACGCCGTCGATCAGCTCGTCCAGCGCATCGAGCGGTACGGGGAAGCGCCGGGCGGCGTCGGCGAGCGCGACGGCCACCGGGTCGGTGTCGTCCTCGTCGATCCGGCCGTCCTTGATACGGCCCAGCAGCGCCCGGGTGTCCTCCAGGCGCTGTTGCTTGGCGGCGGCCTCCAGGGTGCCGTCACCGATGTCGTCGACCCGGCGCGAAAAGGCGTAGAGCGCCGACATCGCCTGCCGCTTGTCGGTCGGCAGGAGCCGGATGCCATAGGCGAAGTTCCGTGCCTGCTGCCCGGTGACGGCCTCGCAGTAGCGGTACGCAGCGAGCACCGGCGCAGACGCGTGTGCGGTTGCCTCCACGGTCCGGCTCACCCCTCTCTTCGCAATGTCGCCCCCACCTCGCGCAGCAGGCTGAGCTTGGTCGGCTTGGGCGGTCCAGGGAGTACGTCGTGATCGGCGGCCGCGACCGCCCGGAGTGCGGCACGCCCGCCGGCGACGAATCCGGCCAACAGCAGCTTCAGCCTGCCGTGGACGCTACCCACCAGCGGGCTGCCTTCATCCAGCAGGTCACGGGCGCGTTCCGCTTCGTACGCGATCAGTGCGCGCACCGATGCGCCCCCACTCGGGGCGGCCAGATCGGCCTCGGTGACACCAAAACGCTTCAGGTCCTCGGCGGGGAGGTAAACACGGTCACGGCCGAGGTCCTCGGCCACGTCCTGGAGGTGCTCGACGATCTGCAGGGCGGTACAGATCCGGTCGGAGTGACGGATGCGCTGCGGGCTCGCGGTGCCGGTGATGCCGAGCACGAGCCGGCCGACGGGGTTGGCGGACAGCTCGCAGTAGGCCAGCAGGTCGTCATAGGTGCCGTAACGGGTGACGATCTGGTCCTGACGGTTGGCCTCGATCAGACCGAGGAAGGGCTCGGGGGTGAGCCCACAGCGACGGACGGTCGGACCCAGGCGGCGCAGCAGCGGATGCCGGGGGCCGGGGGCGCCGTCGCTGAAGACGCGCCGCAGGTCCGCCTCCAGGGCGTCCAGCATCGCGGTGCGGTCCTCGGTCGCCGCGCGGTCCAGGCCCAGCAGCACGGCATCGCCGCCACCGGGCGCGAGATCGCCGTCGCCGATGTCGTCGACGAGCCGGGCGAAGCCGTAGACGGCCATCAGGTCGGCCCGCCAGGCGCGCGGCAGGAAGAACGGCGCCACCGGGAAATTCTCGTGCGCGGCCTTGTCGAGCACGGTGCGCGACTGTGCGTCGGCCGGCTCGCCGGTGAGCTTCGCCCGTCGATGGACGACGGTGCGCGTCAACGCCTCCCCTTCACTCACCGCGGGCTGCCCGGCGCATTTCGGAGCCGGAGCGAACCAGTAGCCATTGCCGTCACGTCTCCCGTTCTACACCGCCAAGCTAAAACATCCTATTTCGGACACGCCGCAGGTCACGCCGCGCCCCGAACGAAGCTTCCCTCGCCCGCTCAGGTGAGTATTGCCCGACTTGCACCACTTGTGCTGTTCAGTACCTGTACAGCTTACGCCGTACATCTCGCCCGCGTACGAGGGGGTACCGAAGCTTCGGGCAACAATCCGGCCAACATCGACAACGATTCAACTGTTCCCGCCCGCGGAAGAGTTGATCATCTGTTAACGATCGCCCGAACAATCGAAAACCCCCGCGAGCCGGACTCGCGGAGGCCTTCGACAGCGGAGCGGGTCAAAAAGACCGGGCTACTTGCCCGTCTCCTTCTCGTACGCCTTGATCACTTCGTCCGTCGGGCCGTCCATCAGCAGCTCGCCGCGCTCCAGCCACAGCACCCGGTCACAGGTGTCCCGGATCGACTTGTTGTTGTGGCTGACCAGGAAGACCGTGCCGGCCTCCTTGCGCAGCTCGCGGATGCGGGCCTCGGAGCGCTTCTGGAACTTGCGGTCGCCGGTGGCCAGCGCCTCGTCGATCATCAGCACGTCGTGGTCCTTGGCCGCCGCGATGGAGAACCGCAGCCGGGCCGCCATGCCGGAGGAGTACGTGCGCATCGGCAGCGAGATGAAGTCGCCCTTCTCGTTGATGCCGGAGAAGTCGACGATGCCGTCGTAGCGCTCGCGGACCTGCTCGCGGGACATGCCCATGGCGAGGCCGCCGAGGAGGACGTTCTTCTCGCCGGTCAGGTCGTTCATCAGCGCCGCGTTCACGCCCAGCAGCGAGGGCTGGCCGTGCGTGTAGACCTTGCCGCGCTCCGCGGGCAGCAGGCCGGCGACCGCCTTGAGCAGCGTCGACTTGCCGGAGCCGTTGGAACCGATCAGTCCGATCGACTCGCCCCGGTAGGCGGTGAAGGAGACGCCCTTGACCGCATGCACCTCACGCACACCCGAGGAGGGCTTGCGGCGGACGATGCGATTCAGCGCCGCGGTGGCACTGCCCTTGCCCGCGCCCGTGCCGTACACCCGGTAGACGATGTGCAGATCGTCCGCGATCACCGTCGGCACGCGCTCCTGCGCGGCCGCCGTCGGCTGGACGCCGTTGTTGTCCTCAGCCACGTCCGTACCGCTCCTCAGCCTTCCAGAAGTACACAAAGCCGGCGACGCCCATCAGCAGCGCCCAGCCGCCGGCGAACGCCCACACATGCGGCGGCAGCTTGTCGTGCGTGAAGCTGTCGATCAGCGCGAAGCGCATCAGGTCGATGTAGACCGCGGCCGGGTTGGCGTTGAGCAGCGTCTCCACGAAGGCGGGGACGTGCTTGCCCTTGAGGATCAGGTCGATGCTGAACATCACGCCGGACGCGTACATCCACGTCCGCATGATGAAGGGCATCAGCTGCGCCAGGTCGGGCGTCTTGCTGCCGAGGCGGGCCATGACCATCGCCAGGCCGGTGTTGAAGACGAACTGCAGCAGCAGCGCCGGGAAGATCAGCAGCCACGACCAGGTCGGCATCTGCCCGAAGCCGAGCAGGATGACCACCAGCACGCCCATGGAGAACAGCAGCTGCTGGAGCTGCATCAGGCAGAACGAGATCGGCAGGCAGGCACGCGGGAAGTGCAGGGCCCTGACCAGGCCCAGGTTGCCGGAGATGGCGCGGGTACCGGCCATCACCGAGCTCTGGGTGAAGGTGAAGATGAAGACGCCGGTCACCAGGAACGGGACGAAGTCGGGAATGCCCTTCCGCGTACCGATCAGCAGCCCGAAGATCAGGTAGTACACGAGCGCGTTCAGCAGGGGCGTCGCCACCTGCCAGACCTGGCCCAGCTTCGCCTGGCTGTACTGCGCCGTCAGCTTGGCGCTGGCGAAGGCGGAGATGAAATGCCGCCGGTCCCACAGCTCCCGGACGTACTGCGGCAGGCTGGGGCGGGCCCCGCTCTGCGAGAGCCCGTACTTGTGGGCCCGCTGGGCCGCAGTGAGCCCTTCGTCGGAAGCTGGCGGGGCACTCATGGCGACCGCACTGTCGTGCGTTGTCTCGCTCACAGTTGACACTTTCGTCCTCAATGTGCGCTGCCGGGGTCACGCCCCGCATCGCGCCTGATGCTCTTGGATACGAGCTTGTCAGATGACGGGAGGGCGGCCCAGTCGGGTCAGTCGCCAAACGGTAGCCCACTTCATGGGGCGCCTGTCACCGCACGGGGTGGTCCAGCCCTCCTTGAAACCGGCCAGCCAGACCCGCAGCGCAGGCCAGGAAGGACGCCGGGCCAGGGTGAGCAGGAACCAGACGCCGAGGTAGACCGGAACCAGCAGGGCGGGGAGATTGCGGCGGGCCAGCCACACACGGTTACGGGCCACCATCCGGTGGTAGACCGCGTGCCGGCTCGGGGCCATCGTCGGGTGCAGCAGCAGCATGTCCGACCGGTAGTCGATCAGCCACCCCGCGTCCAGCGCCCGCCAGGCCAGGTCCGTCTCCTCATGGGCGTAGAAGAAGTCGTCGGGCAGCCCGCCGATCTCCTGGAAGACCTTGGTGCGGACCGCATTGGCACCGCCGAGGAAGGTCGTGACCCGGGAGGAGCGCATCGGGTCGGCGGCCCGCAGCCGCGGTACGTGCCGACGCTGGGTCTCGCCGGTGTCCGGGTCGGCGATCCGGAAGCTGATGATGCCGAGCTCGGGGTCCGCGGCGAACGCCTGCCGGCACAGCTCGGCGGTGTCCTCCCTGGCCAGCAGCCCGTCGTCATCGAGGAAGAGCAGGATGTCGACCTCGCTGCCGCCGGGCCCGAAGGCCTCGATGCCGACGTTGCGGCCCGCCGGGATGCCGACGTTCTCCGACAGCTCGACGGTCCGTACGCCTTCGGGGAGCTCGGGCAGCGGCGAACCGTTGCCGACGACGGCGATCTCGACCCGGTCGCCGTCCTGCTTGGCGACCGAGTCCAGCAGCGCGCGCAGCTCGTCGGGGCGGTTGCCCATGGTCAGCACCACCGCACCGACGCGCAGGCCCGTGTCCATTTCCGCTCCCGTCACTTGAGCCTGCTGGAGGCGAGGATGGACACCAGGTGGAGCAGGGTCTGGACGAGGGCGATGCCGGCCAGCACGGCGACGCCCAGGCGCGAGAAGAACAGGTCCCCCCGGAGCTGGTCGACGATCGCCAGCACCACGATCAGCAGGGACGCCTCGACGCCGAGGATCAGCCGGTGGAACTGCAGCGCCGCGGCGGCCTTGCGGGCCAGCGCCATGCCGGAGGAGCGCATCTCCGATGCGGTCTCCTTGACCTGCTCCTTGCCGCTCTGCGCGCGGGCCACGCCGACCAGGTCCGTCTCCGCCTTGATCAGGATGGCGCCGAGGGCGGCCAGTGTGCCGAGGAAGGCCCACAGCCAGTCGATCCGGCCCGAGCCCCACAGGTCGGCGGCGCGCAGGCCGAAGCCGACGAGCACGGCGGCGTCGGTGAGGTACGCGCCGACGCGGTCCATCCAGACACCGGCGAGCGAGTACTGCTTGCGCCAGCGGGCGATCTCGCCGTCGACGCAGTCGAGCAGCAGGTAGAGCTGGACCATCAGCACGCCGAGCACGGCGCCCGCGATCCCCGGCACCAGCAGTGCCGGGGCGGCGAGCACGCCGAAGACGGTCATCAGATAGGTCAGCTGGTTGGGCGTGACCCGCGTGTTCACCAGGTGCCGGTCGATGCGCAGGGAGATCTCGCGCATGTAGAGCCGGCCGGCCCAGTGCTCGCCGCTCCGCCGGTCCTTCACACCCGGGGGGTGAACGACCGGCCGGAGCTCAGCTACCGATGGCTTGTGCATAGTCGGCGTAGGCGTCCCTGATCTGGTCGGTGGACAGGTCGAGGTGCTCCAGGATGGTGTAGCGCCCGGGGCGGGTCTTGGGTGCGTACTCGACGACCTGGACGAATTCCTCGTCGGTGAAGCCGATCTCACCCGGCGTGACCGGCAGGCCGTGCCGACGCAGCACCTCGACCATCAGGTCACGGGTCTCCTTGTCCCCGCGCAGATGCGTGGCGAACGCGGCGCCCAGGCCGCACTGCTCGCCGTGGCTCGCGGCGCGCTTGGGGAAGAGGAGGTCGAAGGCGTGGTTGATCTCGTGGCAGGCACCGGAGGCAGGACGGCTGTCGCCGGCGACCGACATCGAGATACCGGTCAGGACCAGGCCCTCGGCCAGCACCTGGAGGAAGTTGTCGTCGCCGACGCCTCCGGGGTGGCGCAGCACGGCCTCGCCGGCCTGGCGGGCCATGGCGGCGGCCAGCCCGTCGATGTCCTCGCCGGTCTCGCGGTGGGCGAGCTCCCAGTCCGCGACCGCGGAGATGTTGGAGATCGCGTCGCCGATGCCGGAGCGGACGAACCGGACCGGGGCCTCACGGATGATGTCGAGGTCGATCACCACGGCGATCGGGTTCGGCACACCGTAGGAGCCGCGGCCCGCGTCGTTGTCGAGCGTGGCGACCGGCGAGCACAGGCCGTCGTGCGACAGGTTCGTCGCCACGGCGACCAGCGGCAGGCCGATCCGCGCGGCGGCGAACTTGGCACAGTCGATGATCTTGCCGCCGCCGAGGCCCACGACCGCGTCGTAGTGCCCCTTCTTCATGGCGTCGGCGAGCTTGATCGCGTCGTCCAGGGTGCCGCCGCCGACCTCGTACCACTCGGCGCCCGGCAGCGCGGGGGACAGCCGCTCGCGCAGCCGTGCCCCCGAGCCGCCGCTGATCGCGATGGCGAGCTTGCCGGACGCGGAGATGCGCTGATCGGCCAGCAGGCCCGCCAGGTCGTCCAGGGCGCCGGCGTTGATGTCAACGACGACCGGGGACGGAATGAGGCGGGTCAGTACTGGCATGCGATGTCACGGCCCTTCGCGAGGTCGTCGTGGTTGTCGATCTCGACCCACTTGACGTCGCCGATCGGGGCCACGTCCACCTTGAAGCCGCGGTTGACGAGCTCCTGGTAGCCGTCCTCGTAGTAGAGGTCGGGGTCCCGCTCGAAGGTGGTCTTCAGGGCATCGGCGAGCTCCTCGGCGGCGGAACCCTCGATGAGGGTGACGCCGATGTACTCGCCGGTCGCCTCGGCCGGGTCCATCAGCTTGGTGATGCGCTGGACGCCCTTCTCGGGGTCCACGATGACCTTCATCTCCTCGTCGGCCAGCTGCTTGACCGTGTCGAGGGCGAGGATGATCTTCTGGCCGTTGCCGCGGGCGGCGAGCAGGGTCTTCTCGACGGAGACCGGGTGCACGGTGTCGCCGTTGGCGAGGATCACATCGTGCTTGATGGAGTCACGGCCGCACCACAGGGAGTAGGCATTGTTCCACTCCTCGGCCTTGTCGTTGTCGATGAGGGTGAGCTTGAGGCCGTACTTCTGCTCCAGGGCCTCCTTGCGCTCGTAGACGGCTTCCTTGCGGTAGCCGACGATGATCGCCACCTCGGTCAGGCCGATCTCGGCGAAGTTGCCGAGGGTCAGGTCCAGGATGGTCGTGTCGCCGTCGACCGGCACCAGGGCCTTGGGCAGGGTGTCGGTGTAGGGGCGCAGACGCCGTCCGGCGCCGGCTGCCAGCACGAGGCCGATCATGCGGGTTCTCCTTCATCGTGTACGGCGGGTGCTCCGGAAGAGACCCAGAAGCGGATGCTCTCGATGAGCACCAGCAGCGCCAGGACCACGGCAAGAGCCGTGAGCGCGATTGTGAAACCTGAGGGGGACAGCGCGGCTGCCAGGACGGTCACTACCAAGACGCGTCCTTCGTGCCCGCCGGTTGCCCGGACCAGCCACCGCGGCGGCGCCCCGGTGCCACCGCGGATGCGGTAGACGGTGTCGTAGTGATGGTAGGCGACGGCCGCGACCAGCCCGAACGCCGCGGGCAGCGCTCCGGGGACGTCCGCGCGCGCCGCCAGGACCAGGATCGTGGTGTATTCGCCGGCCCGGAAGAACGGCGGCACCAGCCAGTCGAGGGCGCCCTTGAGCGGGCGGGACACGGCCGCACCGGCCAGCAGGGCGGAGCAGAGGGCGACGCCGACGGTCAGCCAGGAAGCGGGGTCGTCCTCGAAGATCACCCAGACCAGCAGCACCGCGGCCGAGAGAAACGCCATAGCGGGCGCCAGGTAGGAACCGGTACGGGCACGGCCGCGGGCGCCGGCGGCGATCAGCTCGGCGAGCGGGCCGGAGTCGGCGAGGTCGGCGAGCGCCTGGGCGGCGCGGTCGGTGCGCCGGGCCCGGCGGGTCAGCGAGCGCAGCACCCGGCCTGCCGTGGTGTAGCAGGCGGCGAGGGCGCAGCCGATGAGCAGGGCGTAGAAGACGATGCGCGGCGTGGTGAGTGCCGTCAGTACGGCGATCATGGCCCAGCGTTCGCCGATGGGCAGCACGATCATCCGGCGCACCCAGACCGTCCAGCCGACGCTGTCGAGCTTGTCGGAGAGCGCGGCGGTGGGGCTGGTGTTGGCCGTGGCACCCCCCGCATCGTGATTCGCCTCGTTGAAGGAGAAGTCGACGACATGGCGGCAGGTCTGCAGCACCATCGCGCCGAGCGCCAGTGCCCATACGTCATCGCCGCCGCGTGCCGCGCCGAGCGCGAGCCCCGCGTAGTACGCGTACTCCTTGGCCCGGTCGAAGGTGGCGTCCAGCCAGGCGCCCATCGTCGAGTACTGGAGCGAGTAGCGGGCGAGCTGCCCGTCGGTGCAGTCCAGGACGAAGGAGAAGAGAAGGAGGAGGCCCGCGGCGATGAAGCCGCCGCGGGTCCCGGTGGCCGCGCAGCCCGCCGCGATCAGCGCGGTGAGCAGGGAGGCGGTGGTGACCTGGTTCGGGGTGAGCCCGCGGCGCGCGCACCAGCGGGCGAGGTAGCGGGAGTACGGGCTGATGCAGTACGTCGTGAAGAACCCGTCGCGGGACTTCACGGCGGTGCGCAGCCGTACGGCCTCGTCGTCGACGAGGGCGACGGACTCCCGCGCGCTCTCGCGCTGCGCCGGGGTGAGCGCGACGGTGGCGACCAGGCTGCCCAGCTCGACGTGGTGCAGGCCGATGTCCTCACGGTCCAGGGACTCGGTGAGGGTCTCGGTCAGGACGTCGGTGAGATGCGCGGTACCGGCGCCGACCGGGATCTTGCCGGCCGCCCTCACCAGCGCGGCGCGCGCCTCGGGCTGCGCGGTGAGCGCCCCGGGGACGGCGGCGGCCGGGAAGCGGGGGTCGGTGAGCGCCAGCCGCAGGGCGTGCAGGTGGCCGACGAAACGGGGGTCGACGACGGCGACCCGCTCCTGGGCGGGCGCGGCGGCGATCAGCTCGGCGGCGGCCGTGGCATCGTTCGCCGTACGGACGTCAAAGCCCAGCGTGCGCAGGTCGGCTTCGAGCGGCGACCCGGCGACCGGCGTACCGGTGAGGATGGCGGTCGACAGACGAACTCACTCCTTGGATGCTGACAAGGCAGCACGGACGGTCCGCAATCGATCCGTATTCGATACGAACTACCCGGGCAGCGGGCGTGGCACACCTGGCGCCCGGAGGGGCTGGGTTGCACGTCGGCAGAGGCTATCGGATCGCCGGATGCGGCCGTTCACCGCGCATTCACCGCACGATCGAGTGACCGACGGCTGCGCCTGCCGCGATCATCATGGTGGATCGGACGGTCCATGAACAACTGGCGTGCTGACCAGGCGTTCGATCCGGTGCCGGTTATGAGTGGGCTGGTCACGGGTGATGCGGGTTGTGCCGGGGCGGCTGTGGCGAGCGCCATGCGGAGGCCGGCCGCTGTGGCCCCTCTCACGGTCGGCCGCACCGGCCGCGCGTGATCGTTTTGCAATCGGACACATATCCGGACACGCATCCGCACCGGGAGCCCCGCCCGGCAAACACCGCGGCACCGTGCACGACCTGGCTTGCTGTGCGCCTGATGCGCACGCAGGTGGGGCAGACTTGGCGGGGAAGACCGACGACAAGGATGGGCATGCCGATCACACCTGCCAACGGACAGACCGCCGGGATCCCGGCGGCGAGCACAGCGGACGGCGCCGCCGTACCGATCATGCTGGAGCTGGTCGACGAGGACGGCAAGACGATCGGCACCGCGGAGAAGCTCGCCGCCCATCAGCCTCCCGGACAGCTGCACCGGGCGTTTTCGGTCTTCCTCTTCGACGAGAAGGGCCGGCTGCTGCTGCAGCGCCGGGCGCTGTCGAAGTACCACTCCCCCGGTGTGTGGTCCAACACCTGCTGCGGGCATCCGTACCCGGGCGAGACGCCGTTCGCGGCCGCGGCCCGGCGCACCGCGGAGGAGCTGGGCCTGGCGCCCGCGCTGCTGGCCGAGGCGGGCACGGTGCGCTACAACCACCCCGATCCGGCCTCCGGCCTGGTGGAGCAGGAGTACAACCACCTGTTCGTCGGGCTGGTGCGGGCCGAGCCCTCGCCCGATCCCGACGAGATCGGCGAGATCGCGTTCGTGACGCCGCAGGAGCTGGCCGAGCGGCATTCTCAGGTGCCGTTCTCCGCGTGGTTCATGACCGTGCTGGACGCGGCGCGCCCGGCGGTCCGCGAGCTCACGGGACAGTCGGCGGGCTGGTAGCGAGCGGGACGAGGGGCAGCTCGGCCCAGATGGCCTTGCCACCGTTCGCGGTGTGCTCGACGTCGCACTTGCCGCCCGCCTCCGCGGTCAGCGCCTTGACCAGCCACAGGCCGCGGCCGCCGAGATCACCCTCGTCCGCCTCGAGCGCCTTGGGGCGGTAGGGGTGGTTGTCCTCGACCGCCACCCGCAGCCAGTTCGCCCCAATCGTGAGCTGCACGACGATCTGGGGTGAGAGCAGGGCGGCATGCTGGACGGCGTTGGTGACGAGTTCGGAGACGATCAGCAGCAGACCGTCCATGACGTCGGCGGCGACCGGCACACGCTGTTCGCCGAGCAGATCCCGTACCGCGTGGCGCGCCTGCGGCACCGACGACTCCAGCGCCGGGGCGGTGAAGCGCCAGGCACCTTCGTACGCGAGCGGGGAGGTCAGCTCCTCGGGGGGTTCTGCGGGGGGTCCGGAAGGCATCCTCACAGGAAGAGTGTTGAGAATGCGTTGGTCCGGACCGGCCCGCTGAACGCAAGTCAGCGCTTATCGACGCCTTCTGACCGATGCGGTGCGCCCCGATCGGTCTGGCGACCGGTTCTGCCCGCTTTGTTCCTTGTTCCAGGACGGGCAGGGAACGGCGGCCGAACGGTACCCGCCACGACCGGCCGGCCGTAACCGTCCCCCGGGTCAGGGACCGGATCCGGCCACTTTGCATGGCGTGCAGGGGCGACCGCTGCGCGTCGACAGACGACAGCAGGCCCGGTGCCTGGGCACCGGGCCTGCTGTTCAAGGAGTAGCGGGGACAGGATTTGAACCTGCGACCTCTGGGTTATGAGCCCAGCGAGCTACCGAGCTGCTCCACCCCGCGTCGGTGAACACCACATTACGGGTCGCCCGGCGCAGGACCAAATCGATTGTCGGAGGGGTGGCCCGGCTCACACCGCGCGATCGGTGATCCGCCCGGCGTCGACCTCGATGCGGCGGGTGGTGTGGACCGCCTCCAGCATCCGCCGGTCGTGCGTGACCAGCAGCAGCGTGCCCGGGTACGAGGCGAGCGCCGACTCCAGCTGTTCGATGGCCGGGAGGTCGAGGTGGTTGGTGGGCTCGTCGAGGACGAGGAGGTTGACCCCGCGGCCCTGGAGGAGGGCCAGCGCGGCGCGGGTCCGCTCGCCCGGCGAGAGGGTGCGCGCCGGGCGCAGCACATGCGCCGCCTTCAGGCCGAACTTGGCGAGCAGGGTGCGGACGTCGGCGGGCGACAGGTCCGGTACGCAGGCCCGGAAGGCGTCCATCAGGGGGTCGTCGCCGAGGCCGCGTCCGCCTCCGCCGAAGAGCTGGCCGCGCGCCTGGTCGATCTCGCCGACCACCACGCCGGGGCCCAGCGAGGCCTGGCCCTCGTCCAGCGGGAGCCGGCCGAGGAGGGCGGCGAGCAGGGTGGACTTGCCGGATCCGTTGGGGCCGGTGATGGCGACCCGGTCGGCCCAGTCGATCTGGAGGTCCACCGGGCCGAAGCGGAAGTCGCCGCGGCGGACCTCTGCGCCGCGGAGGGTGGCCACCACCGCGCCGGCCCGGGGCGCCGCGGCGATCTCCATCCGCAGCTCCCACTCCTTGCGCGGCTCCTCGACGACGTCGAGGCGCTCGATCAGCCGCTGGGTCTGCTTGGCCTTGGCGGCCTGCTTCTCGGTGGCTTCCACCCGGCCCTTGCGGGCGATCTTGTCGTTGTCGGGGGCCTTGCGGCGGGCGTTCTTGACGCCCTTCTCCATCCAGTTGCGCTGGGTGTGCGCGCGGGTTTCCAGAGCGGCCCTGGTCTCCGCGTACTCCTCGTACTCCTCGCGGGCGTGCCGCCGGGCCCGTTCGCGCTCCTCCAGGTAGGAGGCGTAGCCGCCGCCGTAGGTCTTGACCTGCTGCTGGGCGAGGTCGAGTTCGACGACGCGGTTGACCGTGCGGGTCAGGAACTCGCGGTCGTGGCTGACCAGGACCGTGCCGGCGCGCAGGCCGGTGACGAAGGACTCCAGCCGGCGCAGGCCGTCCAGATCGAGGTCGTTGGTCGGCTCGTCCAGCAGGAAGATGTCGTAACGGGAGAGCAGCAGCGAGGCGAGCGAGGCGCGGGCGGCCTGGCCGCCGGACAGGGAGGTCATCGGCTGGTCGAGGCTGACCGTGAGGCCGAGCTGGGCGGCGGTCTCCTCGGCGCGTTCGTCGAGGTCGGCGGCGCCCAGCGCGAGCCAGCGCTCGAGGGCGACGGCGTAGTCGTCGTCCGCGCCGGGCCGCTCCTCGACCAGCGCCTGGGTGGTGGCGTCCAGGGTGCGCTGGGCGTCGGCGACTCCGGTGCGGCGGGCGAGGAATGCCCGTACGGACTCTCCGGGGCGGCGGTCGGGCTCCTGCGGAAGATGGCCGACGGTGGCGGCGGGCGGGCTGAGCGCGAGCTTGCCCTCTTCCGGGGTGTCCAGGCCGGCCAGCAGGCGCAGCAGGGTGGACTTGCCCGCGCCGTTGGCGCCGACGAGGCCGATCACATCGCCGGGGGCGACGACCAGATCGAGACCGGAGAACAGGACGCGCTCGCCATGACCGGCGGCGAGATCTTTGGCGACAAGGGTTGCTGACATCAGACCGTCGATCGTATCCGGCCGCCCGACGGGGGTCGCTCTAATATCCGGGACATGGAACCGGCTCTGAAGACGCATGTCAGCGACGGCACGGCGACCGTCACCATCAGCAACACCGGCAAGCGGAATGCGATGACCGTGCAGATGTGGCGGGATCTGCCGCCGCTGCTGGAGCAGCTGGCGGGCGACCGTGCCGTACGGCAGCTGGTGCTGACGGGCGAGGGCGGGACGTTCTGCGCGGGGGCGGACATCGGGTCGCTGCGGGACCCGTCCGGTGAGTCACAGGGGCTGGCGGTGGCGGCGGAGGAGGCGCTGGCGGCGTTCCCGGGGCCGACGCTGGCGGCGATACGCGGGTACTGCGTCGGCGGCGGCGCTCAGCTGGCGGCCGCCTGCGATCTGCGGTTCGCGGAGGAGGGGGCGCTGTTCGGGGTGACACCGGCGAAGCTGGGGGTCGCCTATCCGGCGTCCGCCACCCGGCGGCTGGTGCGGCTGGTGGGGCCCTCGGCCGCCAAGTACCTGCTCTTTTCCGGTGAGTTGATCGACTGCGCGCGGGCGCTGCGGACCGGGCTGGTGGACGAGGTGCTGCCCGAGGGCGAGCTGGACAAGCGGGTGGCGGACTTCGCGGCCGTATTGGCCGGGCGGTCGCTGCTGACGCAGACCGCGGCGAAGGAACTGGCCGACGGGACGTGGGACGTCCTGCCCGCCGAGGCCGAGGAGCGGGGCGCGTACTGGGCGGCGCAGGCGCGCGCGAGCGGCGACACCGTGGAGGGTGCCGCCGCCTTCCTGGAGCGCCGGGCGCCGCGCTTCACCTGGCCTGCGGAGTGAGCGGCGAGGCGGGGCCTACTCCTCGCCGGTCAGCAGGAACCGGCTGCGCTCGCGCATCATCGCGGTGACCTCGGCCGGGGCCTTGTCGGGGGCGCCCGCGTCGTACGGCGGCTGCGGGTCGTACTCGATGCCGAGCTGGATCGACTGGGCGACGGTGTCCCCGGCGATCCGCCCCGCCAGGGTCAGGCCCATGTCGATGCCGGACGAGACGCCGGCCGCCGTGACGTACTTGCCGTCGAAGACCACCCGCTCCCCCGTCGGCTCGGCCCCGAATCCCGGCAGCTGGTCCAGCGCCAGCCAGTGGGAGGTTGCCCGGCGGCCCTTGAGAAGGCCCGCGGCCGCCAGGATGAGCGACCCGGTGCACACCGAGGTCGTCCAGGTGCTGTGGGCGTCCACGGCACGGATCCACTCGAGCAGCGCGCCGTTCTCCATGTGCGCGATCTGCCCCGGGCCCCCGGGTACGACGATGATGTCGGGCGCGGTGACGTCGGCCAGCGCGGCGTCGGCGACCAGGCCCAGCGAGCTGTTGTCGTTGCGGTAGGTGCCGGGGCGCTCGGCGACGAAGACCGTCTCGGCGCCCGGCAGCCGGCTGAGGGTCTCGTACGGGCCGACGGCGTCCAGGGTGGTGAAGCGGTCGTAGAGAAGGATTGCGATCTGCATCTGAGGGCTCCTGTTGGTCGGTCAACCACGGTCGTTGGTCGATTGGTGGTTGGTCGTTTGGTCGTTGGTTCGTTCGTTGCGGGTCGTCGGTTGCTGGCAGTGGCGACGGTTGGCAGCTGACGTGGCCGAGGCTTGGCAGTTGAGCGTCGTCACGGGTTGGCAGTCAGGGACGAATCACGCTGCGAGTTACGGAAATACCGCCCGGCCCCGCCGCGTTGTGGGCCCCGTGGGGGGGTGCTTGCGACCCCTACGGGATGCGTTCGACCGCGCCCTAGGGGTACGAACCCCAGGCGTACGGCCCGGCCCGGCCAGGTCAGCTCACCGCCCCGCCGCAGTGGCCGGCTGGAAACGGCGGCGGTATTCGGCCGGCGCGGCGCCCAGCACCCGTATGAACGCGCGGCGCATCGCTTCCGGGGTGCCGTAGCCGCAGCGCCGGGACACCTCCTCGATGCCGTCGGCGCTGTCCTCGAGGCGACGTCGGGCGGCCTCCAGGCGGGTCCGGTCGACATAGCGTCCCGGCGTCATCCCGACCTCCTCGCGGAACGCGCGGGCGAAGTGCCGTGGCGAAAGTCCGGCGCGCGCCGCGAGGGCGTCGACGGACAGGTCCGCCGCCGGGTTCTCGGTGATCCACTGCTGGACGTCGCGCAGCGGGCGCCGCTCCGCGGTCTGGGCGGCGAGCTGGGCGCTGAACTGGGTTTGGTTGCCGGGCCGGCGCAGAAAGACGACCAGATGGCGGGCGATCATCAGCGCGAGATCCCGGCCGTGGTCCTCCTCCACCAGGGCCAGCGCCAGATCGATTCCGGCCGTGACGCCCGCGGAGGTGACCAGGTCACCGTCGCGTACGTAGATCGGCTCCGGTTCGACGCGGACGGCGGGGAACCGGCGCGCCAGGGTGTCGCACTCCGACCAGTGGGTGGTCGCGCGGCGCCCGTCCAGCAGACCGGCCTCGCCAAGCAGCAGCGCCCCGGTGCACACCGAGACCTTCCGCCGGGCGCGGGGCGCCTGGGTCCGCAGCCAGTCGATCAGCCGGGGGTCGGGGGTGCGGGTGCCGTTGCCGCCGGGCACGAGGAGGGTGTGGGGTGCCTCGGCGTCGGCGAGCGCGAGGTCCGGGATGAGGGTCAGCCCGCTGGAGGTACGGACCGGGGCTCCGTCCAGGCTTGCCGTACGGATCCGGTAGGCGCCCGGGGTGCGGACGTTGGCGCCGTTGAGGACCTCGACCGGCCCGCTGACGTCAAGGCTCTGCAGGCCGTCGTAGAGGACGACCAGCACATTGCGCTGTTCCATGACTCCATCCTGGACAGCGGCGACGATGGCGGCAATGACGAGTTTCCCACCTTTTCTGCCATGGCCTGCATGCCTGCATGGTCGGCCAGGGGTCTGCCATCGCTTGCCGTTCCCCGGCACGGCCCGCTCCGCCCCTGCCAGGCACGTGCCATGCAGGTGGCATGCAGGTGCCCAGGCAGGTGGCATGCACGTGGCATGGGCTGCCACACCCAGGGGGCCGGGGGCCGCGGCGCGGCCATACCGAGCGGTCGGTAACCTGCTGTCATGACCTCTACCAGCGCACTGCCGGAGAACGCCGGACGTCAGTGTCACAACGTCATCAACCCGTACCACTCGGCGCACTACTTCGCGCCGGAGTTCCCCGCCGAACTGGCCAAGATCGGTCTCGAGGACCGCCGGGCCGCCTACTTCGCCGCGCGCAGCGCCGCCATGGGTGCGGTGGGCCCCGGTACCATCACGGCCACCTTCTACAACTTCAAGCACGAGGCCATCGCGCAGCACGTGCCGCACGTGTGGTCGGTCGCCACCCCGGAGGCCGTACTGGAGGCCCGGCTGCGCGTGGTCGACGCCACGCTGCGCCGGCTGCTCGGGGAAGCGGCTCTCGAGTCCCCGGAGATGGCGGAGGCGGCCGAGCTGGCGCTGCGTGCCACCGAGGCCTGCGCCCGCCACGCCCGGCCGTTGTACGCCGCGCACGCCGACCTCCCGGTGCCGGAAGCCCCCCACCTGGCCTATTGGCACGCCGCGACCCTGCTGCGCGAACACCGCGGCGACGGGCACCTCCTGGCGCTGCTCGACGCCGGGCTGGACGGCCTGGAGGCGCTGGTCAGTCACACCGCCAGCGGCCGCGGCATGAGCTACCGGGGCGTGCTGGCGACCCGCGGCTGGTCGGAGGAGGACTGGCAGGCCGCCCAGGAGCGGCTGCGCGGCCGTGGACTCCTGGACGCCGAGGGCGAGTTGACAGAGGCCGGTGTCCAGCTGCGCAAGGACCTGGAGCGGACGACGGACCGGCTGGACCGGGCGCCGTACGAGCACCTGGGCGCCGAGGGCGTGGCCCGGCTCACCGAGCTGGCGGCCAATTTTGCCGGCGCCGCCCTGAGTGCCGGGGCCTTCCCCGCGGAGATGTTCGGCAAGTGACCCGGTACCCGGCCGGCCGGCGAATCGGCGTGTGATAAGGCGTCGCCGGGGTGTGCGTGCGCCTTCTCACACCCCGGCGCGCACGGCTGGGCGGCGCGACAGTCCGGCCCCCTACCCGGCACAATGCAGGCTCAAGCAAGCGCTGGAAGGCGGGGCAGGATCAACGTGACGGCATCCACTGTGTCCACCGGGTCTCTCGGGTCCCTCGAAGCGAGGATCGCCGAGGAACTCGGCGTCAAGGAGCGGCAGGTCAAGGCCGCGGTCGAACTGCTCGACGGCGGCTCGACCGTCCCGTTCATCGCGCGCTACCGCAAGGAAGCCACCGAGATGCTCGACGACGCGCAGCTGCGCTCGCTCGAGGAGCGGCTGCGCTATCTGCGGGAGCTGGAGGAGCGGCGGACCGCGATCCTGGAATCCGTACGGTCCCAGGGCAAATTGGACGCCGCCCTGGAGGCGCAGATCCGGGGCGCCGAGTCCAAGGCGCGTCTGGAGGACATCTACCTCCCGTACAAGCCCAAGCGGCGCACCAAGGCCCAGATCGCGCGGGAGGCGGGTCTGGAACCGCTGGCCGACGGGCTGCTGGGCGATCCCTCGGTGGAGCCGGCCGCGGCCGCCGCGGCGTTCGTGGACGAGGGCAAGGGCGTCGCCGACGCGGCCGCCGCCCTGGAGGGCGCGCGGGCCATCCTGACCGAGCGGTTCAGCGAGGACGCCGACCTGATCGGCGAGCTGCGCGAGCGGATGTGGTCGCGCGGGCAGGTCGCGGCGAAGGTGCGCGAGGGCAAGGAGGAGGCCGGCGCGAAGTTCGCCGACTACTTCGACTTCGCCGAGCCGTTCACCGAGCTGCCCTCCCACCGGGTGCTGGCCATGTTCCGCGGCGAGAAGGAGGAGGTCCTCGACCTGGCGCTGGAGCCGGAGGCCCCGTCGTCCGCGACCGAGGGCCCCAGCTCGTACGAGCGGTCCATCGCGCACCGCTTCGGCATCGCCGACCGGGGCCGCCCGGCCGACAAGTGGCTGCAGGACACGGTCCGCTGGGCCTGGCGCACCCGCGTCCAGGTGCACCTGGGGATCGATCTGCGGCTGCGGCTGCGGCAGGCCGCCGAGGACGAGGCCGTCCGGGTCTTCGCGTCGAATCTGCGCGATCTGCTCCTGGCGGCGCCCGCCGGGACGCGCGCCACGATGGGCCTGGACCCCGGTTTCCGTACGGGCGTGAAGGTCGCCGTCGTCGATGCGACCGGCAAGGTGGCCGCCACCGACACCATCTACCCGCACGTGCCGCAGCAGAAGTGGGACGCCTCGCTGGCCTCGCTGGCGAAGCTGGCGCGTGAGCACGACGTCGAGCTGATCGCGATCGGCAACGGCACCGCCTCCCGCGAGACCGACAAGCTGGCGGCCGATCTGATCGCGGCGCAGCCCGGGCTGAAGCTGACGAAGGTGATGGTGTCCGAGGCGGGCGCGTCGGTGTACTCCGCCTCCGCCTTCGCCTCCCAGGAATTGCCCGACATGGACGTATCGCTGCGCGGCGCGGTGTCCATCGCCCGGCGGCTGCAGGACCCGCTGGCCGAACTCGTCAAGATCGACCCGAAGTCGATCGGTGTCGGCCAGTACCAGCACGATCTGTCCGAGCTGAAGCTGTCGCGCTCGTTGGACGCGGTGGTCGAGGACTGTGTGAACGGCGTCGGCGTGGACGTCAACACCGCCTCCGCGCCGCTGCTTTCGCGGGTGTCGGGCATCGGTTCGGGCCTGGCCGAGAACATTGTCGCGCACCGCGACCAGAACGGCCCCTTCCGCTCCCGCAAGGCCCTCAAGGATGTGGCGCGGCTCGGCCCGAAGGCGTACGAGCAGTGCGCGGGCTTCCTTCGCATCCGGGGCGGCGACGACCCGCTGGACGCGTCCAGCGTGCACCCGGAGGCCTATCCGGTGGTGCGCCGGATGGTCGCCTCGGCGGGCGGCGAGGTCGGTTCGCTGATCGGCAATGCGACCGCGCTGCGCACGCTCGATGCCACGGACTTCGTCGATGACTCCTTCGGTCTGCCGACGGTCAACGACATCCTCCAGGAGCTGGAGAAGCCGGGCCGCGACCCGCGTCCGGTCTTCAAGACCGCGACCTTCAAGGAAGGCGTGGAGAAGATCGGCGATCTGCAGCCGGGGATGCTCCTGGAAGGCGTGGTGACCAATGTCGCCGCCTTCGGGGCGTTCGTGGATGTGGGCGTCCATCAGGACGGGCTCGTCCATGTCTCGGCGATGTCGAAGAACTTCGTCAAGGACCCGCGGGATGTGGTGAAGCCGGGCGACATCGTGCGGGTCAAGGTGCTCGATGTCGACATTCCGCGGAAGCGGATCTCGCTGACGCTGCGCCTGGACGACGAGCACGGCAAGGCCGCGGCGGCGGGCGGCGGCGAACGGCGGGGCGGCGGCGAGCGCCGCGGCGCCGGGCCGCGCGAGGGTGGCGGCCGGGGCGGCACGCCACGGCAGCGGCAGGGCGGCGGCGCGGGACGCGGCGGGGACCGCCGGGGCGGCCGCGAAGCCGGGCCGGCCAATGACGCGATGGCCGATGCGCTGCGGCGGGCCGGGCTGCTGGGCAAGGAGGGCGGCGGCCGCCGGTAGCCGGCGGTGTGACGGCGGGCGGGGGCGCGGCCGCCGCCCGCCTGGCTATTCGGGCCGGCTGTCAGGTCGCGCTCCGCGGGATGCCGGGCACCGCTACCAGTCGGCTTCCCGGTAGTCCTTGAGGAAGACGCCGGAGACGGGGTCGCCCGCCTCGCCGCGCACTATCGGGTCGTAGACGCGGGCCGCGCCGTCGACGATGTCCAGGGGCGTACGGAAGCCGGCCCGTGCGCTCCGGTCCTTGATGGGCAGCGGGTTCTCATCGGTGATCCAGCCGGTGTCGACGCTGCACATGTGGACGCCGTGGGCGGCGAGTTCGGGTCCGCTGGTGCGGGTGAGCATGTTCAGGGCGGCCTTGGCCATATTGGTGTGCGGATGGCGGCCGGTCTTCTTGTGGACCGCGAAGCGCCCCTCGACGGCGCTCACGTTCACCACATAGCGGCGGGGGTGCGGCGAGGCGAGCAGCAGGGGCAGCAGACGATCGCACAGGAGGGTGGGCGCAAGGGCGTTGACGAGCTGGGTCTCCAGCAGCTCGGCGGGGTCGAGGTCCCCCAGGCGGACCGTCCAGGAGTTGGCGGGCGAGGCGTCGGGCAGCAGGCCGGCCTCGTCGACGGTGAGTTCCGCCGCCGGACCGGGCGTCGCGGCGGGTGCGCGTACGGGTGCGGGCGTGGGTACGCATGCGGACGCGGGTGCGACGGCGGTCCCGGGTACGGGGGCGGTTGCGGCCCGCGGTACGAGCCCGAGCGCGCCGGCATGCCGCCGGTCCAGCAGCGCGAGGTCGCTGCGGAAACCGGGCGCGAGGCGTATCCCGTCCGGCAGTTCGCCCCGCTCCCTGGCCGTCAGCAGCGCGTACGACGCGGGCGCCCGGCGGATGGTCTGCGCCGCGTTGTTGACGAGGACGTCCAGCGGGCGGCCCTCCTCCCGCAGCGCCTGGCACAGCCCGAGCACCTGGCGGGGGTCGCGCAGGTCGATGCCGATGACGGTGAGCCGGCCCAGCCAGTCCGCGCTGCCCGGCGCGGCCGCGAACCGGCGCCGGGTGTCCCGCGGGAACCGGCTGGTGACCAGCAGCTCCGCGCCATCGCGCAGCATCATCAGCGCCAGCTGGAACCCGATCTTGACCCGGCCGCCGGTGAGCAGCACCCGGCGCCCGGTCAGATCCGTACGGAGCGCGCGATGCCCGGCGTTGTCGCGGGCGCACGGGGGACAGAGCAGGTGGTAGAAGGAGTCGGTCCGCCGGTACAGCGCTTTGCAGACGTAGCAGCGGCGCGGGCGGCTCAACTCGCCTACCGTGCCGGCCCGTTGGTCCAGGGCGGTGTCCTCGCGCCGCTCCGGTGCACCGGTGGCCGTTGCGGCCAGTACGGCGGCGTCGGCCGCGGCCTGCTGCCGCCTGCGCTCCTTGCGCCGGACCATCCGGGCCTCCCGTACGAGCGTCCCTGCGGCCCGCTCCGCCCTTACCCGCCTGGGGTCGTCGAGCGGCAGCGCACGCAACCGGGCGATCGTGCGGTCGAAGGCGGCGAGTTCGTCGTCGGTGACGGCAGCGCCTGCGATGACCGCGCCGGCTCCGGTGATCGATCCGTCACCGGTGATCGATCCGCCTACTGTGACCGAGCCGTCCTCCACCGCCCTGGGCACGCCCCCTGAATCCGCCTCGGTCCGCATGACCCACCCCCGTGACGCGCTGTCGCCCCTTACCCAACGATCACCTTATGCGACCTGCGGGAACGGGGGCTCGATACGGTCTCGCCGTCCTCACCACCCTCACCGCGACCGCCACCTCCGCAGCGCGCACCGCGGCGCCGGGCCATCGCCAACACCCGTCCGGCCCTGGACGGTTCGACCGGTCCGCGCGGGCGGGCGCGCCGATCGGCCATCGGCGATCGGGGTACTGCCCAGCGACGGCCGTCGGCTCGCCCCCCGCTCCCGAGATCGCGCCATTCGCCCCCGGGCGCGTTCACCGACGCCGAGCTCGTCACCGTCACCGTCACCGGCGAGGCCGCCATAAGAGCGGAGGCCACGCGCAATGCCGGCCGCTCCGCCCGCACGACCGCTACACCGTCCCCGCGTACCCCCGCAGACGCTCCAGTTCGGCGGCCACGTCCGTGAGGGTGGCGCAGTCCGGGTCGGCCCGTAGCGCGGGGGCGGTTGCGCCGGTGTCCCGGCGGCGCGGATGTCCGAAGGCGTCGGCCATCGCGGAGAGCGCCCGGCACAGCCGTTCGGCCTCTTCGGGGGTGGGGCGGCGGGCGCCGTGGTCGAGGCGAACGGCGCAGGCGGTGGCGGCGTCGGCGATGCGCTCGGCCGCGGTGACGGCGGTCAGCCAGTCGGGGTCGCGGTCGCGGGCGGTGCGCAGTTCGGCGGCGGCGGTCTCGGCCGCCGTGCGGGCCTCGGCCAGTGCCCGGTAGGCGGCGCGGCGCAGGGCCAGCCGCTCGGTCGGGTCCTGTCCGGGTGCGGACCGAAGGACGTGCCGCAGAAAGCGCTCGGTGGCGCGCAGCGCCGCGCCGACCCGCTGGCCGACCCGGCGGCGGGAGTCGGCGAGGCGCGGCAGATGCCCGACGACGAGGACGATGCCGCAGGCGATGGAGGTGTCGACGATGCGTTCCGCGGCGGCTTGCGGGTCCCCGCCGACGTGGACGAACGACAGCACCATGACGGTGATCGCGACGGTCTGCAGCGCGAAGTGGCGGGTGGCGAACGGCAGCAGCGCGCCGCCCGCTCCGGCCACCGCGGCGGGCCACCACGCCCCGGCCCCCGACCAGGTCAGCAGCTGCCCGGCCGCGGCGAAGATCAGTACGCCCGCGACGGTACCGGCGAAGCGGTTGACCGTACGGGAGAACAGCGGGCCGAGGTCCGGTTTGACCAGGAAGGTGGCGGTCACCGGGAGCCAGTACCAGTGGTCGGCGCGCAGCAGCAGGGCGACGGCGGCGCTGGCGGTGATGCAGAGGGCGACCCGCAGGCCGTAGTCCCGTCCGGCGGGTTCGAGGAGGCCCCGGCCCGGGCGGGTCCGCCGGGCGATGACGCCGAGCGCCCGGCGGGCCGGGGACGGGCGCTCGGTGTCGCCGGAGGCCGGCCGGTCCGGCTGCGGCAGCGGCTCCGTGCGGGCGAACGCGACCGCGGCGTCCAGCAGGGCGCGGTCGAAGGCGCCCCGCGCCGCCGAACTGGACTCCGGCGCGGACAGCCGTCCCGGTGGGCGCCCGCTCCGCAGCGCGTCGGCGAACCTCCGGGGGCTCTGCGCGACGCGGGACGGCAGCGGGCGGGCCTCCCACAGGAGCGCCACGGCGGCCTCGCACAGGGCCGTCCCCGCCGCGAAGCGCCCGGCGAGCAGCAGCTCTTCCGTACGGGCGGGCCGGCGCAGCAGTCCACGGGTCAGGCGGCGCAGCCGCAGGGCCTCGTCGGCGCGGTCCAGGGCGGCGGTCAGCCGGCGGCGGGCGGGCTCGGCGCCGGGTCCGCCGGCCGCGCCCAGGGCGTCCGCGAGCGCGTCGAAGACGGCGGCGACGGCCGCGCGCTCGCCGCTGAGGGCGCCGCCCGCGGGGCGCGGCGGGCGCAGTACGAGACGCAGCAGGAGCAGCCACAGGCAGCCGGCGAGGACGTAGAGGGCCTTCTCCCAGGGCGCGCCGGGGAGCGGCATGCCGGCGCCCAGGATCGTGGTGGCCAGCATCTGCATGCCGGCGGTGGAGCGTACGGGTCCGGCGACGCTTCCCGCGCCGGAGACGTAGCCGACCGCGAACAGCGCCGGCACGGTCCACCAGTCCGCGCCGGCCGCCTGGAGCGTGGCGCCCAGCAGTATGCCGAGCGCCGAGGCGAGGGCGGGCAGGCCGATGTGGACGATGCCGGTGCGGCGGGTGCCGGGACGGTCGTTGACGCCGGCCAGCATCGACCCGAGCCCGGTCAGTACGCCGGCCGCCAGATGGCCGGTGGCGATGCCCGCGGCGAGCAGCGGTCCCGCGCACAGCGCGCCGCGGGCGACGGCGGGCCACGGCACGGGCAGCCGCTGCCAGCGGAAGGGGTGGGCGAGCCAGGCGGGCAGGGCGCGCGGGGCGCGGGGCATGGGTTTCCTCATCGGCCGACGGTGCTGCTACCAGCCTAAGGTCCGGTTTTGTCCGGATGACGGCCGGCGGGTTACGCGAAGATCACGCGGCGATGGCGCCGCCGGGCGGGGCTTCCGGGGCGCGGCAGGGCCGCCCCGCCATCGTCCTCTTTTTCGACGGTGCCGCCCACGGTTAGCGTCCCGGCATGACGATCCATGCAAATGAGGTGCTGGTGATCGGCGGCGGTGTGACGGGGCTGACGTCGGCCGTCGCGCTGGCGGAGGCGGGACACCGGGTGCGGGTGGTGAGCCGGGAGGCGGCGGACGGTACGACGTCGGCGGTGGCCGGCGGGCTGTGCTGGCCGTACCGCATCCGGCCGTACGAGCGGGCGGTGCGGTGGTCCCTGCGGTCCTTCGAGGTGTTCGAGGCTCTGGCGCGGCGCCCGGCCGAGACGGGGGCGCGGATGGTGACGGGCACCATGACCGACCCCGCCCCGGACCGGGACGACGGCCTGGCCGCGTGGTACGACGCCGTCCCCGGATTGCGGCGGGCGCGCCCGGACGAGCTTCCCGTGGGGTGCCGGGCCGGCTGGCGGGCCCGTACGCCGCTGGTCGACATGCCGGCCCATCTGCGCTATCTGGAGGGGCGGTTGAGGGACGCGGGCGGCACGGTGGAACGGCGTGGTCTGGCCTCCCTGGAGGCCGCCGGGCAGGAGGCCGCGGTCGTCGTGAACTGCTCGGGGCTGGGGGCCAGGGAGCTGGTGCCGGACCCCGAAGTCCACCCGGTGCAGGGCCAGTTGGTGATCGTGGAGAATCCCGGCATCGAGGAGTGGTACGTCTCCGCGGACCCCGGGGCCGACGAGACGACCTACGTCCTGCCTCAGCCGTACGGCGTCGTCCTCGGCGGTACGGCCCGCGCGCACGCCTGGGCGCGGGAGCCGGACCCGGCGGTGGCGGAGGCGGTCGTGGCGCGGTGCGCCCGGCGCTTCCCGGAGCTGGCGCGGGCCCGCGTCCTGGCGCACAAGGTGGGGCTGCGCCCGGCCCGTTCGGCGGTGCGGCTGGCGGCGGAGCGGCTGCCGGGCGGAGCGCTGTGCGTGCACAACTACGGGCACGGTGGTGCGGGCGTGACCGTGGCGTGGGGCTGTGCGGACGAAGTGGCCGCGCTGGTCCGGGAGGCGGCGCTGCCGGGCTGAGCGGCCGCGGAGGGCCGGTGCGCCCGGCCCTCCGCGCCCCTCCGCTCGCTTACCTCTCGGCGTCGGCTTTCCCGGGGCCGCCGTCCTTGGAGACCTCGACGACCACCTCGGCCACGCCGTCGCCGCTCCCCTGGCCGCTCGCCTCGCCGTTGCCCGGCCCGATCTGGATCGCGAAGTCGCCGTCGTACTGCTCATGCCCCGCGATCACGGCCATCTCGACGACCTCCTCGCCCTTCTGCCCGCGCACGATCAGCGGATCGCTGCGCAGATCCCGCATCAGTGCCCAGCACATGGCGATCATCACGAGCATGAACGGCACCGCGACCAGGATCGTCAGATTCTGCAGTCCGGTCAGCGCATCGCCGGAGCCACCGCCGATGAGCAGCATGACCGCGGCGACCGCGCCGGTCACGACCCCCCAGAACACCACCACGAGCCGGGTGGGCTCGAAGGTTCCCTTCTGCGAGAGGGTGCCCATCACGATGGAGGCGGCATCGGCACCCGAGACGAAGAAGATGCCGACCAGGATCATCACCAGGATGCTGGTGACGGTCGCGACCGGGTACTGGTGCAGCACGTCGAAGAGCTGGCCCTCCGAGGTGGCCGAGCCGTTCAGCTGCTTGCCGTCCTGCAGTTTCATGGCCGAGCCGCCGAAGACGGCGAACCAGACCAGGCTGACCACGCTGGGGACGAGGATGACGCCGCCGATGAACTGACGGATCGTCCGGCCGCGGCTGATCCGGGCGATGAACATGCCCACGAAGGGCGTCCAGGAGATCCACCACGCCCAGTAGAAGACGGTCCAGCTGCGCAGCCAGCCGCCCACATCGCTGCCGCTGCTCGCCTCCGTACGGCCCGCCAGCTGCGGCAGCTCCCCGATGAAGGAGCCGATGGAGGTCGGCACGAGGTTGAGGATGAGGACGGTCGGTCCGACGACGAAGACGAAGACCGCCAGGATCAGCGCCAGCACCATGTTGATGTTGGACAGCATCTGGACGCCCTTGGCGATGCCGGAGACCGCGGACAGGATGAAGGCGATGGTCAGGACGGTGATGATGACGACCAGCAGCGTGGTGCTGACGCTGTCCATCCAGCCCAGTACCTTGATGCCGCTGCCGATCTGCAGGGCGCCGAGGCCGAGCGAGGCCGCGGAGCCGAAGAGGGTGGCGAAGATGGCCAGGATGTCGATGATCTGGCCGCCCCAGCCGTTCGCCCGCCGCTCGCCGATGAGTGGGGTGAACACCGCGCTGATCGTCTGCCGCCTCCCCCGCCGGAAGCAGCTGTACGCGATGGCCAGCCCCACGACCGCGTAGATGGCCCAGGGGTGCAGCGTCCAGTGGAACAGCGTGGTGGCCAGCGCCGTGTCCATCGCCTGGGCGGAGTCCTTGGGGGCGGTGCCCGGCGGCGGGCTCGTGAAGTGCCCCAGCGGCTCGCTGACGCCGTAGAACATCAAGCCGATGCCCATGCCCGCGCTGAACATCATCGCGACCCATGACACCGTGCGGAACTCCGGCTCCTCGCCCTCCTTTCCGAGGGTGATCCGGCCGTACTTGCTGACGGCCAGCCAGATCGCGAAGATGACGAAGCCGGAGGCGGCGAGCACAAAGGCCCAGCCGCCGTTGTCGATCACCCAGTGGAGCATCGACGTCGAGACGTTCTTGAGCGATTCGGTGGAGCCCGCTCCCCAGGCGATGAACGCCAGGGTGAGCAGGGCGGTGACACCGAAGACCACGCGGTCGGTCTGTGGGGGCGTCGTCCGGTGAGCGGCGTCCGGCAGCTCCGTCACCGGAGGCGGGCCACCTCCGTCTCCCGATTCCTTGACTGTGTCCGACACTGTTTGCCTTTCAATTGGCCATATTTTCCTTACCTGTTACCCCCTATCACGGCGTCGCAGTACCGCACCGGCGTCGCGACCGTAAGGTGATAACCGGCCCGTCGGTCCAACAGCAGCGGGACGAGCTTCCGCATCGACTGCCTGAGAGGGACGACCGCGCCCCCGTCGGCGGCCCGCCGCCAGCTGACGCCGTGCAGGCGCAGTGTGCTTTCGACCCGCCGGAACTGGCCGGCATCCAGGCGGTATGCACACGGCGGGTCGGCCAGCACCTCGTCGTCCGACGCCGGGTCGTTGTCGGCGCCCCCGAGATAGACCGGGCCCCGGTCGGCGTGTCCGGCGGTCCGGGCCGCGGTGGTGGCCGCCTCGATGCGCGCGCGGTGACGGTCGAGGAAGGTGAACGCACCGTTCAGGGCGGCGAGTTGGGAGGCGACTCGGCGTTTGTTGTTGAGCGCGGGATCGGCCTTCTCGGCGTCCGTGAGGGCATCGACCCGGGTCTCGACGAGCAGTCCGACCGAGCCCTTGACGCCCGCCGTGTTGCGCAGAATCCGCTCCTGGCCGTCGCCGGCCACCTGCTTGACCGGCTCGCCGGTCTCCGGGTCGGTCCAGATGCCGTAGACGCCGGTGGTGAAGCCCTGCTCCTGGACGGCCGGTTCGACGAATTCCTTGGACAGCGAGGTCGCCTCGCGGTGCACCGCGTCCGCCGTGTTGAGGTTGCGCGGCCACAGGGACAGCAGGTCCTTCACGTAGTACGGGGCGGTGGCGCTGTATTCGTGCAGGTCGTAGAGGGTGTCGGGGCGGTAGTCGCGGATCACGGAGGCCATGGCGCGGGCTTCGGGGGTTTCCAGCGCGAGGTGGTCGCGGTTGATGTCGGTGCCGTCGGCGTTTCCCCGGGTGTCCGCCGCCCGTCCGTCGGGGTTGGCGGTCGGTACGACCAGCACGGTGGTGTGCGCGAGGAACCGCAGGGTCGCCGGGTCCTTGGCGTAGGCGAGGTTCCGGACGGTGGTGAGGCACGCCTCGCGTCCGGAGGGTTCGTCGCCGTGCTGGGAGCAGATGAACAGCACGGAGTTGCCGCGGCGGACGTCCTGGGGGCGCTCGGGGGCGGGGGCGCCGATCCGTACGAGCTGCACCGGGCGGCCCTGCCGGGTGACGCCGATGCGGTCGATCCGTACCCGGGGGGTGGCACGGTCGACGGCGGCGAGGAAGGCCTGTTCCTCGGGCTGGGTGGTCCACCGGGCGCCGTGACTGGTCTCGAAGCCGGTACGGGGGACATGCGGTCCGGCCGCGCCGGCGGGGGCGGTGGACAGGGTCGCGGCGAGCGTGGACATCAAAGTGACGGCCAGCGCGCCGAGGGTCAGGCTGCGGGAGCGGGGTCTCACGAGGTGCCTCCCTGGGTCGAGGAGAGGGGAAAGGGGCCGCCCTGGTGGGGCGGCCCCGGCCGGATCAGCCCGCGGAGGGTATGCGGCTGATCGAACGCGGTGGTGCGATCCCGTCCAGCGGCGCACCCGTCACGGCGCCCGGTGAGGCGCCCGCCGTGGCGCGGGCGAACGCCGCGGCGCCGCCGGTCACCGGCAGTTCGGCGGCGGTACGGCGCAGGTCGAGGGTCAGCTTCGGCCTGGACGACGGCGGGTCGATCAGGCCCGCGTCGGTCCCCGCGACGATCAGCGCGAGGCGGTGGCCCGCCGGCACGATGTGATCGCTCGCGGCCAGGTCCAGGGTGATCGTGTACGGCGTGCCCGGGGTGAGCGGGCGGCCCTTGTGGTCGTCGGCGTAGTTGCCGAGGTCGGCCCAGCCGCGGCTGAAGACGGTGTGGGCCACCTTCTGGGTGTCGGCGGCGGTCTCCTTGAAGCAGCCGGTGTCGCCCTTGTTGCCGACGCCCCAGCAGGTGCGCTCGGTCAGCGTGGTGATGCCCTCGCCCTCGGCGCCGTAGTTGCGGATGGTGTCCGGGCCGAGGTCCACCAGGACGGCGGAGAGATGGGCGGTCGAGGTGCTCGGGGTGGCCGTGACGGTCACCTTGCCGGCGCCGGACAGCCGAAGGGGTGCGGACAGCGGGCCGGTGGTGAAGCCGGCCTTGCCGGGCGTCGAGTGGTCGATCTCCGCCGCCCAGTCGGCCTCGCTCAGCTTCGGGTCGTCGGTGAAGGCGGCCTGCGCGCCCTGCGGTGCGGGCTTGGTGCCCAGGACGCCGACGCCCGGCGCGCTGCCGTTACGGGGCCGCAACGTGGTGGCCGCCGTGCCGGCCGCGGGCCACTGCGCATCGGTGGACCACTTGTCCGGCGCGCGCTCGATGTCCGCCATCGGCGCGCGCTCGATGCCGTTGTCGTAGCCCATCAGATAGTGGTCGAACCATCGGTGCAGGGTCGTGACCCAGGCGCCGCGCCGGTAGTCGAAGGGGTCCACGTGCCCGGTCTGGGACAGCCAGACCTTGCGCTCGACGCCGTGCCGGGCGAGCGCGTCCCACCAGCGTCCGGCGTGCCGGGTACGGACGTTGAGGTCCTGCATCCCGTGCACCATGAAGACGCTGGCGCGGACCTTGGCGGCGTTGCGGACGTAGTCCCGCTCGGTCCACAGGCCGGTCCAGTCCCCGGTCCGCGGGGCGCCCTCGACCAGCTTCTGCTGTTCGGCGGCACAACGTTTCTGCGCCTCGGGGCTCTCGACCGCCGTCGCCAGCGCGTCGGGGCCGGAGTCGTAGAGCGGGGCGCCCTTGGCGAAGTAGTAGTCGTACCAGGAGGAGATGCCGGCTATCGGGACGATGGTCTTGAGGCCCTTGACCCCGGTGGCCGCGACGCCGTTGGCGATGGTGGCGTCCCAGCTCTTGCCGATCATGCCGGTGCTGCCGTTGGACCAGCCTGCGGCGACGGGTCTGCCTCCCGTACGGGCGGAATAGGCGCGCCCCCTGCCGCCCAGCCAGTCGACCACGGCCTTCGCCGACCGGATGTCGGAGCGTCCACCGATGTCGATGCAGCCGTCGGAGCGGTTGGTGCCCGCCAGGTCGACCAGGACGGTCGCATAGCCGCGCGGCACGAAGTAGTTATCATAGAAGAGCGGGAATTGGACCGGGCGGCCCTTGCTGTCATAGGTCTTCTTCTGGCTCTCGTTACCGCGGCCGCAGCAGGAGTAGTACGGGCTGGCGTCCATGATCACCGGTACCCGGTGGCCCTGCTGGGCCGGTTCGCGCGGCCGCACGATGTCGACGGCGACCCGGTCGGTTCTGCCGTCCGCGTCGCCGTCCAGCCGCGTGTCCACCCAGACCGTCTCGCGGATCGCGTGGTCGTAGGAGTACACGGGTCTGCTCTCGCCGGGCGCGGCGGAGGCGGGCGTGGCGCCCGCGCCGTTCGGTCCGATGAGCAGGGACAACAAGGCGACGGTGGCCGCCGTCACGAGCGCTTTCCAGGGGATGCGGGGTATCCGCGCACGTATCGTCACGGGCGGACGTTAGCGCGGGTCAACTCCCCCGCAGAAGGGGGCACTCGAAGGTCCGTGACGGCGAGATGTCGATCATGTGTCGGATGTGGCCATGGACATGACGGTGGTCCGGATGAGTACATAGGCTCCCAAGAGATCCATCTCCCCTACGAGTTGGAGGACTCGTGCGTCACAGACTTATCGTCCCGGGTGCGGCCGTACTCAGCCTGCTGCTGGTGATCCCGGCATCCGCGGCCGCTTTCCACCCGGGAGCTCCGGGCGTGGGCGACACCTACTATCCGGAGAGCGGGAACGGCGGATACGACGTCTCCCACTACGACCTGCGGCTCAAGTACCAGCCCAAGACGGACCTGCTGGAGGGGACGGCGACGCTGCTCGCCACCACCACCGAGGATCTCGACCGGTTCAACCTCGACTTCGGCCTCAAGGTCAGCGAGATCCGGGTCAACGGCAAGAAGGCGTCGTACACGACGTCCGGCAAGCACGAGCTGGAGGTCACCCCGGCCGCGCCGCTGGAGAAGGGCAAGCGGATCAGCGTCGTGGTCCGCTACGCGGGCAAGCCCTCGGAGGTGAAGATCGACGGGTACAGCGGCTGGGCCCGCACGCCCGACGGCGGTGTGGTGGCGCAGGAGCCGGATGCCGCCGTGTGGTGGTACCCGAGCAACGACCACCCCACCGACAAGGCGACGTACGACATCTCGGTGGCCGTCCCGGACGGCACCCAGGCGCTCAGCAACGGCGTGCTGCTGTCGGAGACGTCCAAGCTCGGCTGGACGCGCTACAACTGGCGCTCGGACAAGCCGCAGTCGACGTATCTGACCACGCTCGCGGTCGGCAAGTTCGACATCACCAAGGACACCACCGCGAACGGCCTGCCGGTCATCAACGCCGTCAGCAAGGACCTGGGCAGCAACGCGGACGCGGCGAAGGCCAGCATCGAGCGCACGGCCGAGATCGTGGAGTGGGAGGAGGGCCTCTTCGGCCCGTACCCCTTCAACGCGCTGGGCGGGTATGTGCCGAACGTGCCGGCCGGGTACGCGCTGGAGACCCAGACCCGCCCGTTCTACGGGGCGAAGGCGTTCGACAAGGGCGCCAATGTGTCCGTGGTCGTCCACGAGCTGGCACACCAGTGGTACGGGGACAGCGTGTCCCTCAAGGACTGGAAGGACATCTGGGTCCACGAGGGCTTCGCCCGCTACAGCCAGTGGCTGTGGTCGGAGAAGGAGGGCGAGGGCACCGCGCAGGAGCTCGCCGACTACGTCTACGAGCAGCACCCTGCCGACGACCCGTTCTGGAAGGTCAAGCCCGGCAACCCCGGCGCGGAGAACCAGTTCGACATCGCGGTCTACGACCGGGGCGCGCTGGCCCTCCAGGCGCTGCGCAACAAGGTCGGCGACAAGGTCTTCTTCAAGATCCTCAAGGCCTGGCCGACGGAGAACAGGTACGGCAACGCCTCGGTGTCCGACTTCGTGAAGTTCGCGGAGAAGAAGTCCGGGAAGAAGCTCGGCGACTTCTTCGACGCCTGGCTGTTCCGGTCCGCGAAGCCGTCCGCCGGGGCCGCCAAGGGCCTGGCGATCGACGCGCGGAAGGTCCCGGTGGCACAGCCGAAGTCGTGGCAGTCGATCGCGGCCACGAATGATGTGCACGAGGCGCACGGGCACTGACTTCTGACGTCGCGGCGCCTCGATGAGGACTGCGCGAGGAGCGAGTGAGCGGAGCCGGGGGTGTCGCGCCCCCGGCTCCGCTCGCCGTGTCAGCCGTGTGCCGCCCGGTGGGCCGCCCGGGCGCGGCGCGCGAGCGGCATATAGCGCACCCGCTCCGGCAGCAGGGGCACCACGGCGCGCACCACCCGCCCGAAGCGGCGCAGGGCCCGCTCCTGCTCGTCGGTCCACTCCAGGCCGATGGCGCACCGCGCGTCCGGCGGCATCAGCCCGACGGTGACGAAGCGCCGCAGCCGTGCGAAGCGCGGATAGACCCAGGGCCAGGTCAGCCGGAGCAGTGCCAGCAGCGGGCGCGGGCCGCGTCCGGGCACCGGCATCGGCCGCTGTGGTGCGAGCAACTCCCGTACGACGGCGGTCTCTTCGAGATCGTTGTCGAGGACCTTGCGGTAGTACGGCCAGAACTCCTCGATCGTCTGCGGCATATCGCGGTCGCGGATGCCCAGGACCCGGCCGACCTGGAGCCACTCCGCGTACAGGCGCCGCTCCTGCGCCTCGGTGAAGGGGCGGCCCAGATAGCGCTGTGCGTGCCGGAAGACGGGGTAGCCGGTGGCGTGCACCCAGGCGTAGTAGGCGGGGCTGAGCGCGTGGTACTTCCTGCCGTGCGCATCGGTGCCCTGGATGCTCTTGTGCAGCCGCCGCAGCCGGCGCCCCTCCTCGGCGGCCTCCTCGCCTCCGTACACCCACATCTGGAGGGAGACCAGCGAGCGCTCGCCCCGGCCCCAGGGGTCCGTACGGAATACGGAGTGTTCGTCCACGCCGGCGCCCACCGCGGGGTGCGCGACCTGCATCGTCAGCGCGGCGGGCAGCGTCAGCAGCATGCGGATGTCCCCGACCAGCGACCAGAGGACTCCTCCCGGCGGCGGGGGTATCGGGTCTTGTCGTCCGGGTTTCACCAGTTTCACCCCGTTAGACATCATACGACTCCCCCAGGGGACGGCGGGCGCGAGGATCGGTACCCGGCCTGTGGGTGTGCCAGTACGCCAGGAACATGGCCGGGGCGATCCGCAGCGGCGGCGGCACCAGCGCCATCAGGGCGCGCACCAGCCGGGCGAACCGCCGCAGCCGTCGCTGCTGCCGCCCGGTCCAGGTCAGGCCGAGGCGCTCGCGCAGCACGGGCGGCAGTACGCCGACGGTGACCAGCAGCGCATAGTGCGCGGCGAGGGCGGCGAACGGCCGCCACAGCGGCGCGGGCACCCACCACACCGGTGGCTTCTGCGGACGGGCCAGCTCGTCGAGGACGTTCCGTACCGACTGGTTCATCTCCAGCCGGTCCTCGACCATGGAGTCATAGTAGGCGCAGAACGCGTCCCAGTCGGGCGGCAGATGGTGGTCCTTGAGCCCCCAGACGCGTCCCACGTCCCTCATCTCGCGGTAGTACTCGGCCGTTTGCTCCTCGGTCATGCCCTTGCCGAAGAGGCTGAGGGCGTCGACCGGACCGCGGACGAGGGTGGCGTGCACCCAGTGGTACGCCTCGGGGTGCAGCGCGTGGTAGCGGCGGCCCTGCGCGTCGACGCCCTTCATCGCCCGGTGGACGTCCAGCAGCCGCCGGGCCTCCGCGGTGGCGGCGCTCTGACCTCCGTAGATGACGGTGCCCAGGGAGCCGACGGTGCGCAGCAGCCGCTGCCAGGGCTCGGCGCGGAAGTCCGAGTGGTCCTCGACGCCGGCGCCGACGACGGGGTGGGCGACCTGGAGGAGCAACAGCTGAGGTGACGTCAGGAAGGCTCGGGTGTCGCCGAAGTGACGCCAGGCAGCGCCGCCGCGGCGAGGTGCCCGCACCTGCGCGGTCGGTCCGGGCGCCGGTTCGGGAGGGGTGTGGGCTGATGTCGCGGTGCTCATCCGGCCTCCTGGGGTACGCGTGCGGCACCGGTGGATGTGAATCCGTGTCAGCAGTGTTGACGCGGCTCGTGAAACAAGTCAATAGTCTTTGTAACATTGACTCACTCATCGGGAGGACCTTGTCATGGGCCCCGAAATGGCAGTCAGAGAACGTGAGTTGAGCACCGAAGGACGCACCCACTGGAAGCGGGCCGCCGTGCTGCTGATGCCCGGCGTCGCCTGCATGGGCGCGGTCGTCATCGCGCTGGCGCAGGGCGCGATGGCCGCGTCGTTCGCCGTCTCCGGCAAGAACTTCAAGGTCTCCGCCGACGAGATCACCGGCCAGGGGATCTCCAGCTTCCCGTCGTCCCTCGGCAGCAAGGACGGCAAGGGGCACGCCGTACTGCTCGCGGGCATCAAGTCCGGTACGGCGAAGGGGGTCTGTCTGTCGATGAAGCAGCGGCTGCCGCTGGTCGGCGAGGTGTCGCTGCTCGTCCGGTCGGGCGGCGAACGGGCCATCAAGGGCGAGAACCTCGTCGTCAACGCCGACGCGCTGACCAGCAGCGGAGGCCGGGTAACGGGAGTACAGGCGGGCCGGGACGCCGCCACGCTCACCGCCGCACCGGGAGTCAGCGGCCCGCCGGGACTGTTCGGCGTCCAGGCGAGCACCGCGCTCGCCCGTGACGTCCGGAGCACGGCCTGGGCCTCGAACGGCGGCTCGCTCACCCTCGACAAGGTCGAGATCGAGCTGAGCGACAGCGGCAAAGAGTGCTACTAGCCGGGAGGTGAGCTACCCGTGATCACTTTCGTCCTCGGCTTTCTCGCCGAGCTGGCCAAGGAGTTCGGCAGCTGGTTCGACCGGATACTGCCCGCCCCCGGGCTGCGCCGGCCGCTACGGGCGTGGCGCCGGCGCCGGCCGTTCTGGGCGGCGGTGTGGGCGGTGGCCGGCGGCGTCGAGATGATCGTCCTGCCGCTGGCGCCGCTGCCGCTGATGCTCAAGGTCGGCATCGGCGCCATGTCCGCGATCGGCGTCGGCCTGGTGCTCATCGCGGGCGGCCTCTTCTTCCTCTTCGCCCCCGCGCAACGGATGTTCGTCTCGGTCGTCACCGCCATCACCTCGCTCGTCTCGCTCGCCACCACCAACCTCGGCGGCTTCGGGATCGGCTGCGGACTGGGGCTGCTCGGCTCGTCCATGGCGTTCGGCTGGCTGCCGCACCGGCGCGACGCGGCCGGCACGGAGGTGGTGACCGCCCGCCCAAAAGCGCGTGAGGGTTGGAGCGTCCGACACACCGGACGACCACCGCAACCACGATGTGAACGGCGGCCGGCAACGGCTCCTGCCCCGGCCCGCCCCGGTGCGGGGCGCCGGCGGCTGCCGGGCGCTTCCGCCCTCGCCCTGACACTGCCGCTCGCGCTCGCCACCGGGCTGGTCACGGCCGCCCCCTCGGCGGCGGCCCGGCCGGCCGCCGGCGACCCGCGCGACGCCGCGGCTCGGGTCTCCCTCCCCTGCCTGACCGGGGTGGACACGGGAGGCGCCGACAACCCCGACCCCCCGACCGGGCCGCCGCCCTCCGGAGGCGACCGCCCCACCAGGACGGCGGAGCCCGGCGCGGTCGGCGCCCCCGACGACCTCACCGCGCTCAGACCACCGCTGGTCGTGGGCGATCAGCCGGGGCCGGGCCGCGCGGTCTACCCCGTCAGCCCGTACCACCCGACCGTCAGCGCCGACCGTCTGGCCGCCACCGACGCGATCATCCACGGCGCGACCTACCTCTCCACCGTGGGCGGCGGCCGCATCAAGGTCCTGTGGGTGCACGCCGAGCGGATCGTCGCCGACGACTACCACTTCGAGGTGCAGGGTCCCGACGGCCGCACCCACGTCCTGGACGTCCAGCTCGACATCCGTAACGTCGATGTCTACGCCACCTACCTCAAGGGCTCCCTCGAGATCCCCGGTCTGAAGGTCAACACCCCGGAGATCTGCATCGGTGCGGACATCGTTCCGGCCAACCTCCCCATCGCCGTCCAGCTCCCCGAACTGACCATGGAACCGGTCACCGCGGGCCAGGTCCTCGTCGATGCCGCCGAGGTGCGCTACACGGTCCTCGGCAGCCACCCCAAGAGCTAGCCCCAGGAGGTACCCACCCATGGGCCGCTACAGCCGCCTGCGCGCGATCCGCCGGCTGGACCCCGAGCGCGACTACGAGCGGATCTTCCGCTGGATCACCCAGTACGAGTTCCCGTGGGACTACGCGCAGGGCGTCAGCATCGCCTTCCTGCGCGACTATGGCGTCCCCAGGATCTCCCGACTCCTTGACCGCACCCAGGAGTTCGAGCGCGCCGGGCAGAAGCGCTACGACGACACGGTGCTCTTCGGCTACGAGATGGCCGCCGAGGGCTTCGACTCCGAACGGGGCCGCGCCGCCGCCCGCCACCTCAACCGCATCCACGGTAAGTACAAGATCTCCAACGAGGACTACCGCTTCGTCCTGGCCACCACCGTCGTCGGCCCCAAACGCTGGATCGACCGCTTCGGCTGGCGGCCGCTGTGCGCCAACGAATGCCAGGCGCTCGCCCTGGTCGGCCACAAGATGGCGGAGATGATGGGCATCGAGGGCGCGCCCCGCACCATGGCCGGGTACGAGAAGCTGCTCGACGACTACGAGGCCGAGATGTTCGCGTACGACCCGGCCAACCACCGCGTCGCCAACGCCACCTTCCGCGTCATGTCCGCCTGGTACCCGGCCGCACTGCGCCCGGCCATCGCCCGCTTCTCCCTCGCCCTCCTCGACGAGCCGCTGCTCCGCGCCCTCGGGTTCCCCCGACAGCCCGCCTGGACAACGGCATGGGCGGTCTGCGCCTTACGCGCCCGCGCCGCCTTCGTGCGCCTCACCCCGGCCCGCCCCGAATCGCGCCCCGGCCTCGCCCCGCCCCGCTCGTACCCCTTCGGCTACACCCTCGACGACCTCGGGCCCGCCTGGGCCCAGCACCGTCCGCTGACGCCGCTGCCCTGCGAGGAGGCATCATGACGACCCGCTTCACCGTCCGCTCCCCCGCCACCGGCGAACCGGTCGGCGACCATCCGGTGCACGGCCCCGAGGAGGTGCGCGCCGCCGTCGAACGGGCCCGTGCGGCGGCGCGCCACTGGGCCGCATGCGGCTGGGCGGACCGCCGGGCCCGGCTGCTCGCCTGGAAGCGCGCTCTCGCGCGGCGCACGGAGGAGTTCGCGTCGCTGATCTCCGCCGAGACCGGCAAACCGGTCCGGGACGCGCGGGCCGAGGTCTTGCTGACCCTCGTCCATCTGGACTGGGCGGCCCGCAATGCCCGCCGGGTGCTGGGCCGCCGCCGCGTCCCCGCCGGCCCGCTCTCCGTCCATCAGCGCGCGCTGCTCGCCTACCGTCCGCTCGGCGTCATCGCAGTCATCGGGCCCTGGAACTATCCGCTCTACACCCCCATGGGTTCCATCGGCTATGCCCTCGCGGCGGGCAATGCGGTGGTCTTCAAACCGTCCGAACTGACGCCTGGTGTCGGGGAGTTGCTGGCGGAGAGCTTCGGTGAGGCGGTGCCCGGACACGCCGCTCTGCTGCAGACGGTGACCGGCCGGGGGCCGACCGGTGAGGCGCTGGCCCGCTCCGGTGCCGACAAGGTCGCCTTCACCGGTTCACCCGGCACCGCCCGCAAGGTGGCCGCCGTCTGCGCCGAACGGCTCACCCCCCTCCTCGCCGAATGCGGCGGCAAGGACGCCGTCCTGGTGGATGCCTCGGCCGATCTGGACGAGGCGGCCGAGGCGGTCGTCTGGGGCGCGATGGCGAATGCCGGGCAGACCTGCGCCGGGGTGGAACGCGTCTACGCCGTCGCTTCGGTCCACGCCGGGCTGTGCGAGCGCATCGTGCGCCGGGTGCGCGCGCTGCACCCCGGGCCGGACCCGGACGCCGCGTACGGGCCGCTCACCCTCCCCGGCCAACTCGCCACCGTGGAACGCCATATCAAGGAAGCCCTGGCCGCCGGCGCCCGCGCCCTCCACGGCGGCCCCGAGTCCCTCCGCCCGCCGTATGTGCATCCCGTGGTGCTGGTGGACGTCCCGGAGGACTCCCCCGCCATGCGCGAGGAAACCTTCGGCCCGCTCGTCGCCGTCAACGCCGTCCGCGACCTCGACGAGGCGGTGGCCCGCGCCAACGCCGGCGGCTACGCCCTGGGCGCGGCGGTCTTCACGGGCAGCCGGCGCACCGGGCTGGCGGTGGCCGGGCGCCTCAACTCCGGTGCGGTGTCGGTCAATTCGGTTCTGGGATTCGCCGCGGTACCTTCCCTGCCGTTCGGCGGCTCGGGCGAGTCGGGGTACGGGCGCATCCACGGCGCCGAAGGGCTACGGGCCTTCGCCGCGCCCCGGGCGGTCACCGTGCGGCGCTTCCGGCCGCCCGTCGACCTGACGTCGTTCGCGGGGTCGCGGCGCCGGGTGGAACGCGCCGTGGAGCTCGGGCGGCGGCTCCACGCCCGCCGGTGAGCCCCGCCCCCGCCCGTCGACGGGACGCGATACGTCCCGCCCGCTCAGCGCCCCAGCAGCGGCGTCAGATACCGGCGCGCAAACCCCCGCGCCTGATCGTCGTCGTCCAGCGCGAAGCAGCTGACCGGATTGAGCAGAAAGGACACCGTGATCCGCACCATCAGCTCGGCAACCGGCGTCGGATCGCTCTCCGCCCGCCCCTCCGCCCGCTGCGCCCGCCGCAGATGCCCCGCCAGATATCCGCGCATCGCAAGAAAGGAAGGCCCGCTCTCCAGCGTCAGATACGGCAGCATCGTCTCCGGCTCCAACCGCATCAGCCCCCCGATCAGCGGATGCCCCCGGATCAGCCGGAGGATGGCGGCGAACCCCTCCACCATCCGCTCCTCCATGGTCGGCAGCCCCGCGACGGCGGCGTCCACCTCCGCCACGAACAGCCGGTACTCCCGCAACAGCACCTGCTGCACCAGTTCGTCCTTGTTCCCCACCCGCCGGTACACCGTGACGCGCGAAACCCTGGCCCGCTTGGCCACATCGTCAACGGTGGACCGCCGCAGCCCGAACGTCATGAACTGCTCCCGCGCCGCGTCGAGAATCTTCTCGGTCAGCGCATCCCCGGCCGGCGCGCTCTCCATGGCCCGCGCGAGCAGCGATCCGTCATTCCCGCCGCCCGCCACGACAGCCGGCGTCGCGTCCGTATTCCGCAGGCCCATCGGCCCTCCCGTCCTCGCGATGCGGTGGCCCGGTCGGCCCCTTCGAGCGGATCGGCCGGATCGGCCCCCACGGTCCTCGTAACAAAGACACTAACCGAATAGCTTTGTAACTACGCCCTGTACAGGAGGCATTCGATGGCTACGCCGCTCACCCCGGAACAGCGGGACTTCGTCACCGCGCTGCGCGACTTCGCCCACCGCGAGTGCGGCACCCGTGAACAGCGCGACGCCCTGACCGCCGAGACCGGCGGCCCGCACAGCCCCTCCCTCTACGCGCGGCTGGCGGCCCTGGGGTGGCTCGGCGTATGCCTTCCCGAAGAGTACGGCGGCGCCGGCGGCGGAATGACCGACGCCTGTCTCTTTCTGGAGGAATGCGCCTATGGCCTCGTGCCGGTCGGTGGCTTCATCACGTCCGTGATCACCGCCAAGGCGTACGAGAAATTCGGCAGTCCGGCCCAGAAGAAGTCCGCGATCGGCGGCGCCGTCGCCGGGCAGGTGCTGTCCATCGCCATGTCCGAACCGGACGCGGGATCGGATGTCGCCGCGCTGCGCTGCCGCGCCGAACGCACCGAGGGCGGCGGCTGGCTGATCAATGGCCACAAGACCTGGATCTCCAACGCCCACCTTGCCGAGTACATCCTGCTCGTGGCCAGGACCGGCACCGGCGGAGGCCGCCACGAAGGGCTGACGATGTTTCATCTACCGGCCGCCACGATCGGCGTCGAGATCCGCGGCATCGACACCATGGGCGGCCGCGAGGTCAACGACGTCTATCTCACCGATGTCCGCCTGCCCGCCGACGCCGTGGTCGGGCGCGCCGATCACGCCTGGACCCAGCTGATGGCCGGCCTGAACGCCGAACGCCTCTTCCTGGCCGCCAACATGCTCGGCCTCTCCCGCCGGATCCTCGACGACACCCTCACCCATGTCCGCGCGCGGGAGCAGTTCGGCCGCCCGGTCGGCTCGTTCCAGGCGCTGCGCCACCGCCTCGCCGACCTGGCCACCGAGATCACCTGCGCGGGCCTGCTCGTACGGGAGGTGGCGGCACGCTGCGACGCGGAACCGGACCGGCTCTTTCCCCTCGAGGCGTCCATGGCGAAGCTCAAGGCCACCGAAACCGCCAAACGCGCCGCCCTGGAGGGCATGCAGATGATGGGCGGCTACGGCTATGCCACGGAGTACGACATGGAACGCCATCTGCGCACGGCCGTGGTCTCCACCGTCTACGGCGGCACCAGCGAGATCCAGCGCGACATCATCGGCAAGAGCTACGGCCTTTAACGGGTAAATCTCCCTTGCCTCCATCTCCTTCCCCCCGGACGGTTACCTAGAAGTAACCCCAGCTGGTTGGATGAGCGTCGCCGGATCACGCCCCCACCCCCCATAGGGAGTTCCCGTGCCGCACTCAGCGCTGCGCACTTCCCGGGCCGCCGCGATAGCCGCAGCCCTGGCCGCCGTCACGCTCACCGCCGCAGCCCCCACGGCATCGGCCGCCGCCACCCCTCAACTGAAGGTGCTCACGTACAACACCTTCCTCATGAGCAAGAACCTCTATCCCAACTGGGGCCAGGACCACCGCGCGCAGGCGATCGCGGCCGCGGACTTCTTCCAGGGCAACGACGTCGTCGTCCTCCAGGAGGCCTTCGACAACTCCTCCTCCGACGCCCTGAAGTCCAACGCCTCGGCGCAGTACCCGCACCAGACCCCGGTGGTCGGCCGCAGCAAGAGCGGCTGGGACGCCACCGGCGGCGCCTACTCGGCCGTCACCCCCGAGGACGGCGGGGTGACGCTGCTGAGCAAGTGGCCGATCGTGCGCAAGGAGCAGTACGTCTACAAGGACGCCTGTGGTGCGGACTCCTACTCCAACAAGGGCTTCGTCTATGCGGTGCTGGACGTGAACGGCACCAGGGTGCACGTCGTCGGCACCCACACCCAGTCCACCGACTCGGGCTGCAAGGCGGGGGAGGCGGCCGCCGACCGCGCCAAGCAGCTCAAGGAGATCGACGCCTTCCTGGACGCCAAGAACATCCCGGCGGACGAAGAGGTCATGCTGGCCGGCGACCTGAACATCGACTCGCACAGCGACGAGTACAGCGCGCTGCTCAGCAACGCCGACGTCGCCCCCGCCGACAGCCGCACGGGCCACCCGTACTCCTTCGACACGCAGGAGAACTCCATCGCGAAGTACCGGTACCCGAACGACCCCCGCGAGGACCTGGACTACGTCCTGTACCGCAAGGGCAACACCCGGCCCGCCAACTGGCAGAACAAGGTGATCAAGGAGGAGTCGGCGCCCTGGACGGTCTCCAGCTGGGGCAAGGACTACACCTACACCAATCTCTCGGATCACTACCCTGTCGTGGCCGATGTCGGCTAGTTGACCTTGCGGCGACACCGGGCCGGGCGGGGGACGTTCGTCGCCCGCCCGGTGGCCGGCGGCGAAGCGGCTCAGCGCTTGAGATAGGCCAGGACGGCCAGCACCCTGCGGTTGTCGTCCGCCGACGGGCTGATCCGGAGCTTGGTGAAAATGCTCGCGGTGTGCTTGGCGACGGCGCTCTCGCTGATGTGCAGGCCGGCGGCGATGGCGGCGTTGGACCTGCCCTCGGCCATCAGCTCCAGGACGTCCCGCTCGCGCTGGGTCAGGCTGCCGATCGTGCCACGGGCATCGCTGCGCGACAGCAGTTTGGAGATGACCTGCGGGTCCATCACGGTGCCTCCGGCAGCCACGCGGCGGACCGCGTCGATGAACTGCCCGGTGTGGGTCACCCGGTCCTTGAGCAGATATCCGACGGCGCCCTCGCCCCCGGCCAGCAGCTCGTTCGCGTACAGCTGCTCGACGTACTGGGAGAGTATGAGGACGGGCAGCCCGGGCCGCCGGCGACGGGCTTCGAGTGCGGCTTGCAGGCCCTCGTCGGTGAAGGTCGGCGGCAGCCGCACATCGACCACGGCGACATCCGGTGCCCTGTCCCCGTCGTCGAGCAGCGCGCGCAGCAGAGACGGGCCGTTGTCCACCGCGACCACCTCGCAGCCGTGTTCCCGGAGGGTGCGTATCAGCCCGTCCCTCAGGAGGAAGAGGTCTTCGGCGAGGACAACGCGCACGGAATCTCCATCGTCACGGTGGTCGGCCCGCCCTGCGGACTGTGCAGGTCGAGGGTGCCGTCGAAGGTATCCAATCGCTGTCGCACACCGGCCAGCCCGGTCCCCCGCGCGGGGTCGGCGCCGCCCTGACCGTCGTCGGTGACGGTTGCGCGCAGCAGGCCGTTCTCGCAGGTCAGGGCGATGCCGACCGCGCGGGCCCGGGAGTGCTTGGCCGCGTTCGTCAGCGCCTCGCTCACCGCGAAGTAGGCGGCGGACTCGACCGGCGCCGGGAGCCGGTCCGGCAGCCGGGTCTCGACGTGGACGTCGAGGAAGCAGTCGAGCGCCAGCGACCGGACGGCGTCGCCCAGGCCGCGGTCGGCGAGGACCGGCGGGTGGATGCCGTGCACCAGGTCGCGCAGGTCCTGCAGGGCCCCCTCGGACGTTCGGCGGACGTCCAGCAGGAGCTCGCGCGCCGCCGCCGGGTCCGTCTCCAGCAGGCGGGTGGCACGGTCCAGCGTCATGCCCAGGGCGACCAGCCGGGCCTGCGCTCCGTCGTGCAAGTCCCGTTCTATGCGCCGCAGTTCGGCGGCCTGGGCGTCCAGGGCCCGGGTACGGGTGTCGGTGAGCCGCTCGACCCGCCGGGCGAGCTGGATGCGGCGCGGCGCGGAAAGCAGCGGCCGGCTCATCCGGGTGTGCAGCCGGAGCGTGGCGGGCGCGGCCAGCAGTCCGACGGCCAGGAAAGCGAGTCCCAGCACCAGCGCGGCACACATGGTCGCGGCGCTGTGCACGGGGACGAACGCGTACCAGTTGCCGTCGTCGATGAGCCGCCAGATGAACGGCTGCACCAGCGCGCCGAACGCCCCGTACTCGGCCAGGGCGAGGGGGACGGCGACGAGGAGCCCGCCGGCCACCGGCTCCAGCCAGGCCCACGCCAGGTCGCGCCAGAACCCCTCGTCGGCGATGATCGCGCCCGACCTCTTGCGGGCGCTGAGGGAACGGTCCACGGGCAGCGGTTCCGGTGGACCGATACGGACGCCCGTCCACCGGTCGGCGCGCGCACGGGAACGATCGGACAGTCCGCGCAGGGCCCGCGCGGCGGGCGGCAGCAGCAGGAAGCCCACGCCCACGGGCATCAGCAGCAGGGCGAGGACCACCAGCGAGCCCACCGCCGACACCGCGAGGGCATGCAGGCTCGCCAGCTGGCACCGGCCGAGGGCGAGACCGGCGCGGAAGGCGACCGCACGTGGCTTATCGAACATCGTCCATGATCGGAGGGATCCTAACCGCTGCCGGCCCCGCCGTCCGCGGCCTGCCGACGCTCGTCCACGTCCACAGTCCGGCCGCCGCCAGGCACGCGGCGCCGAACAGCACCATGGGGAGGACCGCGCCGGATTCCTCATCCATGAACAGCAGCATGCCGAGGTTGATCAGGGCGTGAAAGCCCGCCGCGAGCGGCAGTCTGAAGGCCCGCACCCCTTCCAGGGCCCATCCCATCACGACCGACATGGACACCGCCGCCATCATGAACGCCGCCGCGTACGCGGGGTGTTGGGCGAAAACCTGGACGTGCCAGACGCCCCACACCACTCCCACCGCGACCGACGCCGCAAGCGGGCCGAAGCGGGTGCGCAGCAGCGGCTGGAGAAAGCAACGCCATCCGATCTCCTCTCCGCACGCGCCGATCAGCTGCGCCACGGCGATCAGCAGGAACGGCGCACCCGGCCGCGTGGCATGCACGTCCCCGGTGAGCACCGCGTAGGCACCGGCGCTCACCGCGATGATCAGCGGCGCCGTGACGAGCAGCAGCACCCCCTGACCGCTGCGGCCCGGCCCCCGGCCGGCGAGCACTTCCCGCGTCCGCCCCGGCCACAGCACCGCGGCAAGCCCCACCCCGAGCGCGGGCCCGAACTGCGTCAGCTGAATGACCTCACCGGGTATCCGGGTCACGGGCTGAAGCGCGCCCAGCGCTCCGGCCGCCAGAAACGCAACGGCGAGGAACAGCGCCATCGCCCTGATGTCGACAGGTTCGCTCTGCATGGCATCTTTGCTTCGCATGGCATCGACGATGCCGTCCGGCGGGCCCGCCGCCATTGGGTCTGGATACCGGGCAGGGGTGTACCCAGATACACCCCTGGCCCGTTTCGGCGAGGTCTCCGATCACTGTCCCCTGCTCGGCGGCTGAGCCAAGGGAACGCAAAGGCGGCCGCGGAGGCCTCTCGGGCCTCCGCGACCGCCCGTGCGTTCTCAGGCGTGCGCTACTGCGCGGCTATTCCGCCAGTTCGCGTTCCTTGGCGATCCGGGCCACCCGGCCGCGGACCGCGTACCAGCCGACGACCAGCGCGGCGGCCAGGACCGGGATGATCATTACGGTCTGCCGGCCGACGCCGTCGTCGAACCACATCAGCACGATGACGCCGAGCAGGAAGACGATGGTCGCGATATCGGTGACCGGCGTACCCGGGAGCCGGAAGCGCGGACGCTCGAGCACCCCTTCCTTGGTACGGCGGACGAACACCATGTGGCAGACCATGATCGTGCACCAGGTGCTGATGATGCCCAGCGCCGCGATGTTCAGCACGATCTCGAAGGCCTGGCCCGGCACGAGGTAGTTGAGGCCGACACCCAGGACGCACACCGCGGAGGTGAGCATGATGCCGCCGTACGGCACCTGGTTGCGGTTCATCAGGCCGGCGAACTTGGGCGCGGAGCCCGCCATCGACATCGAGCGCAGAATGCGGCCGGTGGAGTAGAGGCCGGAGTTCAGGCTGGACATCGCCGCGGTCAGCACGACGAGGTTCATGACATCGCCCGCCGCCGGCACGCCGACGTTGGACAGCACCGTCACGAAGGGGCTCTGCCCGTCGACGTACTTGTTCCACGGCAGCAGCATCGCCAGCAGGACCACCGAGCCGACGTAGAAGACGCCCACCCGCCACATGATGGAGTTGACGGCCTTGGGCACGACCTTCTGCGGTTCACCGGTCTCGCCGGCGGTGACGCCGACCAGCTCGACGGCGGAGTAGGCGAAGACCACACCTTGGAGCACGATCACCACGGGCAGCAGACCGGTCGGGAAGAGACCGCCGTGGTCAGTGATCAGGTTCAGTCCCGGTGTGTGTCCGTCGACCGGGTGCTGGGTGGCCAGCAGGAAGATGCCGATGAACATGAAGATGACCAGCGCCGCGACCTTGATGATCGCGAACCAGAACTCCAGCTCACCGAAGATCTTCACCGAGATCAGGTTCACGGTCAGCACGACCGCCAGCGCGATCAGCGCCATCACCCACTGCGGGATGGTGGTGAACAGACTCCAGTAGTGCGTGTAGAGCGCGATGGCCGTGATGTCGGCGATACCGGTCGTGGACCAGTTGACGACATACATCCAGCCGGCGACGTACGCGCCCTTCTCCCCCAGGAATTCCCGGGCGTAGGAGACGAAGGAACCGGAGGACGGGCGGTGCACCACCAGCTCGCCGAGGGCCCGTACGACGAAGAATGCGAAGAGTCCACAGACCGCATATGCCACGGCCAGCGCGGGGCCGGCGGAGTGGAGACGGCCACCGGCACCGAGGAAGAGCCCGGTGCCGATCGCCCCGCCGATGGCGATCATGTTGATATGACGGCCCTTGAGGCCCTTGCTGTACCCCGCGTCGCCCGCGTCCTGCCGCGCGCCGCTCCCCCCGTCGTGTGACTTCTGGGCTGCGTCTGTGACGGTTTCAGTGCTCACTGCTGGTGGATCTCGCTTTCAGGCAGGTGCTTGAGCAAAGGCCGGGCTCCGCGGATCGCGCGAAGTCGGCCGACGGCACACCTTCCACGAAGTCCGCCGAACCGTCTGTGCCCAAGGTCACACGGCGTAAAAACGTTGTAGGATCTGACGGTATTTCGCGTGAATTACGCGGCGCCGGAGCTTCAGCGAAGGGGTCAGTTCGCCGGTTTCCGGACTCCACTCCTCGCCCAGCAGCAAAAATCGCTTGACCTGCTCCGTTCGGTTCAGCCGCGTATTCGCCGCCTCGACCGCCCGCTCGACCTCTTCCCGGACGGCCGGATGCCCGGCCAGCTCCCCGAGCGTCCCCTCGATGCCGTGGCGCGCCGCCCAGAGCGGCGCCAGCTCCGGATCCAGCACCAGCAGCGCGACCAGGTACGAGTGACCGTCGCCGTACGCCAGCGCCTGCCCGATGAGCGGGTGCTCCTTGAGCGTGTTCTCGACCAGCGCGGGCGAGACGTTCTTGCCCGTGGACGTCACGATCATTTCCTTTTTGCGGTCGGTCAGCCAGAGGAAGCCGTCCTCGTCCAGCCGGCCGATGTCGCCGGTCGCGAACCAGCCGTCGGCGTCGGTCGCCGACTCCACCGATCCGTCGGCGCGCAGATAGCCGTCGCACACCGTGCGCCCGCGGACCTCGATCTCGCCGTCCGCGGCCGTGCGCACCTCGAGGCCGTCGATCGGGCGGCCGACCGAGCCGAGCCGGAAGGCCCCGGGGCCGTTGGTCGTGGACACGCCCGTCGTTTCCGTCAGCCCCCAGGCATCCATGATCACAATGCCCAGTCCGGCCCAGAACCGGACCACATCCGGCGGCATCGGCGCGGACGCACTCGCGGTCCACACCAGCCGATCGAACCCGGCCGTCGCCAGCAGCGGATCCAGCACCTCGGCCTTGACCTGGGAATACGCGGCCACCAGCGCTTCCGGGGGACGCTCTGAGCGCTCCTGGCAGGCCACATACGCGCGGGCCGTCCGGCCGGCCGCCTCGACGGCCGCCCGCCGCTCCTCCGGGAGCTGCGCGAGCGCCGCCCGTACGGCCGCCGCCAGCTTCTCCCAGACCCGCGGCACGCCGAAGAACTGCGCGGGATGCAGCTCGCGCGCCGTCGCGGCGACCGCCGACGGGTCCGCGCAGAGGTAGACGTGCGAGGCGCGGAAGACCGGCAGATAGAGGCCCAGTATCCGCTCGGCGATATGGGCGAAGGGCAGGTAGCAGAGGTGCTCGACGTGGTCGGGCAGCTCGACGGCGGCGTCCAGGGCCGTGGCGTTCAGGAGCACATTGCGGTGGCTGACGACGACGCCCTTGGGGTCGCCGGTGGTGCCGGAGGTGTAGACGACGGTGAGGGTGTCGGCCGCGTCCGCCCGCCGCCAGGCCGCTTCGAACTCCTCGGGGTCGTACAGCTCCGCACCCCGGGCGGCCAGCGCGGCATGACTCTCGTACGGGCCGGCCCCGCTCGCCTCGTCCCGCTCGACGATCACTAGCTTTTCCAGCCGGGCGGTCGCGTCGTCGAGCAGGGGCTGCCAGCGCCCGAGCTCCCGGTCACCCTCCAGCACGGCGAGGCGGGCCCTGCTGTGGCGGGCGATATGGGCTATCTGTCCGGGTGCGGCGGTGCCGTAGACCGTGACCGGGATCGCGCCGAGGTGCACCAGGGCGAGGTCGCTGAGCCAGTGCTCGGGGCGGTTGGCCATCATGATGAGGACGATCTCCCCCCGCCGTACGCCGAGCGCGCGGTACCCGGCGGCCAGCTCCGCGACCCGGCGGCGGACCTCGGCCCAGCTCAGCGTGTGCCAGCCACCCGGCCCGTCGCCGGCGCGCCAGGAGAGCGCGGGTAGCGAGCCATGGTCCTCGGCGTTGCGCAACAGCAGGGCGGGAAGGGTGAGTTCGTCTGGTTTGCCGGGCATGCGCAGGATCGTGGTCAAGGCAGCCTCCTGAGGAGTGAGAGCCTGATCCCCGGGCCGAACGGGCATCCGGAAGGTTTCACAAGAGTGGTGAGACAGCAATACTGTTGAACATGATGGAGTCCGCCACCGGCCTTACGGTCGACGAACTGGCCGCCCGCGCCGGCGTCACGGTCCGCACGATCCGCTTCTACAGCACGCGCGGACTTCTGCCGCCGCCCGAAATCGGTCCCCGCCGGGTGGGCCGCTACGGACCGGACCACCTCTCGCGGCTGGCGCTGATCGAGGAACTCCAGCACCAGGGCCTGACCTTGTCCGCGATCGAGCGCTATCTTGCGCAGCTGCCGCCCGATCTGAGCGCCCAGGATCTGGCGATCCACCGTGCGCTGGTGGCGAGTTGGGTGCCGGACAAGGCGGAGGATGCGACGCGGGAACAGCTGGAGCGGCGGGTCGGCCGGGAGCTGACGGAGGAGGATCTGGCCCGGCTGGCGGCCATGAGCGTGCTCGTACGGACCGAGGACCCGGAGGTCTTCCAGGTCGATCCGGGCCTGCTGCATCTGGGCACGCGGCTGCTGGACGTACCGATCGCGCTGGAGACGATCCTGGCGGCGCGCACCGTCGTCATCGAGCACACCCGCTCCGCGGCCCGCGAGCTGAGCCGGCTCTTCAAGGACGAGGTATGGGAGCCGTACCGGGAGGGCGGGCCGGATGCGGAGGATGTGGCACGGATGAAGTCGCTGTCCGCCCATATGCAGCCGATGGTCGTGCAGGCACTGGTCACCGCCTTCCAGCGGTCGATGAAGCAGGAACTGCGGGAGTGGTTCAGCGAGAGCGGCGGCAGCGACGGGGCCGAGGGCTGAGGGGCGGGCCGCCGAGGCCCGCCCCCGCCTCACTCAGTCGCTGAACTTCTCGCCCTTCCCGGCCTTCTCGACCAGCAGCGCGGACGGCTCGAACCGCTCGCCGTACGCAGCCGCCAGCTCGCGGGCACGCGCCACGAAGCCGGGCAGGCCGACGAGGTTCTCCCGTCCCGGCCCGCCCTGGTAGCCGTTGATGTACTGGATCACGCCGCCGGTCCAGCCGGGGAAGCCGATGCCGAAGATGGAGCCGATGTTGGCGTCGGCGACCGAGGTCAGTACGCCTTCCTCGAAGCAGCGGACGGTGTCCAGCGCCTCGGAGAACAGCATCCGCTCCTGCATGTCGACGAACGGGATGGCCGCGTCCTCCTTGGCGAAGTGCTCGCGCAGCCCCGGCCACAGGCCGATGCGCTTACCGTCGTCGCCGTAGTCGTAGAAGCCCGCGCCGCCGCTGCGGCCGGGCCGCTCGAACTCGTCGACCAGGCGGTCGATGACGGCGTCCGCCGGGTGCGGCTGCCAGGTGCCGCCGGCCTCCTCGACCGCCCGCCTGGTCTCGTTACGGATCTTGCGCGGCAGGGTGAGGGTCAGCTCGTCCATCAGGGACAGCACCTTGGCCGGGTAGCCGGCCTGGGCCGCGGCCTGTTCGACGGAGGCCGGGTCCAGGCCCTCGCCGATCATCGCGACGCCTTCGTTGATGAAGTGGCCGATGACGCGCGAGGTGAAGAAGCCGCGTGAGTCATTGACGACGATGGGGGTCTTCTTGATCTGCCGGACCAGGTCGAAGGCGCGGGCCAGCGCCTCGTCGTTGGTCCGCTCGCCCTTGATGATCTCCACCAGCGGCATCTTGTCGACCGGCGAGAAGAAGTGCAGCCCGATGAAGTCCTGGTCGCGCTCGACGCCTTCGGCCAGCAGCGTGATGGGCAGGGTGGAGGTGTTGGAGCACAGCAGCGCGTCGGGGGCGACGATGTGCTGGATCTCCTTGAACACCTTGTGCTTGAGCGCGACGTCCTCGAAGACGGCCTCGATCACGGCGTCACAGCCGGCGAGGTCCTGCGGGTCGGCGGTGGGCGTGATGCGCGCCAGCAGCTCGTCGCGCTGGGCTTCGGTCGTACGGCCCCGCGACAGCGCCTTGGCGAGCAGGCCCTCGGAGTAGGCCTTGCCCTTCTCCGCCGCGTCGAGGGTGACGTCCTTCAGAACGACCTGCATGCCGGCCCTGGCGCAGGAGTAGGCGATGCCCGCGCCCATCATGCCGGCGCCGAGGACGGCGACCTTTTCCACCGTGCGGGGCTCGATGTCCTTGGGGCGGTTGGCGCCGGAGTTGACGGCCTGGAGGTCGAAGAAGAAGGCCTGGATCATGTTCTTGGAGATCTGGCCGGTGACCAGCTCGACGAAGTAGCGCGCCTCGATGGTCTGGGCGGTCTCGAAGTCGACCTGGGAGCCCTCGACGGCGGCCGCGAGGATGTTGCGCGGGGCCGGGTAGGGCGCGCCGTTGACCTGCTTCTTGAGGTTGGCGGGGAACGCCGGGAGGTTGGCCGCGAACTTCGGGTGGGCCGGTGTGCCGCCGGGGATGCGGTAGCCCTTGACGTCCCAGGGCTGCTGGGACTCGGGGTGTGCGTCGATGAACGCCCGCGCCTTGGCGAGCAGCTCGTCGGGGGTCTCGGCGACCTCGTGGATCAGGCCGTTGTCCTTGGCCCGGGTGGCGTTGTACTGGGTGCCCTGGAGCAGCACCTTCAGGAGCGCGTCGGTGATGCCGAGGAGGCGGACCGTACGGGTGACGCCGCCGCCCGCGGGCAGCAGGCCGAGGGTGACCTCGGGCAGCCCGATCTTGGTGCCGGGGGTGTCGAGGGCGATGCGGTGGTGGCAGGCGAGCGCGATCTCGTAGCCGCCGCCCAGCGCCGCGCCGTTGATCGCGGCGACGACGGGCTTGCCGAGGGTCTCGATGCGGCGCAGATCGCGCTTGATGCCGTTGCCCGCCTCGAAGGCCTGCTGGGCCAGGGCGGGGGTGACGGCGATCAGGTCGCGCAGGTCGCCGCCGGCGAAGAAGGTCTTCTTGGCGGAGGTGAAGATGATGCCGCGGATGCTGTCCTTCTCGGCCTCCAGGCGGTCGGCGACCGCGGTGAGGGAGGCCTTGAAGGCGTTGTTCATGGTGTTGGCGGACTGGTCGGGGTCGTCCAGGACCAGGGTGACGATACCGGTCTCGTCCTGCTCCCAGCGGATGGTCGACGAGGCAGCGGATTCACTCATGGGTGCGTACTCCGTAGTGGGGTGGGACGAGGGGGTCAGAGGCGCTCGATGACGGTGGCGATGCCCATACCGCCGCCGACGCAGAGGGTGGCCAGGCCGTAGCGCTTGTCCTGCCGCTCCAGCTCGTCGATCAGCGTGCCGAGGATCATCGCGCCGGTGGCGCCGAGGGGGTGGCCCAGGGCGATGGCGCCGCCGTTGACGTTGACCTTGTCCAGGCTCAGGCCCATGTCCTTGACGAAGCGCAGCACGACCGCGGCGAAGGCCTCGTTGATCTCGACGAGGTCGATGTCGTCGATGGTCAGGCCGGCCTTGGCCAGGGCCTTGCGGCTGGCGGGCGCGGGGCCGGTGAGCATGATCGTCGGCTCGGATCCGGAGACGGCGGCGGAGATGATGCGGGCCCGCGGGGTCAGGCCGTAGCGCTCGCCGACCTCCTTGGAGCCGATGGCGACGAGGGCCGCGCCGTCCACGATGCCGGAGGAGTTGCCCGCGTGGTGGACGTGGTCGATCTTCTCGACCCAGTGGTACTTCTGCAGGGCGACCGCGTCGAAGCCGCCCGCGTCACCGATGGCGGCGAAGGAGGGCTTGAGGCCGGCGAGGCTGTCGGCGGTCGTGCCGGGGCGCGGGTGTTCGTCGTGGTCGAGGACGACCAGGCCGTTGCGGTCCAGGACGGGGACCACGGAACGCTCGAAGCGGCCGTCCTTCCAGGCGGCGGCGGCCCGCTCCTGGGAGAGCGCGGCGAACTCGTCGACATCGCGGCGGGAGTAGCCCTCTACGGTGGCGATGAGGTCGGCGCCGATGCCCTGCGGGACGAAGCCGGTCTCGAAGTTGGTCATCGGGTCCGCGAACCAGGCGCCGCCGTCGGAGGCCATCGGCACCCGTGACATCGACTCGACGCCGCCCGCGAGCACCAGGTCCTCCCAGCCGGAACGGACCTTGGCTGCGGCCATGTTGACCGCCTCGAGGCCCGAGGCACAGAAGCGGTTCTCCTGGACGCCGGCAACGGTGTCGGGCAGTCCGGCGGCGATCGCCGCGATCCGGGCGATGTCGGAGCCCTGGTCGCCGACCGGGCCGACGACTCCGAGCACGATGTCGTCGATGGCGGCGGGGTCGAGGCCGGGGAAGCGGCGGCGCACCTCGTGGATCAGGCCGACGACCAGGTCGATCGGCTTGGTGCCGTGCAGTGCGCCATTGGCCTTGCCGCGGCCGCGCGGGGTGCGGATCGCGTCGTATACGTACGCTTCGGTACTCAAGTCAACAAGCCTTTCGGATGAGGGGTGAGGCGGGGCGGGGCGGGGCGACGGACGGGGCCGGGGACCGGGGCCGGTCGGGGTCAGCCGAGCAGGGAACGGCCGATGATCTCCTTCATGATCTCGGTGGTGCCTCCGTAGATCGTCTGGATACGGCCGTCGGTGAAGGCCTTGGCGACGCGGTATTCCGTCATATAGCCGTAGCCACCGTGGAGTTGCAGGCACCGGTCGGCGACCCGCTTCTGCAGCTCGGTGGCCCACCACTTGGCCATCGAGGCGTGCACCGCGTCCAGCTCGCCGGCCGAGTGGTCGGCGATGCAGCGGTCCAGGAAGGCTCGGGTGACGGCGCACTCGGTGGCCATCTCGGCTATCTCGAAACGGATGTGCTGGAGCTTGGCCAGCGGCCGCCCGAAGGCCTCCCGCTCCTTGACGTACTGGCTGGTGATCTCCAGGAGGTGTTCGGCCCCGGCGATCGCGGCGACGGCGATGCCCATCCGCTCCTGCGCGAGATGGGTCATCAGATGGACGAAGGCGCCGTTCAGCTCGCCGAGCAGATTCTCCTTGGGCACCCGTACGTCGTGGAAGAACAGCTCGGCGGTGTCCTGCGACTTCTGGCCGATTTTATCGAGGTTGCGGCCCCGCTCGAAGCCCTCCATGCCGCGCTCGACGACCAGCAGGCTCAGGCCGTGCGCCCCGCCCTCGGGGGTCGTCTTGGCGACGACGATGACCAGGTCGGCGAGGATTCCGTTGGAGATGAAGGTCTTGGAGCCGTTGAGGATCCAGTGGTCGCCGTGGTCCTCGGCGGAGGTGCGGATGCCCTGGAGGTCGGATCCCGCCCCCGGCTCCGTCATCGCGATGGCGGTGATGATCTCGCCGCTGCAGAAGCCGGGCAGCCAGCGCCGCTTCTGCTCATCTGTGCCGAGGGTGGTGAGATACGGCCCGATGATGTCGTTGTGCAGGCCGACGGCGAGCCCGGCGGCGCCGGCCCGGGTGAACTCCTCGGCCAGTACGGCGCTGTAGCGGAAGTCGCCCTCCCCGCCGCCGCCGTACTCCTCGGGCACCGCCAGGCCCAGCAGCCCCTGCCGGCCGGCCGCCCGCCAGGCGTCCCGGCTGACGATGCCGTCCTTCTCCCACTGCTCGTAGTGCGGCGTCACCTCCTTGGTCAGGAAGGTGCGTACGGTCTCCCGGAAGGCCTCGTGATCCTCGGTGAAGATCTGGCGCTTCATCTGCGCGGTCATCGCTGCGGGCCCTCCTCAGAGCCAGTTCTTGACGGTCTCGATCAGCTTCGCGGGCTCGGGCCCTATGGGGTGGACGTTGAGCATCGTCACGCCCGCCTCCCGGAAGGCGGCGATGCGCTCACGGACGTAGCCCTCGGGCCCGCACAGCGACATCAGCTCGCAGAACTCGTCCGGTACGGCGGCCTCGGCCTCCCGCTTCTTCCCGGCGAGGTACAGCTCCTGGATGGTGTCCGCGGCCGCTTCGTAGCCATAGGCGACGGCGACGTCGTGATAGAAATTCCGGCCCTTGGCGCCCATGCCACCGACGTAGAGCGCGATCATCGGGCGCGCCAACTCCCGCATGGCTGCGGCGTCTTCGCCGATCGCCAGCAAGCCGCCGGCGACCGTCTGCAGCGGCCCGAGCGCCGGGTCGCGGCGGGCGGCGCCCTCGGCGAGTGCGGTGCCCCACACCGCGCCCGCCTTCTCCGGGATGAAGAGGGCGGGCAGCCAGCCGTCGGCGACCTCGGCGGTCATCCGGACGTTGGCGGGGCCGAGCGCCGCTACATAGACGGGGATTTCGGGGCGCACCGGCCGGGTGAGGATCTTCAGCGGCTTCCCGAGCTTTCCGCCCTTCTCCTTCGGCAGCGGCATATCGGTGATGCCGTGGTGGTCGATGACCTCGCGGCGCCAGATGCGGCGGCACAGGTCGATGGTCTCGCGGGTGCGGCCCAGCGGTTTGTCGTACGGCTTGCCGTGCCAGCCCTCGACAACCTGCGGGCCGGAGGCGCCGAGGCCGAGCAGCGCCCGGCCGCCGGAGATCGCGTCGAGCCCGGCGGCGGTCTGGGCGATCAGGGCGGGGGTGCGGGAGTAGACGTTCAGGATCGCCGAGCCGATCTTGGCGCGGTCGGTGCGGGCGGCGAGGAAACCCATGATGGTCGGCGAGTCGAAGCCATAGGCCTCGGCGACCCAGATGGCGTCCAGTCCGGCGGCTTCCAGGGCGGCGACCTCTTCGGCGGACTGGCGGGGGTCGCCCGCGTACTGGAGCGTCGTGGCGAGTTCCATCAGTTGTCCGCCTCCTGCGGCTCGGGGCGGGCCGGACCGGGGATCAGGGCCGGGATCTGCCAGTCGCGGGCGATCTCTTCGGTGTCCGCGCCGGGCTGCGCGGGCGGTCTGCGCACCGTCCCCGGGGTGTGCGAGAAGCGTGGGGCGGGCGCGGGCTGGTTGATGCCGCCGTGGTCGACGAAGGTGCCGCGGGCGGCGAGATGCGGATGGTGCGGGGCCTCGCGCAGGGACAGTACGGGCGCCACGCAGGCGTCGGACCGCTCGAAGACGGCGGTCCATTCGTCGCGCGTACGGGTCTTGAAGCGGGCGGCGATGACGGTACGCAGCTCGCCCCAGGCGGCGAGGTCGTCGCGGCTGGGGGCCTCCTCCTCGATACCGAGCAGGCGGATGAATTCGGCGTAGAAGCGCTTCTCCAGCGCGCCGACGGCCATATAGCCGCCGTCCGCGGTCTCGTACGCCCCGTAGAACGGCGTCCCGCCGTCGAGCAGATTGGCGCCGCGCCGGTCCTGCCAGCCGCCGGCCGCCAGCATGCCGTGGATCATCGCCGTCAGATGGGCCGTGCCGTCGACGATCGCGGCGTCCACGACCTGGCCCCGGCCGCCCTCGGAGCGCGCGTGCTGGAGAGCCGCGAGGACGCCGATGACCAGATAGAGGGAGCCGCCGGCGTAGTCGCCCACCAGGTTGGCGGGGATGGCGGGCGGGCCGTCGGGCGGGCCGATCATGCCGAGGGCTCCGGTGATGGCGATATAGCCGATGTCGTGCCCGGCGGTGTCGGCGAGCGGCCCCTGCTGCCCCCAGCCGGTCATCCGGCCGTAGACCAGCCCGGGGTTGCGGGCCAGGCACTCCTCGGGGCCGACGCCGAGCCGCTCGGCCACGCCGGGGCGGTATCCCTCGACGAGCACATCGGCCCGCTCGACCAGATCGAGGACCTGCGCGACTCCTTCGGGGGCCTTCAGATCCACCAGCACCGAGCGTTTGTTGCGGTTGGTGACGTCGTACGCCGGGTCGATGCGCAGCCCGGAGCCTCCGGGCCGGTCGACGCGGACCACATCCGCGCCGAGGTCGGCCAGCAGCATGGCCGCGAACGGGCCGGGGCCGATTCCGGCGAGCTCGACCACCCGCACCCCGCTCAGCGGGCCGTTCCCTGACTCTGCCATCGCGCCCCCTGTCCTTCCGCCGCACTTCGAAAGCCACTGTGACACTTCTGATGTAACACCCGTGATGTTAAGAACGTGTTCCACTTTCCACAAGCCCCCCGGACCAAGTGCCGGCCACCGGAAAAGGCCCGTGACGGCGATGCTCAACTGTCATCACCGTCACGGGCCTTTTCGCGCCTGCTGTCGCTGCGCCGCTATCCCCCGTCGAGCTCGGCGATGAGCTTCTTCGGGGCTATGACGCGATAGGACTCCTCGGTCCAGTCACAGAGCAGCTCGGCGGCCGGAGCCGCCGTCTCCGTCAGCGGAATCTGCACCCAGCCGGCCTTGCCCAGGCCGTAGCCGGCGGGCTTGGCGCCCGGCGCGGTGAGCGCATGGGCATGCGCCTCCAGGTCCTTGAGCTTGACCGTGATCCCCGGCGGATGGCTGCCGTCACCGACGCCGAGGAAGACAAAGACCTTCTTGTTGACCTTGATGACGCTCTCGCCCCACGGAAACTCCTCGACCGCCCCGGGCAGCCCCAGCGCGAACTTGCGCACCCGTGCCCGTACCGCCGCCGGACCCGCCTTCGCCATGAGCTCCTCCACGTCCGTGCCCCCTCCCGCACCGCCCGCGATGCCCCTGCCGGCGTGTCGCGCGCACGCCCGGCCCATCGCATTCCACGCTAACCGCGACCACTGACAACGGCCCGCGGAGCGCCGGACGCAGGGCCGACGGAGGGACAAGGCGGCCATGCCGGACCCGCAACTCGCCGCCGGCCCGTTCGACTTCCGCAGCGTTCCGAAGCCGCCTCGGCTCGTCGGTTCACCGAGCCGGCGCCGCCGCTGCCGCTGCCGCTGCTCGGCCGCTGTCCTCGTTCATCGGTCCGGAGCACGAGGTCCGGCAGAATCTCGCCGGGCCGCGGGCCCATATGCGGGCCGGTGCGGGCAGCGCGCTGTTCATGGGGGCGCCGCTCCCCGGCTTCGACCCGCCGGGGCCTCCCCTCCGCGCCACGGCGCTGCGCCTCCCCCTCGCCCCCGGCTTGGCCCGCGTCACGGACCGCCTCCGCCCTGCACCGCCCTGCACCGCCCTGCACCGCCCTGCACCGCCCTGCACCGCCCTGCACCGCCCTGCACCGCCCTGCACCCAGATGGTGTCTCGCCTGGCTTGCCGCCCTCAACGCGGACGGTCAGGGCGGATGTTGGCGAAGACCACCGGCAGCGCGCTTCCGGGGTGACCGAGGTCCAAGGGAAGGCCGGCGCGGAGAACCAGCCCGTCGCCGCCGGGGTACTGCTCCGTTCGGGGTGGAGCGGCGCGGCATATCCCCAGGTCGAGGCGCGAACGGCGCCCGAAGGAGTGCGCGGGTGGTGCGGGGCGGGCGGGACGACGGCGCCGAGTGAGCCGTGCCCTACCCGGAGCCGGTGGGAGCCCCTTCCGGCAGGGCACCGGGGCCGCCCGTCGGGACAAGGTGGTCATCGGGCGCCTCACGGTCCAGGAGCCGCCCCAGCCTTCGTGGAACATCCCCGCCCACCAGGATGATGACGAGGAGCGTTAGCCCGAACGTGAGCACGGCCAGCGCCCGCCCGAGGGACATCCCCTCGGCGAGCCGGGCCCCCAGGACCGGCGCCACCGCCCCGCCCAGTGCCCCCACGTTGTAGACGAAGCCGAGTGAGGCGGCACGGGTCGCGGTCGGGAAGTGCCCGGCGATGTACTTCGGCAGAATGCCGGAGATCCCCTGACTCAGCGCCAGCAGCCCGAACAGCAGCACCCCGAGCCCCACCAGGCTGTCCTGGACCGCGAAGACCGGGAAGACGAAGGCCAGGGAGGCCAGCAGGGTGCACGCGTAGGCGCGCCGGGTCCCCAGCCGGTCGCCGACGAATCCCGCCAGCCAGCAGCCCGCCATGGTGCCGAAGCCCGCGTAGAACATCACTTCGGTGACCTGCGCGGGGGCGTACCCCAGCTCGGCCTTCAGATACGTGGGCAAGAGGGCCTGAATGGGCCAGCTGTAAAGGAAGGCGCAGAACACGGTCGCCATCAGGGACACATACAACAGCCAGCCCTTGCGGCCACCGAGCTGGGCGGCGAAGGCGATCAGGCACAGCGCCGCGACGGCCGAGAGCCAGGGGACGTACTCCGCTCCCACGGGCGTGAAGACGCAGAACAGCGCGCCCGTGGCGGCCACCGTCAGGGCGGCGTTGCCCCAGGAGCGCAGGCGGCCGGCGAACAACGGCCGGAACGGATTCGGGCGTTCCGGCTGCGGGCCGGCCGCGGCGGGGCCGACCTCGGCCTGCCACTCGGCGGCCTCCGGCAGCGATCTGCGTATCCACACGGCCACCAGCACAGGCAGCACACCGATCCAGAACATCCAGCGCCAGCCCCAGTGCGGCACCACCCAGGCGTAGAGCTCGGCCGCGATGACGCTGCCGCCCGCATAACCGGAGATCAGGAATCCGGAGGCACGGTTGCGCAGCCGGGTGGGCCAGCTCTCCAGCACATACGTCACGCTGGTGCTGTACTCCCCCGCCATCCCCAGGCCGATCGCCAGCCGGGCGGCGAACAGGCTGGTGTAGTCCCAGGCGAAGCCGCAGGCAAAGGTGCCGAGCGAGTACAGCAGGATGCTGGCGATCATGGCGGTCTTGCGGCCGTAGCGGTCGCCCATCGCGCCCAGGACGGCCCCGCCCAGCCACCGGGTGATGAAGGCCCCGGAGATGAGCGAGGCGGCGGTGGCGGTACCCAGGTGGAACTCGTCGGCGATCTCGGTCAGGACGAGGGTGATCAGGACGAAGTCGAAACCGTCGAGGAGATAGCCGATCCAGGCGGCGAACATCGCCTTCCACTGACGCGGAGCCACCTCCCGGTACCAGGGAGCCGTGCCGGCGAGAAGGTCGGCGGGACGGGCGGGGCGTTCGGGATGACCGGAAGGATCGGGCGGACCCGGGAAGCGCCTCGTCACAGCAGTCCCGCCTCCTCCAGCAGTCGGCGGACGGTCCGGATGGCGGCGTCGTCCAGCGGCAGCTGCGGGGCCGCGGTGGCCGGGCAGTCGATGACGCCGAGCAGGTACAGCGCGGCCTTGAAGGCGCCGAGGGCGGACGAGCTGCGCCCCATGTCCGCTTCGTCTCCGACATCGGTGAGGGAGAACAGCGCGGCCAGGCGGTCCTGTTCGGCGGCCGCCGCACCCCACCGGCCGGCCTTGGCGTGCGCGTAGAGCCGTACATAGCCGGCCGGATCGACATTGCCCAGCCCCGGTACGACACCGTGGGCGCCGGCGAGCAGGGCGCCGTCCACGGAGAGTTCCGAGCCGGTCAGAACGGAGAATTCTTCGTTCACGGCGCGCAACCGGATGATCAGACGGCGCAACGCACCGTCATCGCCGCTGCTGTCCTTGAGCCCGGCGAGCACCCCGTCGGCGGCGAGCGCGAGCACCGTGCCGGCGGGCAGCTTGGTGTGTACGGCCATGGGGATGTCGTACGCGAAGAGCGGCAGGTCGACGGCCTTGCGCAGCCGGGTGAAGTGGTCCGCGATCTCCGCCGGATGAGTGCGGGTGTAGAAGGGCGCGGTGGCCACGATGCCGTCGGCGCCCAGGCCGTGGGCCGTCCGGGCGTGATCCAGGACCCGGGCGGTGGCCATGTCGATGACGCCTGCCAGGACGGGCAGCCGGCCGCGGGCGGCCTCGACGACCGTCTCGATGACGGTGCGTCGTTGGGCGTCCGACAAGTAGGCGGCCTCTCCCGTGGATCCGAGCACGAAGAGGCCGTCGACTCCGGCGTCGGCCAGGCGCTCGGTCAGCGCGGCCAGCGACCGGGTATCGACCCGGCCGGCGTCGGTGAGCGGGGTGCACAACGGTGGCACGACCCCGCCGAGCGGTGCGGGGAGGCGCGGATGAAGGGGCATCGCGTCCGGCTTTCTGCCGTACGGTCCGGCCCGGCGTACCGGGGAACGGAGCGGCGACCCCGGCAATCCGGACGTGGGACGTGGGACGTCCTGTGTCATGCCGAATCTGACCCCGCTCCGACGCCGTGTCAAGACTCCGCGCCACTACGGGAGCCACGCCGTGCGAGAGCAACGACATGGCCGAAGGCCGTCGTTGACGGAGCGTCGATGACGTGCTTAGGGTCCGGAGCTCAGGTCGAGAGGATGAGCGATGCGACGGCAGGACACCTCAGGACGAGCCCACGATCTCGTCCTCTACGGCGCCACCGGGTTTGCCGGGGCGCTCACCGCCGAATATCTGGCCCGGCACGCGCCCAAGGAGTGCCGCTGGGCGCTGGCCGGCCGTAACACCGCCAAACTGGAGCGGCTGCGCGACCGCCTGGCCGGCATCGACCCGGCCTGCGCCGGCCTCCCGCTGCTGCGGGCCGACAGCGACGATCCCGACTCGCTGCGCGCGCTCGCCGCCGGCACCCGCGTGCTGGCCACGACCGTCGGCCCGTACCTGCTCCACGGCGAGCCGCTGGTCGCCGCCTGCGCCGCAGCGGGCACGGACTACCTCGATCTGACCGGTGAGCCCGAATTCATCGACCGGATGTATCTCCGCCACCATGCGACGGCCCGCGCCTCCGGCGCCCGCCTGGTGCACGCCTCCGGCTTCGACAGCGTCCCGCACGACCTGGGGGTGCTCTACACCGTCGGGCTGCTCCCCGAGGGCGTGCCGGTGCGCATCGACGGCTTCGTCCGCAGCAACGCCACGTTCTCCGGCGGCACGCTGGCCTCCGCGCTGACCGTGCTCTCGCGTCCGCTGCCCATGGCACGGGCCGCCCGCGAGCGCCGGAAGGCGGAGCCGCGCACCGTCGGCCGTACGGTCCGGGCGCCCTTCGGCCCGCCTCTCAGGAGCGCTGAGACGCGTACCTGGGGTGTGCCGCTGCCGACCCTGGACCCGCAGGTCATCGCCCGCTCGGCGGCCGCCCTCGACCGCTACGGGCCGGACTTCCGCTACCGCCACTACGCCGGCGTGCGGCATCTGCCGATCGCCGTGGGCGGGGCGCTGGGGGCGGGCGCGGTGGCCGCGCTCGCCCAGGTGCCGCCCGCCCGGCGCTGGCTGGCGGGGCGTCTGGAGCCGGGCGAGGGGCCGAGCCCGGAGCGGCGCGCCAGGAGCTGGTTCGCGGTGCGCTTCGTGGCGACCGGCGGCGGGCGGCGGCTGATCACCGAGGTCTCGGGCGGCGATCCCGGCTACGACGAGACCGCGAAGATGCTCGCCGAGTCGGCGCTCTGTCTGGCCTTTGACGACCTCCCGGACACGGCCGGCCAGGTGACGTCGGCGGTCGCCATGGGGGACGCCCTGACGGACCGGCTCCAGAAGGCGGGCATCGTCTTCCGGGTGGTCCGTAGCTAGCGCGCGTCCGGTGCATCGCCGCATGAGGTAAGTGGCACATGAGGCAAGTGACGCATGAGGTAATCGGCGCATGAGTTACTTCATGTACGACGTCATGGGCGGGGTGGTCGACGCGCCCGACGGGGACACGATGCGGCGGGTCCTGGCTGGTCTGGCGGAGGCGGATGACGAGCACCCCGACGTGTCGTTGACCCATGAGAGCGGATGGTGCCTGAGCGCATTCGCCGGTGGCCTGTTGATCTGGGAGAACACCAAGGACGACGCGGTGGTCCCTGGCGAGATGCGCGGCGTCGGCCGCGAGGAGACCGTGCGGCTCTTCGGCCTCCTCGCGACCGGCGACATTGCCACGCTCACGGCGCTGCCCTGGAGCGGGTGACCGGCCCCGGTTGTCATGGCCTCAGGCGCTCGCCAACGCCTCCCGGCACAGGGAGTCGGCGGCTCGCGTCGTCTCCGGCAGACGGTATTCGGCCGCCAGATGCACCGTGTGTGCGCACGCCCGGTCCAGATCGACCCGGTGGCCCACGGAAACAAAGACCGGCTTGACGCCCTTTTGGGTACGCACCGCCCGCCCCACCTCTTCGCCGGCGGTATCGCGGTCGCCCGGCTCGCCCCGGTCCAGGAGGGGGGAAGTCGCGCCGCGCTCGGGGCCGGGCGGCTCGTACCGGAACGTGAACGGGTTCTTGGCGACCCCGATGGTCGGCAGGCCGGTCAGCACCCCGAGGTGGCTGGCCAGGCCGAAACGCCGCGGGTGCGCCAGCCCGTATCCGTCGCAGACCACGAGGTCCGGGGTATGGGTGAGGCGGGAGAGAGCCTTGAGCACGGTGGGAATCTCACGGAAGGCGAGCAGCCCGGGGATGTACGGGAAGGAGACCGGTCCGATGGCGGTGGCCTCGTCGAGGACGGCCAGGGTACGGGCGTCGAGCGCGACGGCCGCCGCGGCGACCACATCGCGCTCGTCGTCGTAGGCGACATCCACCCCGACGACGGTGCCCGCGAATCCCGGTTGCGGGCCGAGTTCGTCGAGCCGCACGGAGTGCCGCAGCCGGTCCTGGACGGCGCGCGCCTGGGCTTCGTCCGTCGGCCAGTGCCGCAGTTCGTCGTCACACGAGATCGTTCCGGGAGTGTCCATGGTGATCGCCACGCTACCGAACCCATGATCGGTTCCAACTGGCCGCCGCTACCGCCGTCCCCGACACCTCGGGCGGGCCGCCCGCCGCGGCACACATCGCCGGCCCCACCAACTGGGTGACCATGGGGGTGACCAGGGCATTGTCTATATTGCCTGCATGTTCGTACTGGAGCTGACCTACACCGCGCCGCTCGAGCGCGTCGATGCCGCGCTGCAGGACCATGTGGCCTGGCTGAACAAGGAATACGCCGCGGGGCACTTCATCGCCGCCGGGCGCAAGGTGCCACGGGACGGGGGCGTGATCATCGCGACCGGTCTGGACCGCGCGGCCGTCGAGCGGCTGGTGGCCGAGGATCCGTTCACCGTGGCCGGGGTGTGCACGTACCGGATCACCGAATTCGTGGCGACGACGACCGCCCCGGCTCTGGAGGAATACCGGGAACAGCTGCCGTCCTGAGGTATCGCCCCGGGCTGCCGTCGAAACCCGCCGCCCGGGGCACCAATCTTGAGGGTGGGCCGATCAGGCACCGGGTCGGTGAGACAGGGGGCAGGCCTCCTGTCGCCAGGCCCCTAGACCGCGGCCTCCGGGGTCGGGGCCGGAGCCGGGGCGGCGGTGGGGGCGGGCCAGCGGCCGCCGTTCCTCCAGTAGCCCTGGATCTCCTCCAGCTGGCGGCCCTTGGTCTCGGGCGCGGTGAAGGTGGCGAAGACAAGGGCGCAGAGCGCGAGGACGCCGAGTCCCGCGAACGTCCGGGCCGCCCCTGCCCAGGCCATCAGGGACGGGAAGAACTGGGCGATCAGGAGGTTCGCCACCAGGTCGGCCGTCAGCATCACCGATGCCCCCGTGGAGCGCAGCTGGGCGGGGAACGCCTCGCTCGCATAGACCCAGATCAGCGATCCGAAGCCGAAGTTGAAGGCCGCGGTGAACAGCAGGATGGCGCCGAAGCCCACCCACGTCGTGGCGCCGTGCAGATCGCCCATGGCGAAGACGACGGTCAGCACGGCGAGCATGATGACCATCGTGCCGATACCGGAGAGCAGCACCACGCGGCGGCCGAGCCGGTCGATGATGAGGATGGCGAGCACGGTCGCCGCCAGTGAGGCCAGTTGTACGAAGGACGGCAGCAGGAAGTTCTGGCCGTTTCCGTTGAAGCCCATCTCCTCGAAGATCTGCGGGCTGTAGTACGTCACGGCGTTGATGCCGGTGATCTGGCAGAAGAATCCGAGGCCGACGACGAACAGCGCGGCGCGGGCGTACGGCTTGCGCAGCAGAGAGCGTGCCGAGCCGCCGTTCTCCTCGGCCAGTGCGGCGCTCACGGCGGCCACCTCCGCGCGCGCATCGACGTCCGGATCGGTCATGGCCATGACCTCGACGGCACGCTCCGTACGTCCCTTGAGCACGTACCAGCGCGGCGTGTCCGGCAGCCGGAGCAGCGGGATCATCACGAGCGCCGCGGGGATCGCGGACAGGCCCAGCATCCAGCGCCAGTGGCCGCCGTCGGACAGTCCCCAGTTGACGAAGTAGGTGACGACGATGCCGGCGACCGTGGCTACCTGGTAGGTGGCGACGGATGCGCCGCGGATACGCGCCGGCGTCGATTCGGCGATGTAGAGCGGCGCGGCCACGATCGAGATGCCGATGGCGACGCCGAGCAGGAATCGGACCACATCCAGCACGACGACGCTGGGCGCGGCCGCGGAGAGCGCGACGAAGACGGCATACGAGCCGGCGACGATCAGCATCGCGGCCTTGCGCCCCAGGAGATCGGCGAGCTTGCCGCCGATCAGCGCGCCGACGATGGACCCGAATACCAGAATGCTGTTGACCAGGCCTTTTTCCGCCTCGGTGAGGTGGAAGTCCTTGCTGAGAAACACCAGGGCGCCGGAAATGCTGCCGGTGTCATAGCCGTAGATGACGCCGACGACGGCGCCGGTGAGCGCGAACAGCCTGCCGGTGCGGAGCGCGTTCTTGGGTTTCGGCGGCTGGGGCGTCTCGGAGAGCGTGGCAGTGGACATGGGGGAGTCCTTTGTGCGGCGGAGCGGCCTGCTGCATGACGAACGAACCATGACTGATCTTGCGAGTATTCGACTCACTTCACGCAGTTGTCAACAGCTGCAAGTTGACCCCGCACTACCGTCTCCGACTCCGCACTCAAGCCACCCGGATAGCCCAAACCGGCACAGTTTTCGGGATCCGCCCTCGACCTCGTCCGCCCCCCTCTGCTTCGTCCACCCTTTCGAGGGATGGATCTGTGTCGAATAAATGCGTAGAGTCGTTTGTAACGAAGCCGAAAGTTGCAAGATTGCGCAGTGAGTCCAGCGCAGCGGGACTCTACGGATCACGGGAGGGCGTGCCATGAGCGAGATCTCGTACATGGAGCAGGAGCTGAACAGTCAGCCGGAGACCTGGCGCAAGGCGGCAGGGATCGGAGCGGCGGCGGGAGGCCCGCTACCCAAGGCCGGACAGCGCGTGGCCGTCGTCGGCTGCGGCACCTCCTGGTTCATGGCGCAGTCGTACGCGGCGCTGCGCGAAGGCGCGGGGCTGGGGGTGACGGACCCGTTCGCGGCATCGGAGGCGTTTCTGGGTGGTGACCGACGCTACGACGCGGTGGTGGCGATCACCCGCTCGGGCACCACGACCGAGGTGCTGCGCGTCCTCGACGCGGTCAAGGGGCGGATCCCTACGGTGACGATCATCGGCGACCCCGATACACCGGCGGTCGCCATCTCCGATGAGACGGTCGCTCTGCCGTTCGCCGATGAGAAGTCCGTGGTGCAGACGCGGTTCGCGACGACGGCACTGACGCTGTTGCGCGCACACCTGGGAGAGGACGTCTCCCGGGCGGTGACCGACGCGCAGGAGGCACTGGACGCGCCGCTGGAGCGGGAGTGGGTGGACGCCGAGCAGTTCTCCTTCCTCGGCACGGGATGGACCTACGGGCTGGCCAACGAGGCCGCGCTCAAGATGCGGGAGGCATCGCAGAGTTGGACGGAGTCCTACCCTGCGATGGAGTACCGCCACGGCCCGATCTCAATAGCGGCGCCGGGCCGGGTGACATGGCTGTTCGGGCAGGCCCCGGAGGGCCTGGAAGCGGACGTGGCACGGACCGGTGCCCGGTTCGTCCGCCATGAGCGCGACCCGCTGGCCGATCTGGTGCTGGTGCAGCGGGTGGCACTGGCCCGGGCCCGCGCCCGCGGCCTGGACCCGGACAACCCGCGCAGCCTCACCCGCTCCGTGATGCTCGAGGCCCCGGCCGTGTCGTAGCTCCCCGTTGCCCCTTCGACACCAACTCACCCAGTCCGCAAGGGAGTCAGCATCCCATGCCCCTCGTTCCGACCTCATCCATCGTCGACGCCGCGCGTGAGGCGCGGGTCGGTGCCGCGGCCTTCAACGTCATCCATCTCGAAACCGCCGAGGCACTCGTCACCGCCGCGGAGCGCACGAACACCCCGCTCATCCTGCAGATCAGCGAGAACTGCGTCCGCTACCACGGCAGCCTGGCGCCCATCACCCGCGCCACACTCGCGCTCGCCGAGAGCTCCGCGGCCCCGATCGCGGTCCATCTCGACCACATCACCGACGCGGAACTGGTCCACCAGGGCGTCGCCGCCGGGGTGGGTTCGGTCATGGTGGACGCCTCCGCCCTCCCCTACGAACGGAACGTCGCCGCCACCGCCGAGCTCACCACCTGGTGTCACGACCGTGACGTCTATGTCGAGGCGGAGCTCGGCGAGGTGGGCGGCAAGGATGGCGTGCACGCACCCGGTGTCCGCACCAACCCGGACGAGGCGCTGGCCTTTGTCCAGGCAACGGGCGTGGACGCGCTCGCCGTCGCCGTCGGCTCCTCGCACGCCATGCATGAGCGCACGGCCGTACTGGACAAGGACCTGATCGCGGAGTTGCGCGCGACGCTGCCCGTGCCCCTGGTACTGCACGGCTCTTCCGGGGTCCCGGACGAAGAGCTCCGCCGAGCCATCGCGGCCGGAATGACGAAGATCAATATTTCCACTCACCTGGTGTCCGTCTTCACGCACTCGATACGGCGGACACTCGGTGCGGACCCGGCGGTCATCGACTCCCGGAAGTACATCAAGCCGGCCCGGGAGGCAGTGGCGCAGGAGGCGGCGAGACTCCTGGACGTGCTGAGCGCTCCGGCGGCGGTCCCGGAGGAGTATGCCGCCCAGGCGCCGGCTCCGGGGTGAGGCCGTGGTCGTCGTCCAGGTGCCGCTGACCGGCCTCAACGTGGTCGATCGAAACGAATTAGGCTCGCGCCATGAAGCGCCATGAACGGATGAACGCACTGCTCGAGCTGCTCGGGGACAGGGGCCGGGTGGATGTCGAGGAGGCGGCGACCGAGCTGGAGGTCTCGGCCGCCACGATGCGCCGCGACATGGACGCCCTCGCCGAGCAACAGCTGCTGACCCGTACGCGGGGCGGCGCGGTGCTCAGCTCCGTGGCGTATGACCTGCCGATCCGGTACAAGCACGCCCATCGGTCGGCGGAGAAGGAGGCAGTGGCGCAGGCGGCGGCAAAGCTGGTCGAACGCGGCGACGTGGTGGGGCTGAGCGGTGGCACCACAACCACAGCGATCGCCCGGGTCCTCGCCACCCGCCCCGACTTCGCGGAAGCGGGCCCGCAGCCGCATCTGACGATCGTCACCAACTCTCTCAACATCGCCAATGAGCTGGCGGTACGACCACAGATCAAGATCGTGCTCACCGGTGGAGTGGCACATTCACGATCGTTCGAACTGGTCGGCCCCTTCAGCGAGTTGGTACTGCAGCAGATCTCCATCGACATCGCCTTCATCGGGGCGAACGGCGTGGACCCGATGATGGGAGCCATGGTGCACGACGAGGCGGAGGCCAGGGTGAACCGCCTGATGGCCGAGCGTGCCCGGCGCGCCGTCGTCGTCGCGGACTCGTCGAAGATCGGCGAGCGTTGCTTCGCCCGGGTCGGCGATGCGGACGTATTCGACACCTTCATCACGGACAACGGAGCAAAGGAGGCAACGCGCCGGGAGTTCACGGACCGGGGCCTGAGAGTAGTGACGGCACGGCCGTCCAGCAGCACCACCGACACGAGCCCGGCTGCCGGGCGCTGACATCGCCTGACCGCCGGCTGACCGTCGGCTGACTGTCCGGCCTTCTGGCCCACTCGGTGCGGGGTCGCGTGCCCCCCCGGGGAGAAGGCCGGAAGCCCCGACCCCTCCCCCGCCTCCCCCGCCCCTACGACATGCCGAACCGCTCTTCCAGCGCCGCCAGCCCCGCCCCGTACACCCCGTCCCCGAAGACCTCCTCGACCTGGCGGACGGCCTCCGCGGCGCCCTGGTAAGTCGCCGACCAGCGCACCTCGGTGCCCCGGTCGTGGGGGACGGCCGTCAGCGTGGCCTCGTAAGCGGTGATGGGGAGGAAGGGGTCGAGGACCGTGTAGCGGTACGAGCGTGTGGTGTCGTCCTTGGCAAGGAGGCGCTCGCGGGCCACGACCGTGCCCTCGAGGGTGAATGCCCGTATGGCGCCGGGGGTTTCGGGGTCGGCGTCGTCCTCGATGACCGAGGGCGGAACGTGCGGGTGCCAGTCGGCGAGGCCGTCGAAGCGGCCGATGGTGCGCCAGACCGTGTCGGGGTCGGCGGGGAGAACGATGCTGCGGATGAGGCTTGGCATGGTGTCACCTGGTCCTGTCGTCTGGGGACTTGCACCTGGGGTCTGGGGGTGGGGAGCGGGGGACGTCCCGGGGGGCCGTCGCGGGAAGACGGCGTTACCAGGTGCTGTCGCCGCGCAGGACCGCGTCGGCGCCGCCGTCCACGAAGACGACCTGGCCCGTGACATGCGTGTTCTCCGGGGAGGTCAGCCAGGCCAGCAGCGGGGCGACCTGCTCCGGACGGGCGTGGCCGTGCAGCGGCATCGGGACGGTCGCGTCGACGGCCTTGCGCATTTCGGCGTTGCCGAGCATGGGCTCGGTCATCGGGGTGACGATGGTGCCGGGGGCGACGGCGTTGAGCGGGATGCCGGCGGCGGCCCAGTCCGCGGTGACGGCGGTACGGCGGAGCCAGCGGGCGATGGCGTGTTTGGACGAGCCGTAGATGGCATACCCCTCACCACGGTCGACAGCGGCCTGAGCCGCGGAAACGGCCGCTTCCTCATCGTCGGCCAGAGCCGCGTCGACAATGGCCGGGTCGTGGGGGTGGACCGAGGCGACCGACGAAATCAGAACGGCGCGCGGATCGGCGCCGGCGGCCAACAGCGGGCGCAGCCCTTCGAGGGTGGCGACCACGCCGAAGTAGTTGACCTGGACAGTCAGCGGCGTGAACTGGGCGAGGCCGGCGCAGGCGATCACGGCATCGAGTCGGCCGCCCGTCAACTCCCGGGCACGGTCGGCCAGTTCCGTACGGCCGGCGGGGGTGGAGAGGTCTGCGGAGATGTCGACGCCCTTGAGGTCGGCGCCGAGCACGGTGTGGCCTTGTTCGCGGAGATGGGCGGCGGTGGCCTTGCCTATCCCGGAGGCCGCTCCGGTGACGAGGTAAGTACGCGGCATGGTCGGCTCCTTCGCTGATGCGTACCGGTCGAAAGCGAGTCGATGAAGAGGCGATGAAGAGGCGAATGAGAGAAGCGGGCAGCCAAGACAGCCACGGCAGTCACAGTGGCCACACAGCCGCACGATCGGTCGCGGTCGTTGGGGCCCGGCGCCGCAGCCAACATACGCTTTATTGGCATGACGTGCCAATAAACTGTTCCGTGACAGAGTTGGGCCCGGACGGCCCGGGAGTCCCGGAAGAACCCGGGCAGCGAACGGCGAGGAGAGGTGGATGACGGCAGCGCGAGGCAGACCAACGCTGACCGAGCGACGGCGGCAGGAGACCCGGATGGAGATCGCGGAGGCCGCGGCCGCCCTCTTCGCCGATCAGGGGTACGACGCGACGACCGTCGAGGACATCGCGTTGGCGGCCGGCATCTCGCTGCGCACCTTCTACCGCTACTGCGCGGCGAAGGAGGACGCGCTCACGCCCGTACTGACCTCCAGCGTCGGCCAGCTCGTCGAACAGCTCGCCACCCGTCCCGTCGACGAACCGCTGACCAGCGCGGTCCGGGCGGCATTCGGCACGTCGACATCGGCCCGGCGCCTCGCGGACACCGAGCGGGCGCGGCGGCTGATCCGTGTCATGGGCAGCGTTCCGGCGATCCGCATGCGGTGGATGGCCGCCGGGCGCGATATGCAGGACCGGCTGGTACCCGTGCTTGCGGTGCGTACGGGAGCGTCGCCGGACAGCCTCGAGGTGCGGTTGCTGGCCTGTGCGTTGATCGACGCGATCACCGTCGCCACGGAGCACTGGGCCCGCCAGGACGACCCGGAGGACGTCGCCGAGCTGACCCGCCGCGCGCTGGATTATCTGCGGGTCGACGAGCTCCAGGCCACCGCTGGGCCCCGCTCGCCCTCCCCCAGCCCCTGACCTGCACCGTTGGCCACGCCCCCCGGTGCGGTTCCCGGAAAACGGACCCGGTCCGGTTCCGAAAAGATCGCGCTTGGAGCGCGGTGCGCGACGTGGGGCCGAATTTCTCCCGGTGCGTATGGACAATGGAGAATGCACGTGCGAACGCCCGTCCGGCATGAGCCTGGCACCAGTCCGGTACGAGTCCGATACGCGTCCGGGAGGAGCGGCCTTCGCAGTGGTTCCCAACGGGGGAGAGATAAAGTGCGGAAGATCATCGCGATAGGCCTGGCAGCGGTGGCGTGCAGCGCCTCGCTGACCCTGTCCACGGCGGCCGACGCGGCGGCGGCCGACCGCTCGCCGCAGTGCGTCAAGGTACGGAAGTACTTCAACAACGGCCATAACCGCTATGTGCGGCTGACGAACCTGTGCGGCAAGCGCACCTCGTGCTTCACCATCGTCATCCCGCACGCGAAGGACCCACGCGGCCGCCTCCCGAAGGGCGAGACCAAGGACGTCCGCTACGGGAAGACGTCGGGTCCGCGGGCGCTGTTCGTCAGGAACACGCCCTGCTGAACCGGCGGCCCCGCCGTACCGCGGCCGCCGTCAGCACCTGGGGCGGCGGCTGAGGCCCGGCCTCCCGCCGTGACGGGCGGGCCCGAGTTGTGGATCACCGGGACGGGGGCGGTGGCGGCAGTGCACGGCGATGGATCGGCTCGCTGCCACCGCCTGGTCCTGGTCTGCCGCCGGTCAGCCGCCCGTTTCCCGCCGGTACGGCCGGGCAGGAGCACGGCCGCGGCAAGCCCGCACAGCGACATGCCGGCAACCCGGGCAATCGGCTCCTCCTCGCGGCCTCACCCCCGGAGCACCCGTACAAGGCCCAGGTCATCGACCGGGCCACGCGCGCAGGATGCAAAGCAGCGCGCCTTCGCCCCCTGGTTACGGCGACCTCACCGCCGATGACCGGCGCTCCCGCGGCTCACATCCGTACGGCCGCCCGGCTCACATCCGTACGGCGATGCCGTCCAGCACCATCGAGAGGTACTGACGGGCGATCTCCTCGGGGGTGCGCTGCCCGCCCGGCCGGTACCAGCTCGCGGCGACCCAGACGGTGTCGCGGACGAAGCGGTAGGTGAGGCGGATGTCGAGATCGGCCCGGAAGACCCCGTCGCTCACGCCGCGCTCCAGGGTGCCCAGCCAGGCCTTCTCGAATTTCCGCTGGGAGTCGGCGAGGTAGCCGAACCGGGGCTGGGCGGCGAGCTGCTTGGACTCCTTCTGGTAGATGGCGACCGCGGCGCGGTGCCGGTCGATCTCCCGGAAGGACTCGGTGACCAGGGCCTCGATGGTTTCCCTCGGCCCGAGACCGGCGTCGAGGACGGCGTCGTATCCGTCCCAGAGCTCGGTCAGAAAAGTAGCGAGGATCTCGTCCAGCATCGATTCCTTGGAATCGAAGTGGTAGTAGAGGCTGCCCGCGAGCATGCCGGCCTCGTCCGCGATGCGGCGGACGGTGGTGGCGTTGTAACCCTGCGCTGCGAACACCTCTGCCGCGATGGCCAGCAGTTCGCGGCGGCGTTCCGGGGACGCGTTCGCGGTCGTCGTCTTCTTCTTGGCGGTTGGCACCCGGCCATTGTCGCTGCCGGGCCGGGCCGGGCAGCGGGAGCCGGTCGGCGGATATCATTCACTGGTAAAACACCTGTTAAGCTTTTTGCATGGGGAAGCACGCCAAGCCCTCCGGGAAGAGACCGACCACCGCGCCTGATGGCGTGGTGTGGGCCCGTCCGCTGCCCCTCAGGAGCACGGTCCGGCTGCGCCGCCCCGTCGACATCTGGCACAAGCCGGCGCTCAGCGCGGTCGTGGCCATGGCGATCCCCGATCTCACGCTGTTCGCCCTCGGCCGGATGGATCTTGTCCTCTACACCTCCGCCGGATCGCTGTGTGCCCTGTACGCACACGGCCTCCCGTACGCCGCCCGTGCCCGCACGCTGCTGTGGGTGGTGCTCGGCATGGTCGCGAGCCTCGGTATCGCGCTGACCGCCGCGTCGGTGATCACCTCGGCCGCCGTGCTCGTCGTGCTCGCCTCGCTGCTCGCCGCCGCGCACAAGATGGCGTGCGATGCGACGCGCATCGGGCCGCCGGGAAATCTGATCCTGACCTTCGTCGCCGCGTCGGCCTTCTTCGTGCCGCAGCGCCTCGGGCAGGTGCCTGCGCACATGGCGCTGGCGCTCGGCACCGGCGGACTCGCCTGGCTGGTGTGCATGGCGCCGGCGCTGGTACGGCCGCGGGGTCCGGAGCGGATCGCCACCGCGCGCGCCCTGGAGGCCGCGGCCGGGCTGCTGCGTACAGGGGTGGGCGCCGGCGGCACCGACGGGCCCGGGGTGGCACACGCCCGACATGCCACCGCGGCCGCCGTGAACGCCGCCTGGCACACGCTCTTCCTCGTCCCCACGCACACCCCCGCGCGGGCCGCCGCACGCGGGGAGCTCGAGCGGCTCCTCGTACGGGCCGAGTCGGCGCTCGGCGGCGCCGGGTCCGGGGAGGCGGACCCGGTGGCGGAGGCCGAACTCCTCGCCGCCCGGGCGCACGCGCTGCGGGGCGGACGGCCGCTCACCGAGGTCCCGCTCACCACCGCGGAGGCCGAGGACCTCGCCGGGATCACCATGGAGCGGGCGACGGACAGCGCAACGGACGGGGCGGCGCCGGCCCTGCGGCGTCCGGCGCCCGGCCGCCCCGGCGGCGTGCGGGCGGTACTGGCGCGGCTCGCGCCGGGATCGCCGTTGCTGCCCATAGGCGCGCGGGTCGCCGCGGGGTGCGTGCTGGCCGGCTGGGTGTCGATGGCGGTCGGCGTCGGGCACCCGTACTGGGCCGTGGTGACCGCGGCCTCGATCTACCAGGCCAACACCACCCTCTCCTGGCAGCGTGCGCTGCAGCGCACGGTCGGCAATCTGCTCGGCCTGCTGCTGTTCTGTGCGCTGCTGCCGCTGATCCACACCGGGCAGCTCGCGATGATCGGGCTCGCTCTGGCCTTCCAGTTCGGCGCCGAGGCCTGCATCACGAGGAACTACTGGCTGGGGTCGGTCTGCGTCACGCCCATGGCGCTGCTGCTGACCGAATTCGGCCGCCATCTGCCCGCGACGACGCTGATCGGCGACCGCTGGATCGACACCCTGGTGGGCGCGGCGGTCGGCCTGGCCTGCTGCGTGGTGGTGACCAACCGCCGAGCCGCCGACCGTATCGACATCGCTCTGGAACGGGTGGCGGCCGCGGAGATCGCGGCATGCCGGTTGCTCGACACGGCGCCCGCGCCGGGGGCGGACGACGCCGGGCAGGCCGGCTGGGCCCGCGACCGGCTCGTCGGCTGCCTGGTGGAGCTGCGGGAAGCGGCCGATGTCGCGGCGGGCGAGTGGTGGCAGCGGGCTCTTCCGCAGGAACGGATCGCCGGCGCCGAGCAGCGGGGCCACCGCGCGCTGGCCGGTCTCGTACGGCGTCTCTCGGCGCCCGCTCCGGTGGCCTGACCCCCGCCGCCGCCCGGCCCACGCCACAGGGCGGCCACCGCACGTCGGACAGCACACGGCAGGCACAATTGGGTCCGTGGGCAGGGGCCGTCACCAGGGCTCCGGCGAAGCGGTACGGCAGTGGTCGAGAGGAGAGCGCGGGTGGCCGAGGACATCGTCGCGGGGGTGCTGCGCCAGTGGCAGCAGGTGCACCCCGGGCTGGACACCGGCCCGATGGCGGTGATCGGACGGCTGAACCGCTGTTCCGCGCTGCTGCAGCAGGCGGCCGACGCCCCGCTGCGGCGGGCCGGGCTGACCCGGCCCGAGTTCGACATCCTCGGCACGCTGCGCCGGATGGACCGCGAGCTGACCCCGGGCCGGATCGCGCGCGAGACGTTCGCCTCCGGTGCCGCCGTCACCAAACGCGTCCGGCAGCTGGAGGAGCGCGGCCTGATCGCCCGCCGCCCCGATGACCGGGACCGCCGCGTCACCCATCTCTCCCTCACCGTCGAGGGGCGCGAGACCATCGACCGGCTGCTGCCCGAACAGCTGCGGTACGAGGCCGCGTTGCTGGACGGCATCGGCGACGAGCGGCAGGAGGAACTCTCCGCGGCGCTGGGTGAGTTGCTGGTGGTGTTGGAGGGGCGGCTCGGCAGTCTGCTGGAGTGACCGGCCCGGCCCGGGGCGGGTCTGGCGGCTGCGCGTGGGGCGGGCGGATCAGGCGGGCCCGTCGGCCGGCTGCGCCTGAAACGGCTCCGCCGGGAACGGCTCATCGTTCCAGCGGAACCACGCCGCATCGTCCTCGATGTGCAACAGGAACTCGGCCACCGGCCGCCCGGCCGGAGCCACCAGCCGCACGCCCTCGGAGGCCCGGCTGTAGGCGTCCTCCCAGGCCGTCACGTCGTCGTCGATCGTGTCGATGAGCTCCAGCTCACGGGCGAAATGCGGCCGCAGTTCCGGGTAGCCGGGGCCGGGCACGAACCGCCCGTTCAGCCAGGGGAAGTCGGCCTCCGTGACCGTGATCTCCCCGACCACTTCCGTCCCGCGCTCCACCCGCCATACTTCGCCGATCATCGGCATTGCCGCCTCCCCTTGGTCGTGCCGGTGACACGCGCGGCGCGCCCCCGCGGACGGTGCGGGAGCGTACGGGGCGCGTGACGGTCGGTCGACAGGATCTCAGACCGGGTGCGGGCGGCGGGGCCGATAGCGCCGCATCGCCGGCCGCACCGCTTCGGCTTCGTCACACCGCCTCGGCTGCCCGTCGGTCACGGCTCCGGACCGGCGATGCGGTCACGGCTCCAGGCGTGCGACGCGGCCCTTTTCGCCCGCGGCCCAACAAGCCCCGTCCCGGGCACAGTCGACGGTGTCGTACGAGCCCGTGTCGATGGTGGACCAGGTGCGGCCGCCATCGGTGGTGATATCGCTGCCGGACGGGCCGACGGCCAGGGCGGTGTGCCGGGAGCCGGGGAGCCAGGCGACACCCGAGCGGTAGGCCGGCGGGGGCGTGGTGGCCGGGGCCCAGGTCGCGCCACCGTCGGCGCTGACCGCGGCGGCGTGCGGAGAGGGCTGGTCGGGGCGGTAGTCGCCGCCGACGGCGAGGCCGTGCGTACGGTCGCGGAAGGCGAGGGCGAAGACGCCGCGGGCCGGATCGCCCGCCGGGACGGGGGCGTCGGCGGCCGTCCAGGTGTGGCCGCGGTCGGTGGTGTGCAGGACGCGGGCGTGGTCGGCGCCGCCGGTGGCGATCCAGGCGTCGCGGGGCCCGTTGGAGACCAGGCACTGGCCGCTGGCGGCGAAGGCGGCTTCGCCCTTCTGGGCAGGTGGCATGCCGCCCGTTGGCAATACATGCCAGCTGCGGCCGCCGTCGCGGGTGGAGAGGATGCGGTAGGCGCCGTCGACGGGGTCGCCGAGCGCGAGGCCGTGGCGGCGGTCGAAGAAGGTGAGGCAGTCGTAGAAGGCGCGCGGATCGGGGTTGCGGAAGGTTTCGGTCCAGGTGGCGCCGGCGTCGTCGGTGCGCAGGACGCGGGAGGCCGCACCCTCGCCGATCGCGAGGACGACCGCGTGGCGGGCGTCGAGCGCCTCGATGTCGCGGAACTCCAGGGCCCCGGCGCCGGGTGGCGAGATATCGCTCCAGTGCCGGCCGCCGTCGCGGGTGCGCAGCACGGTGCCGTTGGTGCCCGCGACCCAGGCGGTCGTGCGGCTGACGGCCGCCAGGCCACGGAAGCGGGCGGTGGTGTTCGTGTCGTGCCGCGCGACGGTGGGTTCGAGGCGCCAGTGCCCGTTCCCGCGGGGCGCCGGATCGCCGTTCGGCGGGGGCGATGCGGTCGCAGGGCCGGCGGCCATCGTGGCGAGCGCCGCCGCTGCGCAGGTCATCGCCGTCAGCGCGGTCATGACCTTCCCGGCCACCCAGGTCATCCCCGTCTCCCCCCGTCCACCCGGTCCCCGTCGCGCTGGAAGCTAGCCCAGCGCGGCGGCCCCGTCCAGACCGCCGGGGCGGGCCGCAACTCCCCCGGGCGCGCTCCGATGTGCGGCTGCGCGCGTCCGCGGGGCCCTGCGGACGCGCGGTTCGGATAGGTTCGGACCTTCGCGGCAATGCTTGCATTTCGCATGCGTAAAGAGGGCATATCCTCGCATTCGAAGAGTGGTGACGCAGGTCACGCAGGAATCCGATGCACGGTGGCGATGGCCCACGCGTCCTAGTCGTTGTACAGACGAGGAACTGCACCGAACGTAAGGGAGCCGGCGATGTCCACCGTCATCGAACAAGCCGTTCAGGCCCGTCTCATCGCGACTGCACCGCAGTCGCGGGTGATTCCGGCTGCCCTTCGCTACGACCTCACCGACCCTTACGCGGTGCGTCTGGTGTTTCCGCCCGCCGCCTCGCTGGACGGCGCCGAGGTCGCGTGGACCTTCGGGCGCGAACTGCTGGCGGAGGGGCTGCGGCGGACCGCCGGTGCGGGGGACGTACAGATCTGGCCGTGCGGCATCGACGGCGTCGTGGTGGAGTTCCACACGGCCGACGGGATGGCGCTGGTGCAGTTCGAGGCACGGGATCTGCGGCTGTTCCTGGCCTGGTCGTACGCGGTCGTCGAAAAGGGCGGCGAGGCGCGGCACCTGGACGTCGACGCCGATCTCGCCGCGCTGCTGCGCGAGGCGTAGCGGAAGCGGGGCGGTGGACGGGAGGGCTGAGCGGGCACGTCGGCTGCGCAGGGACCGGCCGGCGCAGAAGTCCCCTCCGCCAATCGAGTCGGCGGAACGCCCAACTCTCCTCAATTCAGGAGGAGTTGGGCCTTTCTTTTGCGTCAGCACGCGCGGGACGGATCGTCAGCCGTCGCCCTTCGGCTCCTCGCCGCCGAAGAGGTTGGCCAGTTGCCGGTCCATCAGACGCATCGCCTGCTCCGGGCCGTGTATGTCCAGCAGGACATAGGTGGAGAGGCCGTCGGCCAGGCTGATCAGCAGCATGGCCTCGTCCTCGGTGGCCCGGTCGGGCGGGAGTTCGCCGCGTTCCGCGGCCCGCCGGAGCTGGTCGGCGAAGAAGGCGCGGAGTTTGGGGATGCCCTCCTTTGCCTCGCCGCGCAGCCCCTCGTCGTGTACGGCGCGGTTGAAGTACGCCGCGCCGACCAGCGTGCCGATGCGGCTCTTCTCGTCCAGCGGCAGCATCCCGGACAGACAGGCGCGCAGCACCTCGCGCGGTGACGGCTCCCCGGCCAGGGCGGCGATGCGTTCGCGGATCCGGTGGTCGGCCAGGCGGTTGATGTGCTGGAGGGCGAAGGCGAGCATCTCGTCCTTGGTGCGGAAGTAGTGCTGGAGCCGGCCGAGGGAGATGCCGGCCTCGGCGGCGACGTCGCGCAGGCTCGCGCCGTCCAGGCCCCGGGTGCTCGCGATCCGCCAGAGCGCCTCGGAGATCTCCTGGCGTCTGGCTTCGTGGTCCACCTTCTTGGGCATGGCCGGCTTCCCTTCTTCCGCGCGTCGCCGGGGCACCCGTCGACGGCCGCTCGTATGGACAAGCCGCTCCCCCAAGCCGCTTTTACAAGTCACTCGTACCGTTATAACGTACCGGTACTCAATACACTTGACTTGGAAACCGGTGATCCCGCATGCCCGAGCACGCCGCCCCGCTCCTGCGCCCACCCCGCCATCGCGTCGATCCCCGGGCTCGCCGCTGGTGGACCGTGCAGGCGCTGCTCACGCTCAGCGGTCCGATGCTGCTCACCGCGCTCGTCATGGCGGCGCTCAGCGCGCTGTTCTTCCCGGGTGCGCTGCCGTGGCTGGGTCCGTTGCTGCTGGTCGTGCTCGTGTTGCCGGCCGTCGGCTATCTCGCGCTGATGCCGCGGTGGCGGTATGCGGTGCATGCATGGGAGCTGGGCGAGCGCGCGGTGTACGCGGCCGGCGGCTGGTTCTGGCAGCAGCGGCGGATCGCGCCGCTGTCGCGCGTGCAGACGGTGGACACCGTGCGCGGTCCCATACAGCGGCGGTACGGGCTGGCGACGGTGACCGTCACCACCGCTTCCACGGCCGGCGACGTCAAGATCGCCGGGCTGTCGGACGCGGTCGCCGAGGAGCTGGCGCGGCGGATCGGCGAGGCGGCGCAGGACGTGCCGGGGGATGCCGCATGACCGGCCACTCCAGCCACCCCGGCCCCCCGGCCCCCTCGCCGGCCCACGCGGCCCGCTGGCAGCGCCTCGATCCCCGTACGCTGCTGGTGCACTGCGGCTGGATGGCGCCGCCGCTCGGTTCGCTGGCGCTGACGGCGCTGGCCACCGGGGGCCGGATCACCGGCGGGGCATGGACCACGCTCATCGCCATCGCCGCGTCCTTCGCCGTGGTCACCGCGATCGGCCTGATCCGCTGGGCGCGTACCGACTTCCGCGTCACCGACGACCGCTTCGAGGTCCGCAGCGGGCTGCTGACGCGGCGGCTGCGCAGCGTGCCGCTGCACCGCATCCGTACCGTCGATCTGACGGCCACTCCCCTGCACCGGCTGCTGGGCGTCACCGTGCTGCGGGCCGGTACGGCCGGCTCCGGGGACAACGGCGGCGAGCTGTCGCTGGAGGCGCTGAAGGCCGCCGAGGCGGACCGGCTGCGCGCCCGGCTCATCGCCCGCGCAGGGGCCGGGTCGGCCTCCGAGGACCCGGTGACGGCCCGCATCGACTGGCGCTGGCTGCGCTATGCGCCGCTCACCTTCTGGGTCGTCGGCGGCGTGTTCGCGGCGGCCGGGTCCGTCTACCGCGTGCTGGACGGCATCGGCATCGAGCCCTGGAAGATCGGCTTCGTCCGCCGGGCGTTCACCGAATTCGGCGCGAGCATGCTGTGGCTGACGGTCCCGGCGGCGCTGCTCGCCGTGCTGGCCCTCGGCTCGGTCGGCGCGGTCGCCCTCTACGTCGAGAACTGGTGGAACTACCGGCTGGAGTGGGCCGACGCACACACCCTGCGGGTGCGCCGGGGACTGTTCACCACTCGTTCCGTCACCATCGAACGGGCCCGGCTGCGGGGCGTGCTGCTGCGGGAGCCGCTGCTGCTGCGGGCCGGCGGCGGCGCGCTGGTCCGCGCGGTGGCGGGCGGCCTCGGCAACCGCGAGGAGAACCGCCGGCGCAGCGCACTGCTGCCTCCCGCACCGCGCCGGGAGGCGCTACGGGTGGCCGACGGCACCCTGCAGTCCCCCTTCCCCGTAATGGAGTTGACGCCGCATCCCCGGGTTGCGCTGCGTCGTCGACGGGTGCGCGGCCTGCTCTTCGCGGTGCTTCCCGGCACGGCCGTACTCGCCGTCCTCGGGGCCGTCTGGACGCCCGTACTGCTGCACTGCGCCTGGATCTACGCGGCGCTCGGCACGGCCGCCGTGGGGTGGCTGGCACGGGACGCGTACCGCACTCTCGGCCACGGCATACGCGGCCGGTATCTGGTCGTCCGCTCGGGCACCTTCAGCCGCGACACCCTCGCCCTCCAGCGGGAGGCGATCGCCGCCTGGACGTTCACGACCTCGCCGTTCACCCGGCGGGCCGGGCTGGTCACGCTGACCGCGGCGGTCGCGGCGGGCGAGGAGCGCTATCGCCTCCCCGACCTCGCCGCCGACGATGCCGCGGCCCTCGCGTCGGCGGCCGCGCCGGGAATCCTGGAAGAGTTCCTGATGCCTCCCGGGGCGGCGCGTTCCGGAGCGAGGGAGCGGCCGCTCAGATCTCGATGATGAGCTTGCCGCGGACATGGCCCGCCTCGCTCAGCTCCTGCGCCTTGGCGGCCTCGGCGAGCGGGAAGGTCTCGGCGACCGGGACGGCCAGCCGGCCCTCGACGGCCAGGCGGGCCTGCGCGGCCAGCCCCGCACGGACCGCCTCCGGCGGCGTGCCGCCCGCCGAGAACGGCACCCCGTACTCCTCGGCCCGGGTATCGGCGATGGTGACGATGCGCTCGGTCGTGCCGCCGCGCAGCTCGATCGACAGCGGCAGCGCGTCATGGCCGGCCGCGTCGAAGACCGCGTCGATCCCCTGCGGCGCGGCCGCCCGTACCCGGTCGGCGAGACCGTCCCCGTACGCCACGGGGACGGCACCCAGCGTGCGCAGGAAGTCGTGGTTGGCCGGGGAAGCGGTGCCGATCACGGTGGCTCCCAGGGCCACCGCGAGCTGCACGGCCACCTGGCCGACCGCGCCCGCCGCGCCGTGCAGGAGGAGGGTCTCGCCCTCCTTCAGGCCGAGCTGGTCCAGGACGCGCTGCGCGGTCTCACCGGCGACGGGCAGCGTCGCGGCGACGGCGAAGGAGAGCTCGGCGGGCTTGGCCACGATGTCCCCGGCGATGGCGTACTCCGCGTAGGCCCCGGTCCTGGTCCAGCCGAAGACCTCGTCGCCGACGGCCCATTCCGAGACGCCTTCGCCGAGCGCGTCCACGGTCCCGGCGAATTCCAGGCCCGGCACGGCGGGAAACGTCGTCGGATAGAACTGCTCGACCCACCCGTAACGCCGCTTGTAGTCCAGGGGGTTGACGCCGACCGTCACCACCTTCACCCGTACCTCGCCCGGCGCGGGTTCCGGCTTGTCGGTGTGCCCGTGGTGGAGCACCTCTGCGCCGCCGAATTCGTTGTAGATGATCGCTCGCATAGCGGTTTCCCCGTTCGATGCAGGTGAGGCGGTGGGTTGATGGCACAAGCCTGGCCGGTGGGACGCGGCGCACGGCCCGGCCATCGGAACAGTCCCACCTGGCCGAAAGGCCAGCGCCCGTCCCGGCGGGCCTGGTTAGGCTCGGCCGCATGGAGTTGACCGGATCCGTGCCCGCCCTGACCGCCGCCTATGAGGTCATCCGCCAGCCGCTGGGCGAGATTCTGCCCCGGCTCTCCTCGGTCCTGGCCGAGTCGGTCCCGCACCTGGCGGCGGCGGAACTGTCCACGCACTGCGCGCATTCACCGTTCAAGACGCACGGCCCCCCGGAGGTCGTCGACCGGCTCACCACCGCCGACCTGGCTCCGCTGCTCGCCTCGGGCACGCCCGGCCGGCCCTGGCAGGGCACGCTCGACCTCGCCGGGGCCGAGCGGCCGGTGCTCGCCGTGACGAGCCATGCGACGCCGCGGGGGGCCGTTCTGCTGCTCGTACGGGACGCGGCCGCGGCATCGGCCGATGAGCCGACGCTCGACCTCGTACAGGCGCTGTGGGACGTGGTGACCAGCCATTTCGACCGGATGGCGACCGAGGCCCTGCCCGGGGCGCTGGCCCGCTCGCGGACCGCCGCCGGGACCCGGGCCCGGGTGATCGCCGAGCTGGGCGAGGGGTACTCGGCCGCGCTGACGGGGCTGCTGGGGGTGCTGCGGAGCCGGCACCTCGACGATGCGGCGGCCCGCGCCACCGCCACGGATCTGGCCGTCGCGGCGCTGGTGGCGCTGCGCGCGGACGCGGAGCGGGACCAGGAGATCGCCGAGGAGCCGGCCGGGCAGGCATTCGCCCGGCTCGCGGACTCGCTGCGGCCGCTGGTGCGCTACAGCCCCGTACGGCTCGAGCTGGGCGCGCCGGACTCCCCGCGGACGCTGCCCGCCGATGTGGCGCACACGGCGCGGGCGACGGTCCGGGCGGTGCTGCTGAAGGTGCTGGAGCAGGAGTCGGTGAGCCGGGTGCACGTCGGCTGGGCCATCGCCGACGGCGAACTGCGCGCGACGGTGCGCGACGACGGGCCCGGCACGCTCACGGCGTGCGCGCTCACCCCCGGCCTGCTGCGGGACCGGCTCGACGTGCTGAACGGCCGGCTGGACCTCGACGCGGTGCCCGGGTGGGGCTCCACGGTCACCGCGACGATCCCGCTGAGCGCCTCCCAGGATCCGGTGGCCGATCCGCTGACCGCCCTGGGCGAACGGGAGTTGCAGGTGCTGGCCCGGCTCGCGCTCGGCCACCGCAACCGGATGATCGCGGAGGAACTGCACATCAGCCAGTCGACGGTGAAGTTCCATGTCGCGAACATCCTGACAAAGCTGGGGGTGGAGTCGCGGGGCGCGGCGGCGGCGCTGTTCCACACGGCGGCGTAGGCGGCACGGCCGCTCCGCGGGCCCGCCCCCGCACCCGCTACGTGACGCAGATCACACGGACATCTCCCTCCGGCACGTGCACGGCAACGGCCAACCCGCCGTCCTAATGAACGAACTGAACGAGCCGTGTCCCGGCCCCCATCCGGGACCGACAGCCGTGAGGGAGCAGCCGCGATGCCCAGCGTCATCGACCACGCCGTCCGAGTCCGCCTCATCGCGACCGCCCCCGGCCCGCACGCGGTACCCGCCGTGCTGCAGTACCGGCCCGCCGACCCGCTCGCCGTGCGGATCTCCTTCCCTCCGGAGATCTCGCTGGACGGTGCCGCGGTGGACTGGGCGTTCGCCCGCGAGCTGCTGGACGAGGGGCTGCGCGGGCCCGCCGGGCGGGGCGACGTACGGATACGGCCCTACGGCCGGGACCGCACGGTGATGGAGTTCCACGCGGACGAGGGCGTCGCCATGGTGCAGATGAAGACCGCGGACCTGCGGCTGTTCCTGGCGCGCTCGTACTCGGCCGTGCCGGCGGGCCAGGAGGGGGCGCAGAGCGCCGTCGAGCGCGGCCTGGCGGAGCTGTTCGGAGCGGCCTGAGCACGCTGGATCCGGGCGGCCTCGGCCCACCCGGACGCGGGGCGGCCCGCGGGCCGCCCCGGGGGTCGGTCAGCGCTTCGGGAAGCCGAATCCGTAGCCCTGCTGCACCATCCACGGCAGCAGCCGGTCCAGCGACTCGACGGTCCTGGCGCGGTTGCCGCCGCCGTCGTGGAAGAGCACCGTCGGCCCGTTGGAGAGCTCGCCGCGCACCGTCGACTCGATCGTCGCCACGCTGCCGCCCTCGAAGTCCTTGCTGTCGACGTTCCAGCCCAGTGGGCGCATGCCGTGGTCGGCGGCGAGCTGACGGCTGTAGGGGGTGAAGGCGCCACCGGGGGCGCGGTAGTACTCGACCCGGGCGCCGCCCGCCGCCTTCTCGATCATCTTCTGGGCGTCGAGGATCTCCCGCGACTGGTAGCTCTGCGGGCGGTGATCCATGCCGGTGTTGTGGCTGACGGTGTGGTTGCAGAGCCGGTGCCCGGCGGCCACCACCTGCTTGACGATGTCGGGGTGCGCCGCGGCCTGCGGGCCGATCATGCAGAAGGTGGCCTTGACGCCGTGCTTCTTGAGGACCTCGAGCACCTTCGGGGTCCAGACCGGGTCGGGGCCGTCGTCGATGGTGATGTTGAGGCTGCGGCCGGGGCGGTCCGAGGCGTGCACGATCGACGACTCCACCGCGGTCCGGGCCCCCTGCCGGCCGTTCTTGCCCGCCGAGTCGACGGTGTCGGCGCTGGCCTTTACGGTGGCACCGGGCTGGGCGAACGCGAGAAACCCCGCAACGGACAGTGACACGGCCGCCGCAGCGACCACTCCTATGATCCCGCCCTCGATGCCGAAGCGCCGTGCCATGTGAATCCCGTCCCTCACCCGATGCCCGTGTGCCTACCGCGGCGGCTGTGCCGCCGCGCGCGACTTGCACCAGGACAGATGCAGGGGAGGGGGGACAGGCTGCTCCTGTTACGGATCCATCATGAAACTTATTGATACTGGACCCATGCCACGAGTACTTCTGATCGAGGACGACGCCGCCGTACGGGACGGAGTGACCCTCGCCCTACGGCGGCGCGGCCACGAAGTGGCGGCCGCGGCCAGCGGCGAAGAAGGGCTCGAGGTGCTGCCGGGCTTCCGCCCGGACATCGTCCTGCTGGACCTGATGCTGCCCGGCAAGGACGGCTTCGAGGTGTGCCGGCTGATCCGCGCCGACCGGCAGCTGCCCATCATCATGCTCACCGCCCGCGGCGACGATCTGGACGTGGTGCTCGGCCTGGAGGCCGGCGCGGACGACTACATCGTCAAGCCCGCCCGGGGCGAGGTCCTCGAGGCGCGGATCCGGGCGGTGCTGCGCCGGACCGCACTGCCCGCCAACGGCGAAACGGCCGGTGCGGAGCCCGGCCCGGCGCCCGTCGAGACGTACGGGGCGCTGGCCATCGACCGGGCCGGTCTGGTGGTCGGCAAGGCCGGCCAGGATCTGGCGCTGGCCCCCTCGGAGATGAAGCTGCTGCTGTTCCTTTCGGCCACCCCGGGGCAGGTCTTCAGCCGCCAGCAGCTGCTGGAGCACGTGTGGGAGCACAGCTACCACGGCGACGCCCGGCTGGTCGACGCGTGTGTGATGCGGCTGCGGACGAAGATAGAGGACACCCCGCGCAGCCCCCGCTACGTCCAGACCGTGCGCGGCTTCGGCTACCGCTTCGGGCCGCTGTGAGCCGCCTGGGCCGCCTGGCGCCCACCCGTCTCGTGCCGACCCGGCTGCGCGGCCTGCGGGCCCGGCTGGTGGTCGCGTTCGTGCTGGTGGCGGCCGTGAGCGCGCTGACCACCGCGAGCCTGACGTACCGCGAGGCCCGTAACGCCATCCTCCAGCGCTCCCAGGACATCGCCGTCAACGACCTGCGGGCGCAGATCAATTCGCTGGCGCCGGAGCTTCCGGTGCCGCCGTCCCAGTCGGACCTGGACTTCTTCCGGGTCCAGCTGGAGCGTTCGGGCACCTCCCGGGACTGGGACATCTCGGTGCACTACAGCGGCGTCCCGGACAGCGAGGACAGCGCGCTGCAGGGCGGTGTGACGGTCCCGGCCGGTCTGCGGGAGTCGGTGGAAAAGCGCCATGTGCCGGTCTTCCAGCGCATCGACCGCGGCGGCGATCCCTGGCTGCTGATCGGCATGCCGGTACGCCAGACCGACGGCGACGCCTCCGCCCTGACCATCTACGCCCAGCTGCCGCTGAGCGCCGAGGAGGCCAATGTCGAGGCGCTGGTGGACGCGGCCCGGGGCGGCGCGCTGCCGGTGCTCGCGCTGGCCGTGATCCCGGCGCTGCTCGCCGCGCGCGGGGTGCTGCGTCCCGTACGGCGGCTGCGGCAGGCCGCCGGGCGGCTCGCCGAGGGCAAGCTGGACACCCGGCTCGAGGTGAAGGGCACCGACGAACTCTCCGACCTGTCCCGGACGTTCAACGACATGGCCGCGGAGCTGGAGGAGAACGTGGCGGAGCTGCGCCGGCTGGAGGCCAACTCCCGGCGGTTCGCCGCCGATGTCTCGCACGAGCTGCGCACGCCGCTGGCGGCGATGGCCGCGGTCACCGACGTCCTGGACGAGGACGCCGAGTCCCTCGACCCCGACACCGCCTCCGCGGTCCGGCTGATCAGCCAGGAGACGGGGAAGCTGGCGCGGATGGTGGAGGACCTGATGGAGGTCTCGCGGTTCGACGCGGGGGCGGCGGCACTGCATCTGGACGAGGTGGACGTCGCCGAAACCATCCGCAAGACGCTCCAGGCCAGGGCCTGGCAGCAGCGGGTGACGGCCGAGCTGCCGGCGGACGTACGGGCCCGGCTCGACCCGCGGCGGCTGGATGTGGTGGTCGCCAACCTGGTGGGCAACGCCCTGCACCACGGCGGCGAGCCGGTCCGCGTGCTGCTGCACGCCCCGCAGCCGGGCGCGGACCGGCTGCTGATCGAGATCGCCGACAGCGGCCCCGGCATCGACCCCGAGGTGCTGCCGCATGTCTTCGACCGCTTCTACAAGGCCGACTCGGCGCGCGCCCGGTCGGAGGGCAGCGGCCTGGGCCTGGCCATCGCGCTGGAGAACGTACGGCTGCACGGCGGTACGCTGAGCGCCGCCAACTCCCCCGAGGGCGGCGCGGTCTTCACCGTGGATCTGCCGCTGCGACGGGCCGCCGAGCACACCGCCGCGGACGACGGCGAAGGCGCCGCCCGCCCCGCGGCCGGGAAAGAGGACCACGCATGAACGCCCTGACCACCGCGCTCGGCGCGCGGGCCCGGCGGATCCTGGTGGGCGGCGTGGCCGGCGGCCTGCTGGCCGGTGCGCTGGCGGGCGCGCTGGCCGCCTGCGGGATCGCCCCCACCGACGCGATCGACGCCGGCGAGCCCGCCACCGGCCTGAAGTCCCCCGGCGAGCCCGCCGCCGATGTCCAGCTGTTCTTCTACGGCCCGAACGGGCTGCGCTCCGCGACCCGCCCCGCCAAGGCACCGGTCGATCCCCAGGACGCGATCGAGATGCTGATGGACGGCCCCAACCACGCCGAACGCCAGCGCGGCCTGTCCAGCGTGCTGCCGAAGTTCCCCGGGCGGCTCACCGCCACCACCGGCCGCGGCACCGTCGCCCTGAACCTGCCGATGAACGCGAAGCTGCTGGACTCGGCCTCGCTGAACCAGTTGGTGTGTACGGCGGCCAACGCCCGCGTCCCGGGGGACAAGCCACCGGGCGAGGTCACCGTCACGGTGCTGGGCGACGGCGTCCGCGTCGGCCCCATGGTCTGCGGCGGCAACAACGCCTTCCCAGTGGTCCAGCCGAGCCCGAACGGCGCGACGCCGCGGCCCTCGGACTGAGGCTCCGTGCCGCGCGGCGGGCGCGTTAGGGTGAAGGCAGGTGCCCGCACGAGCTGCGGTGCGGCCGCGAGGACCGGACGGCCCCACACCCTGGGAGACGTACGCGATGACCGAGCGCAAACCCCCTGGTGCCCCCTTCGAGAGCTGGGTGGACAAGCAGATCCGCGAGGCCACCGAGCGCGGCGATTTCGCGCACCTGGCCGGCGTGGGCAAGCCGCTGCCCCATCTGGACCGGCCGTATGACGAGCTGTGGTGGATCAAGGAGAAGATGCACCGCGAGAACCTCTCGTGTCTGCCGCCGTCGCTGGTGCTGCGCAAGGAGGCCGAGGACGCGCTGGAGAAGGCCTCCCACGCCCCCACCGAGGCGGCCCTGCGCCGCATTCTGACGGCCGTCAACGAGCGGATCCGCGAGGCCCTGCGGGCGCCGCTGGAAGGCCCGCCGCTCCGTCTGAAGCCCTTCGACATCGACGAGGTGGCCCGTAACTGGCGGGAGAATCGGGGGAGTTGAGCGCCCTCACCGCGTGACCGGCGCCAGTCGCACCCGCAGGAACCGCGGCCGGTAGAGCTCCACGTTCCCGTTGACGTGCGGGTCCGCCGGCCCCGGGCCGAGCCGGTTGATGTCGTAGCTGAGCAGCAGCCGTCCGGACGCGGTGAATTCGGGGTGCGCCTGGGGGTTGTACGCGGCCACGTACTGCGGCTCGGCGTCGGGTGGGCGGGGCGGGGTGATGCGGCCGGCCGGGCCGTGCCAGGGGCCGCGGGGCGAGCAGGACCAGTAGGCGGTGATCGTCCGCACCCCCGCCGTGCCGCCGCCCCCGGTGTCCATGGTGAACAGCATCCAGGCCCCGCCGTCGCGGACGACGCTGAAGGCGCTGCCGACGCCGCGCCGCCCGCCGGCCCGCAGCACCGGCGCGGCCCGCTCGGCCCGCCGCTGCCAGCGGGCGCCGTCCCAGAACCGCCAGGGGGCGCGCTCGGCGAGCCGCCCCGCCGGGACGCGGGCGAGATAGGCGCTGGAGGCCGGCGACGACGGCGGGTCGTCGCCGCCGAAGACATAGGTCCAGGCGCCGTCGGTGACCGTCGCGGTCCCGTACAGGACCCGCCGCCCCGGGTCCGTGACGGACGCCTGGCCCACCGTCTCCGTGATCCCCTCCAGGCGCAGGCCGGGCAGCGAGAGCGTGGCGACCTCGGTGGCGCGCGGGACGCCGAAGACCCATGGGCCGGTTCCGGGGGCGCGGTTCCACAGCAGGACGCGGACGACCTTCTCCCGGGCTCCCGGCGTACGGGGTTCCACGTTCGCGTGGACCGGCCAGCGCCAGCCGCCGCCCGGCGGGTCGGGGAAGAGGGGGCCGGGTGCGGCCGCGGTGCCGCCGGTCAGGGTGCGCTCCGGCCGGCCCGAACGGGACATCACGACGGCGGAGTTGTGCCGGAGGTAGGGCCCGCCGCCGCGGTCGGCGGTCCGCCAGCGGTACGGCTGCCCCTGAGGGTTGGGCGGCGGCTGCACCCGGTCCAGGAAGGTGTCGGAGAAGAGCCAGAGGGTGCGGCCGTCGGGCAGCCGCACCGAGTGGGTGCCGTCGCCGCCGGTCCAGTCGTCGACGCGGGTGTTGTCGTCGCCGTAACGGGCGAATGCGGTGGTGGGTCCGTCATCGGCGGACCAGGAGGCGATCCGGCGGCCGGTGCAGGCAGCGGTGGCGTCCGGGGCGGCGGCCCGTGGCAGGACCCACAGGAGCAGGGCGGCGGTCAGGAGCAGGGCGGCGACGGTCGTGGTGCGGGTGAGCGGCAGCCTGGACATCGCGCTCCTCTGGGGGTTCCCCCGCTCCTCAAGAGCTCGGGGAGGGTGCCGCGTCCACGGTACAGAACGGGACGATCACCGTCCGGCAGCGCCGCCCCGCCGGTCGATGCCGGAGGGAGCACGGCCGGATGCCCGTACGACGGGGTGCGAGATGTCGGCCCGAATACGGACAAACGCCAGGCCAAAGAGTGCAAGGTCACAGCGGGAGCCCCTGCTCCGGCTAACGGTCGTTCGCCTAGCCTGCTGCCATGACCGCCGAGTCCCCCGAACTCCCCCTGGCCGCCGCATTCCCGGACGTGGACCGAGAGCAGTGGCAGCGCCTCGTCGAAGGTGTACTGCGCAAATCGGGCGTCCCGAAGTTGGCGGATGCCGCCGGTGCCGCCGCCGAGGACGCGCTCGCCACCGATCTCCAGGACGGCATCCGCATCCGCCCGCTGTACACCGCCGAGGACGCGTCGGCCGCCGCCGGCCACCCCGGCTTCCCGCCCTTCGTACGGGCCGGCCGCCCCGAGGGCACGGCCGTCGCCGGGTGGGACGTACGCCAGCGCCACGTGTACACCGATCCCGGGCACGCCAATGAATCCGCCCTCGCCGACCTGGAGAACGGTGTCACCTCGCTGTGGCTGACCGTCGGGGACGGCGGGATCCCGGTAACCGGGCTGCCGCAGGCGCTCGACGGCGTCTATCTGGATCTGGCCGCCGTGGTCCTGGACCCCGGCGCCGACTTCACCGCGGCCGCCGAGGAACTGCTGCGGCTGTACGAAGCCTCCGGGGTGGCGCTGTCCGAGGCGTCCGGCAACCTGGGCGCCGACCCGCTCGGCCTGCTGGCCCGTACGGGCGACGACGGCCCGCTGCGCGTCCAGTTGGCGGCGGCCGCCCGGCTTGCCGAGCGCTGCACCGCCGAGGCGCCGAAGCTGCGGGCGCTGGCCGTGGACGCGCTGCCGTACCACGAGGCGGGTGGCTCCACCGCCGAGGAACTGGGCGCCTCGCTGGCCACCGGCGTCGCCTATCTGCGGGCGCTCACGAGCGCCGGACTGAGCGTCGACGACGCCTGCCGGCAGCTGGAGTTCCGCTATGCCGCCACCGCGGATCAGTTCCTGACGATCGCCAAGCTGCGCGCCGCCCGCCGGCTGTGGGCGCGGGTCGCCGAGGTGTGCGGGGCGTCGCCGGAGGCGGCCGCGCAGCGCCAGCACGCGGTCACCTCCACGGTGATGATGACCCGTCGCGATCCCTGGGTGAACATGCTGCGCACCACCGTCGCCGGGCTGTCCGCGGGCGTGGGCGGCGCGGACGCGGTGACGGTGCTGCCGTTCGACGCGGCGCTGGGGCTGCCCGATGCGTTCGCGCGCCGGATCGCCCGTAACACCCAGTCCGTACTGCTGGAGGAGTCGCACCTGTCCAAGGTGATCGACCCCGCGGGCGGCTCCTGGTACGTGGAGCGGCTCACCGACGAACTGGCGCAGGCGGCCTGGGCGTTCTTCCAGGAGATCGAGGCCGCGGGCGGTCAGGCCGCGGCGCTGCGCTCCGGGATGCTCGGCGAGCGGCTGGCGAAGACCTGGCAGCGGCGGTCCGAAGACCTCGCCCGCCGCCGCGAACCCATCACTGGCGTCAGCGAGTTCCCGCATCTCGCCGAGCCGCCCGTGCACCGCGATCCGGCGCCCGCGCCGGTGGGCGGCGGCCGGGGGCTGCCGCGGGTGCGCAGGGACGATGCCTACGAGCGGCTGCGGTCGCGCTCGGACGCGCACCTGGCGGCCACCGGGGAGCGCCCGAAGGTCTTCCTGGCGGCGCTCGGTCCGGTCGCGGCGCACACCGCCCGGGTGACGTTCGCCGCCAATCTCTTCCAGGCGGGCGGCATCGAGACCGTTCAGGAGGCCGTGGACGCGGAGTCGGCGGCCGAGGCGTTCGCGCGCAGCGGCGCGGGGATCGCCTGTCTGTGTGCGAGCGATGCGGTGTACGGCGAGCAGGCGGCGGCCGTGGCGGCCGCGCTGACGGCGGCGGGGGCACGGCGGGTGCACCTGGCCGGCAAGCCCGGCGAGCGCCGGGAGGAATTCACGGGGGCAGGTGTGGAGGCGTTCGTCTTCGCGGGCTGCGACGCGGTTGAGGCGCTGTCCTCGGCCCTGGACGTCATGGAGGTGGCGTGATGAGTGAGTCGACGCAACAGGCGGGCGCCATCCCGGACTTCAGCACGGTGGAGCTGGGCCGGCCGGACGGCTCGGCCGGCGCCGGCCGGTGGGCGGACGCCGTGGCGCAGACCACCGGCAAGGCGGTCGAGGACCTGACCTGGGAGACCCCGGAGGGCATCGACGTCAAGCCGCTCTACACGGACGCGGACCTGGAAGGCCTGGACTTCCTGGGCACCTACCCGGGCATCACGCCGTATCTGCGCGGCCCGTACCCGACGATGTACGTCAACCAGCCCTGGACGATCCGTCAGTACGCCGGTTTCTCCACGGCCGAGGAGTCCAACGCCTTCTACCGCCGCAATCTCGCGGCCGGCCAGAAGGGCCTGTCGGTCGCCTTCGACCTGCCGACGCACCGCGGTTACGACAGCGACCACCCGCGCGTCACCGGCGACGTCGGCATGGCGGGCGTCGCCATCGACTCGATCTACGACATGCGGCAGCTCTTCGAGGGCATCCCGCTGGACAAGATGACCGTGTCGATGACGATGAACGGCGCGGTGCTGCCCGTACTCGCCCTCTACATCGTGGCTGCCGAGGAGCAGGGCGTACCGCCCGAGAAGCTGGCCGGGACCATTCAGAACGACATCCTCAAGGAGTTCATGGTCCGCAACACCTACATCTATCCGCCGCAGCCCTCGATGCGGATCATCTCCGACATCTTCGCGTACACCTCGCAGAAGATGCCGCGCTACAACTCCATCTCGATCTCCGGCTATCACATCCAGGAGGCGGGCGCGACGGCCGACCTGGAGCTGGCGTACACCCTTGCCGACGGGGTGGAGTATCTGCGCGCGGGCATCGCGGCCGGGATGGACGTGGACTCGTTCGCCCCGCGCCTGTCCTTCTTCTGGGCGATCGGCATGAACTTCTTCATGGAGATCGCCAAGCTGCGCGCGGCCCGGCTGCTGTGGGCGCGCCTCGTCCAGCGCTTCGAACCGAAGAACCCCAAGTCCCTTTCCCTGCGCACCCATTCGCAGACGTCGGGCTGGTCGCTGACCGCGCAGGACGTGTTCAACAACGTCACCCGCACCTGTGTGGAGGCGATGGCGGCGACGCAGGGTCACACCCAGTCCCTGCACACCAACGCCCTCGACGAGGCGCTCGCGCTGCCCACCGACTTCTCCGCCCGGATCGCGCGCAACACCCAGCTCTTCCTCCAGCAGGAGTCGGGCACCTGCCGGGTCATCGACCCGTGGGGCGGCAGCGCGTACGTGGAGAAGCTCACGCACGATCTGGCGCGGCGGGCCTGGCAGCACATCGAGGAGGTCGAGGAGGCCGGCGGGATGGCCAAGGCCATCGACGCGGGCATCCCCAAGCTGCGCGTGGAAGAGGCCGCGGCCCGTACGCAGGCGCGGATCGACTCGGGGCGGCAGGCGCTGATCGGCGTCAACAAGTACCGGGTGGAGACCGACGAGGAGATCGAGGTCCTCAAGGTCGACAACTCCGCGGTGCGCGCCCAGCAGATCGACAAGCTCAAGCGGCTGCGCGCGGAGCGCGACGAGGCGGCCTGCCAGGACGCGCTGCGGGCGCTGACCCAGGCGGCGAAGTCCGGTCCCGGCGAGGGGCTTGAGGGCAATCTCCTCGCGCTGGCCGTGAACGCGGCGCGGGCGATGGCCACCGTCGGCGAGATCTCCGACGCCCTGGAGACCGTCTACGGACGCCACTCGGGCCAGATCCGTACGATCTCCGGTGTGTACCGAGACGAAGCGGGCCCGTCCTCCGGTGTCGAGCGCACCCGGGACCTGGTGGCCGAATTCGAGCGCGCCGAGGGGCGCCGGCCGCGCATCCTGGTGGCCAAGATGGGCCAGGACGGCCACGACCGCGGCCAGAAGGTGATCGCCACGGCCTTCGCCGACCTGGGCTTCGACGTCGATGTCGGCCCGCTGTTCCAGACGCCGGCGGAGGTCGCCCGCCAGGCGGTGGAGGCGGACGTCCACATCGTCGGGGTGTCGTCGCTGGCGGCCGGGCACCTCACCCTCGTGCCCGCGCTGAAGGAGGCGCTGGCCGCGGAGGACCGGGAGGACATCACGATCGTGGTGGGCGGGGTGATCCCGCCGCAGGACGTCCAGCCGCTGCGTGACATGGGCGCCGCCGCGGTCTTCCTGCCCGGCACCGTCATTCCCGATGCCGCCCACGACCTGGTGAAGGACCTGGCCCAGGTCCTCGGCCACGAGCTCTGATCGGGGGGCCATGCCTGCGACGATCGATGTCGAACGCTACGCCGAGGGGGTACGGGCGGGCTCCCGCGCCTGGATCGCCCGCGCCGTCACCCTGGTCGAATCCACCCGCGCCGACCACCGCGCGGCGGCCCAGCAGCTGCTCGTCCGGCTGCTGCCGTACGCGGGTCAGGCCCGGCGGGTGGGCATCAGCGGGGTGCCGGGCGTCGGCAAGTCGACCTTCATCGACGCGCTCGGCACGCTGCTGACCGGCCTGGGCCACCGGGTCGCGGTGCTTGCCGTCGACCCGTCCTCCAGCCGTACCGGCGGCTCCATCCTGGGTGACAAGACCCGGATGGAGCGGCTGGCGACGGACCCCGCGGCGTTCGTCCGCCCCTCCCCCACGTCCGGCACGCTGGGCGGGGTGGCGCGGGCGACCCGCGAGTCCATCGTCGTCATGGAGGCGGCGGGCTATGACGTCGTCCTGGTGGAGACGGTCGGCGTCGGCCAGTCGGAGACGACCGTGGCCAATATGGTCGACACCTTCCTGCTGCTGACCCTGGCCCGCACCGGCGACCAGCTCCAGGGCATCAAGAAGGGCGTCCTGGAGCTGGCGGACCTGGTCTCGGTCAACAAGGCGGACGGTCCGCACGAGCGGGACGCCCGCTCCGCGGCCCGCGAACTCGCTGGCGCGCTGAGGCTGTTGCAGCCCCCGGACGCGGTCTGGACGCCGCCCGTCCTCACCTGCAGCGCCCGCGAGGGCACCGGCCTGAAGGCGCTGTGGGAGCGGATCGAGCAGCACCGCGCCCTGCTGGACTCCACCGGCGCCCTGGCCGAGCGCCGCCGCGCCCAGCAGGTCGACTGGACCTGGTCGATGGTGCGCGAACGGCTCATCGACCGCCTCCAGGAACACCCTGAGGTGCGCCGCCTCGGGCCCGGCATCGAGCACGAGGTACGCGAGGGCAAGATCACCGCGACCCTGGCCGCCGAGCGACTGCTGGACGCGTTCGGCCTCCCGGACCACCCGTAACACCGGGCACACCGCGCGCGGACCTTGGACACGTGCGGGTGGTCGCCGGCCGCCAGAAACGTTTCAGCAAGCCGCCTCCCCTTACTGTGACCTGCGTCGACACACACGGCTCTCGCCAACGACCCGTGTGCGAAGCCGGGTTGGCGAACGAGCCTTCACAGGAGGAGCTGCCCATGCGTGCCCGCCGTCTCATCCCGACCGTCCTGGCCACCATCTTGATGAGCGCCACCGCCGGAGTCATCACCGCCACACCGGCGGTCGCCAACCCCTGCGGCTTCTACGAGACCGGCTCCGACGCCTTCTACAACCACTGCACCGGCGACGGCTCGAACGTTGTTATCGAGGTGGAGGTGTTCGGCCCGAATTACGAAAGGTGTGTCGGTCCCGGCCGGACGTGGCTCGGCTCGGCGGGCAGGATTCAGGGCGCGCACTACACGGGCCGCACCTGCTGATCGCCGTCCGGCTGGTTCTCGCGCTCCTCCAGGTTCGCCATGAGCCAGGCCTCGGCCTGGAGGAGCCGGTCCTCCACCTCCGCGGTGTCGGCACCGCGCACGATGACGAAGCACAGATGCGAGGCGCTGTACAGCGTCACCGCGCCGGGTGCGAGCCGCTCGTTCACCTCGTAGTGGCACACCCAGGGGAACGGCGGCCGGCCGGGGGCCCGCACCGGGCGGCCCTGCGGCAGGATCGAGACCGACCCGTGCACCTCGGCCGGCGGCGCGGTCGGCGGCGGGGCGGCGGGCAGACCGCATGACTGGCGCAGTACGGCGGTGTGCAGGTCCACGCCGTAGGTGGCACGGGTGAGCGCCGGGATACGGTCCCCGCCGACGCGCGACGCTATTTCGCACAGCACCAGCTCGTCGTCGGGGGTGTGGAAGACCTCCAGGTGGTAGGCGCTGACGTCCGGGGTGTCGAAGGCGCCGAGGACGCGGTCGAGGAATTCCTCCAGCCGACGGGCGAACGGATCGTCCGGGCGCAGTTGCAGCGAGCCGTTGTTCTGTCCGGAGAACACGCCCAGACAGCTGCGCAGATAGCGCGAGGAAGCGACGAACCGGTATCCGTCGGCGAGCACCGCATCGACGTGATACATCCGGCCCTCGATGAATTCCTCGGCCATGAGGTCCTCGCGCCAGTGCCGGCGGCTGAAGGCGAGGAGATCGTCCTCGCTCCGCAGGACGACGATGTCGCGGGAGCCGCCCTGTTTCACCGGTTTGACGACGACCGGGTACCCGCATTTCTCGATGAAGCCGGTCAGGTCGACGATCGATTCCAGGCGGGCGAAGCGGGCAGTGGCGACGGCCTGGCCTGCGACTTCCTTCATCACGACCTTGTCGCGGAACGACAGTGCACTGGCCGGGGACTGGCCCCCGGGAATGCCGAGGTCCTCGCGTATACGGGCGGCCCGTTCGAGGTCGTATTCGTTGTCCGTGACGAGATGGGTGAAGGGCCTTTGGCGAGCCAGCCGACGGATCATCAATTCCGCGTACGGGACGGACTCGCAGTCCGCGACGTATTCGTAACGGGCCAGCCCTTCGGTGTTCTTCAGTTCATGGTGGCTGAACACATGTAATACGCCGGCGAGTTCGGGGAGAATCGCGGCATAGTCGAGCTGAGGACCGTAGTTGATCACTGCGATGTTGGTCATGGGGTGTCGGCCTCTCATGCCGGTGAGGGGATGCGGGAGGTGGGGCCAGGAGCGCCGTGCGTGCGGGCGGCCCGACGAGGTGTTCATTAAAAAGTACGTTAGAGCAAAATATCGCTCAGGGCGAGGGGGGTGGAGGCATCCCCGTACCGAACAGCGGAAAGCCCTACGGACGTGCTTCCGTAGGGCAGTTGGGAGGGGAGCGGAGAGGCATGGGGTCCGGGAGGGCCGCGAAGGGGAAGCCCCCGGGCGGCCTCGGCCCAGCCTCAGGAACGCCTCAGTAGAGGCTCGAGAAGAGCACCACGACCATCTGGGCCGGTGCATCGGTCTCATTGCGGAAGCCGTGCGGATGACCCGCCGACCACTGGATGCAGTCGCCGGCGTGCAGCTCGTGGTCCACGCCGTTGTACCGGGCCACCAGGGTGCCCCGGGTGACCGTGATGAAGTCGGAGCCCTCGTGCTGGAGGTCCTCGGTGAGACCGCTGTGGGGTGCGAAGTCCCCGGTGACCACCTGATAGCCGAGTTCCGGGGCGCGCAGCACCCGGTAGACGACACCGGGGGCGCGGTTCAGGATCTCCTGTTTCGCCCTCGGGAAGAGGGACGGGGTGGCGGGGCCCCGGGAGAAGCCCAGGAACGAGCCGACGTCGTGGTCGAAGACCTTGGCGATGCGGCCGAGCCGCTCCAGGGCGATATCGGTCTCACCGCGCTCCAGAGCGGCCAGGAAGGAGACGGACAGCCCGCACTCCGCGGCCACTTGGCGCAGCGACATGCCCTTGTGGGTGCGGAGCCGGTGCAGCACTTCGCCGGGTGGCGGGAAACCGAGCGCCGGATCCCGTGGGGTGCGAGGGGAGGGGTCCGGGGCAGCCATGCCCGCATCCTAAAGGAGCCCCGGAACCGGCCGTACTCACCCGGGCACCTGAGTAGCCGCACTCATGACGCCCCCGGGCCCGGGCCCGAGTATGTCGGTGACACACCCGCCGATCGGGTCTGGGGGCCACCATCCATCCACAGGACGTCGCATACGGACTTTACGCAGGAAATCCGCTGGCCGGATGGATCGAGGGATTCTGTCTGGCGCTGGACGCGGACGGCGATCTGGAGGCGCGGCCGGTCGTCCATGTCCAGCTGCGGCGCGGGGCGGCGCTGTCTGCCGTGGAGGCGGACCGGCTGGCCAAGGCCTGTCAGTACGGGGTGCTGCGCCATCTCGCGGCAGCCGGACGGGACTTCGCCGAGGAGGTCGGGGAGGATCCCGCCACCGGCGAGATCGCGATCGCGCTGCACGCTTACGGCACCGGCCCGTTCGCCGGCACCGCGACCATAAGGAACCACTATCTTCTCCGCGGCGGGTCCTGATGCGCGCGGTGCGGACTTCTTCGTAGCGCGGGGGACGGCGGGCCGGCGGGTCGTCAGGCGCGCCTGGGCACCGTCGCCCAGACCGTTTTGCCGAGCCGGTCGGGCGGTGTCCAGCCCCAGGAGTCGCTGAGCAGGTCGACGATGCGCAGTCCGCGCCCGGACTCGGCGAGCTCGTCGTGGGGGCGCACGACCGGGGCGCTGTTGGCGGCGTCCGAGACCGCGCACAGCACGGTGGCCTCCTGCCGGGTCAGCGCGAGCCAGGCGGCGCAGATGTCGTCGGGATCGCCGTCCGGGCTGCCGTACCGCAGGGCGTTGGTGACGAGTTCGGAGACGACCGTCGCGGCGTCGTCGGCGACGCCGGCGCAGAACTCCCAGCCCTGGAGGGTCATCCGGGTGAAGCGGCGGGCCTGGGCCACGGTGCCCGCGGAGGGGCTGAGGGCGCATGCGGCGAAGCCGTTGGGGCCAGGCATCCACCAGGCGTCGTCACATGGCTCCTCCCGAAGGGCGTGGTGCACGGTCTCGGCCGGATGTGTGGTCATCACCATCTCCGCGGAGGGCATTTCGGGTCTGGGCGGGGAGTCCTCTCGACGGCTAATATCCTCGTCGTCCGGCCCCCGCTGCAAGTGCATCTGCAATTACATCGGTAAGGACGGTCGCTCAGGAGCTCGTTCTCGCCAACTTGATCGCGAGCTCGGAACGGTAGGAGGCGCGGCCTCCAGCAAGGGAGCAGCTGTTATGGAGTCAGTGACCAATGGCATGCCGGCGACCAGCATCGAAGGCGCCCAGTGGCGCAAGAGCCGCCGCAGCAACCCCAGCGGCAACTGCGTTGAGCTGGCAGTTCTTTCCGATGGCGGGGTCGCGGTGCGCAACTCCCGGTTCGCGTCGGGCCCGGCGCTGATCTACACCCACGACGAGATGGCAGCCTTCGTCCAGGGCGCCAAGGACGGCGACTTCGACGATCTGGTCGGCCGCGACTGACGTAACTGGCGCATATGTCGGCCGGATAGTCGCCATGACTGTACGTCCCCTCCGGCCGATGGGACACTGGGCACTCGCCCGACCACTCAGGGGAGTCGACATGACCGCCGCGCAGCCGAGCAGCCAACCGTCTCTGCGCCGGTATCTGGAGCACCCGCGGGGCGGCCCGACCGTCCTGCGGATCGTGCTGGGCACGCAGCTGCGGCGGCTGCGTGAGGCGGCGGGCATCACCCGGGAGGCCGCCGGGGACGCCATCCGCGGCTCCCACGCGAAGATCAGCCGCCTGGAGCTCGGCCGGGTGAGCTGCAAGGAGCGGGACGTCGCGGATCTGCTGACGCTCTATGGCGTCACGGACGAGGCGGACCGCTCCGACTTCCTCAAGCTGGCCCGCCGGACGAGCTCCCCGGGCTGGTGGCATCAGTACGGCGATGTGCTGCCCAACTGGTTCGAGACGCACATCGGGCTGGAGGAGGCCGCGTCCGTCATCCGTATGTACGAGGTCCAGTTCGTGCCGGGCCTGCTGCAGACGGAGGACTACGCGCGTGCGGTGACCAGGCTCGGGCACCCGCGGGCCTCGGCGGAGGAGATCGAGCGGCGGGTGGCGCTGCGCGTGCAGCGTCAGAAGCTGCTGACCGTGCCGGACGCGCCGCGGCTGTGGGCGGTGATCGACGAGGCCTCGCTGCGCCGTCCGCTCGGCGGACCGGGTGTGATGGAGGCTCAGCTGCGGCATCTGCGGGCGATGACGGAGCTGCCGAATGTGACGCTACAGGTCGCGCCGTTCAGCCTGGGCGGTCTCGCGGCGGCCGGTGGCCCGATCACGATCCTGCGGTTCCTGGAGCCGGATCTGCCGGACATCGTCTATCTGGAGCAGCTGACCAGCGCGCTCTATCTGGACAAGCGCGACGACGTCGATCACTACCTTGCCGTGATGGACCGGCTCAGCGCACAGTCCGAATCGCCGCGGGAGTCGCTGGCGATCCTGGACCGGCTGATGAAGCAGGGGAGCTGACCGCGCCCCCTCGGTGATACGTGGAGAGGCGGGACCGAACGGGGGGTCCCGCCTCTTCGCATGCCGGGTGCGGCGCCCGCTACACCTTGCGGGCCACTCCCCCGAACTCGATCCACTCCTTGGTGAGTTGCTTGGGCCCGAGGTCCGCGTCCGGATTCCAGGTGGAGACCTCCACCAGCCCCGGCTCCTGGACCTCCAGCCCGTCCAGGAACCCCGCCAGCTCATGCGCCTGCCGTACCCGGCCCCAGTGGCCCTGGGTGCTCTCGGCCATGAAGTTCGTGACGAAATCGCGGGTCGCGGCGTCCTCGCTGACCAGCTGGCACACGACCAGGAAGCTGCCGGGCACCAGCCGGTCGGCGACCCGCTTGATCAGGCCGGCCGGGTCGTCGGAGTCCGGGATGCAGTGGAGTACGGAGACGAACAGGGCGGCGACCGGCCGGTCGAAGTCGATCAGCCGCTCGACCTCGGGGCTCGTGAAGATGCCTTCGGTGTCGCGCATGTCCGCCTGGATGACGGCGGTGTTGGCGTTCTCCTCGAGCAGGGCGCGGCCGTGGGCCAGCACGATGGGGTCGTTGTCGACGTAGACCACCCGGGACTCCGGGTCGACCTGCTGCGCGACCTGGTGGACGTTGTCCTGGGTCGGCAGGCCTGAGCCGTGGTCGACGAACTGCCGGATGCCGTGCTCACGGGCGAGCCAGCGGACCACCCGCTGCAGAAAGCGCCGGTTGTTGATCGCCAGCACCTGGGTGCTCGGCACGACCTTGCTCAGTTCGTCGCACGCCTCGCGGTCGACGGCGTAGTTGTCCTTGCCGCCGAGGTAGTAGTCGTACATGCGCGCCACGCTCGGGATGCTGACGTCGACGGCGCTGGACTGCGGTTGCGCTTCTTGGCTCATTACATACTTTCCCGTCGCTTCGACAGTCACCGGCCATACCGCACCGACGTGCCGGTCCCGGTCCGTATCGGAACGACTACGCCGTGCGGCGTCCAACATACCCACGGGACGGCAGTTGTTGCAGGCAACAGGTGTGCGAATAAAGGACGTTCAGCGGCCGGTCCCCGCCGTCGCTTTCGGGCCGGTTTCTCATGGCGCTCTCATCGCGCGCTTATCGCCCGGTCACGCCGCCTCCCTATCGTCGCCGCAGGCCCGTCGCCCCGCCGCGCACCCCGGCCGGCGGACCGGAGGAGAGTGCAGCGTGTACCACCTGACCGGCGTGACCAAGTGCTATCGAAGCGGTGGGGACGCGGTGCAAGCGCTGGACGGCGTCGCGCTCTATGTCGAGGACGGTGGCGCGCTGGTCGTCCAGGGGGCGGCGGGCGCGGGCAAGTCGACGCTGCTGCGGATCCTGGGCGGGCTGGAGCGGCCCACCCGGGGCAGCGTCGAGCTCGACGGCACGGACCTGGCGACCCTGACGGAGTGCCGGCTCGCGCGCCTTCGGACGGAGTCGATCGGCATGGTCCCCAGCGGCGGCGGCCTCGCGCCCGGATTCACCGCGCGGCAGAACGTCGCGGGCGCCCTGCTCCCCCTGCGGCTGCGGCCCGCCGACCGCTGGGAGCTGGCGGGCGAGGCCCTGCGGGAGGTCGGCATGGCGGAGCAACAGGACGCGCTGGCGGGTGAGTTGGCGGCCGGGGGGCGGCAGCGAGTGGCGCTGGCCCGGGCGCTGGTGAAGCGGCCCACCGTACTGCTCGCGGATCAGCCCACGGCCGGGCTGGATGCGGCGGCGCGGGCGGAGGTCGCGGAGCTGTTCGTACGGGTGTGGGGTGAGCGGCGGCTGACCTGTGTGGTGGTCACCGAGGACGCGGCGCTCGCTGGGCGGGCGCCGCGGCTGGCGACCCTGGCCGGCGGGAGGGTGGCGGCGATGGTCCGCTATCCGTTCGCCGCCACGGGCGGGTAGGCGGTGACCCAGCGGCGGCTCACCTCCCAGGTGCCGCCGCGGGCGGTCGCGCCGCGCAGGCCGTGGAGCGTGTCCGGGCCGGTCAGGGCGGGCAGCCGGGAGTCCTGGAGGGCGGCGAAGGCCACGGTGCGGGCCGGGTCCCAGTCGGTGCTGTGCCGCAGGCGGCGGGCGAGCTGGGCGAAGCCGACCGGGGCGGCGGCGATGACCCAGGCGTCGGGCTGTTCGGCGGTCAGCCGCTTGGCCGGGCGCAGCCAGGAGGCGCCCGACTCGGGCCAGTCGACGACGGCGAGGACCGTGCCGCCGCGGGCCTGCCAGGCGGCGGCGAAGGCGTCGGCGGCGGCGCGGGAGGCGGCGTCGCGGCTGTGGCCGATCGCGACGGTCTCGATCCTGGCCTTGGGGCGGGTCAACAGGCCGATGAGGGCGGCGAGTTCAGCGGCCGTGTGCGGGGCGGGCCGGGGCAGTTCACCGTACTCGGCGAGGGACTCGGCCAGGTCGGCGACGCCGATGAGCGGCGAGGCGGGCGGGTGGATCAGGCCGTCGCCGGCCGGCCCGTCGTGCGGTGCGTGGATGCTCATCAGGCGGCGTCGTGGAAGACCAGCCCGAGGGCGTGCCGGCGGCCGGAGCGGACGGTGCTCACGCCGTGCCGCATGCCCCCGGCGGACCAGCCGCGTTTGGTGGCCACCGGGCGGTCGCGGGTGGTGAAGATCAGGCCGTGGCCCTGCTGGAGTACCTGGGTGGTGCCGCGCGACTGTGCCCGCGGGCGCTGCTCGACGAGCAGGAACTCGCCGCCGGTGTAGTCGGTGCCGTGCTCGTCCAGGCCGATGACGACCTGGAGCGGGAAGAGCATGTCGCCGAAGACGTCGCGGTGCAGGGCGTTCCAGTCGCCCGCCTCGTAGCGCAGCAGGATCTGCGCGGAGCGGTCCTGGCCCGCTTCATGGCACCTGGCCAGCCATTCCTCCAGGGTGTCCGGCCAGGGCGCGGGGCGGCCGAGCCGGGCGGCCCAGTCGCGGGCGATGGTGAGCAGATGCGGGTAGAACGCGGCCCGCAGGGCGGCGATCTGCTCCGGAAGCTCATGGTGGAAGTAGCGGTACTGGCCGGAGCCGAAGCGGTAGCGGGCCATGTCGATGGTGGTGCGGAACAGCTCCTCCTTCTCGTACAGCGCGGCGATGTCGGCGCACTGCGCGGGGGTCAGGAGCTGGGGGGTGAGGGCGCCGCCGTAGGTGTCCAGCTCGCCGGCCAGGGCATCCCAGTCGGCGGCGGCGAGCTGACGCTCGGCCCGAGCGGTGGCGTTCTTGGTGGTCATAAGGGGTCTCCGGGAGGGGTGCGGTCAGGCCGCCGGGGTGATGCCTTCGAGTTCGAGGAGCTGCTGCTTGCGCTCGAGTCCGCCGGCGTAGCCGGTGAGCGAGCCATTGGCGCCGATCACGCGGTGGCAGGGGCGTACGACCAGCAGCGGGTTGCGCCCGATGGCCGTGCCGACCGCGCGGACCGCGGCCCGCGAGGCGCCGATCTGCGCGGCGATCTCGCCGTAGCTGAACGTCTTGCCGTAGGGGATGTCGTCCAGGGCGGTCCACACCCGCCGCTGGAAGTCGGAGCCGCCGGTGACGTACTCGATGTCGAAGCGGGTGCGCTTGCCGGCGAAGTACGCGGTGAGCTGGGCGGTGACCTCCGCGAAGGCCGTCGCGTCCTCGGTCCAGCCGTCCTGGACGGTGGCGCCGCCCTTCTGGCCGGGGAGGGAGAGCGAGGCGAGCGCGGTGCCGCCGGTGGCGGTGTCGGACTTCTCGCCGACCAGCAGCAGTTCGCCCAGCGGGCTGTCGATGGTGGTGTAGACCGTCATCGGTCCGTTCCTTCCTCTTGTCCGTGTGCCCGAGTCGGTGCACTCGGGCCGGGCGGTCGCGGGTCTTGGGTCGCGACTCGGTGTTCTCGACGCATTTCCCTGTCGATACGTCCCATCCTGGTGGCTCGCGCGGCGCATTGCTGGCGGATTTCGGACGTCGCATTTCCGCTTCATGCGGTGCGTGCCGAGGGCTTGCCCGTCGAGGCCGCGGCGTTCCAGAAGTGGTGCATGGCGTACGAGCGCCAGGGGCGCCAGGCATCCGAATCGGCCATCCGCGCGCCGGAGTTACGCATCCCGGCGAGCACCGCGACATCGCCCTCCAACAGCACGTCCGGATCGCCGAGGGCGCGCATCCGGATGTAGCCGGCCGTCCAGGGTCCGATGCCGCGGAGGTTCAGCAGCTCCTTCTCGGCCTGGTCGCGGTCGGCTCCGGCGTCCAGCGGCACGGTGCCGTCGGCGAGCGCCGCGGCGAGGGTCCGCAGGGTGGCGCGGCGGGAGTCGGGCATGCCGAGCTCCGTCAGGGAGGCCTCGGCGAGGTCCGCGGTGGCGGGGAAGAGATGCGTGAGGCCGCCGCTGGGCTCGGCGAGGGGCTCGCCGTAGGCGGCGACGGCGGCGTTGCCGAGCTTGCGGCCCGCGGCGACCGAGACCTGCTGGCCGAGCACGGCGCGGACGGCGAGTTCATGGCCGTCGCAGGTGCCCGGCGAGCGAAGCCCGCGGCGCCGCGCCACGAGCGTGGCGAGCAGCGGGTCCTGGCTGAGGTGGTCGGCGACCGCGTACGGGTCGGCGTCGAGGTCCAGGAGGCGGCGCATCCGCTGGGTGGCGGTGGTCAGATCGCGCAGCTCACTCAGGTGCAGCCGGCATTCCAGCCAGCCGCCGCCGGTCTCGGGGAGCGGCGCTCCCCCGCCGGGCCGCTCGTCGACCTCGGCGATGCCGGTGCCGTTGGGCAGCCGGAGGGTGCGGCGGTAGGTGCGGGTGCCGCGCTCACCGAGGACCTCCTCGATGCCGGTCAGCGCGCGGCGTTCGAGGTAGTCGAAGACCTCGGCGGCGGCGTACGGCCCGCGGAAGGCGAGGCGCAGCGGTATGCCGCCGGCGCCGGCCTGCTGGGCGACGGGCCCGAAGCGCGCGGCCTTGCCGGGACGGGCGGCGCGCAGCGCGGTGGGCGTGAGCGCGTAGATCTCCCGGATGGTGTCGTTGAACTGCCGCACGCTGGCGAATCCGGCGGCGAAGGCGATCTCGGAGATCGGCAGGGGGGTGGTCTGGAGCAGTATCCGCGCGGTGTGGGAGCGCTGGGCGCGGGCCAGGGCCACCGGGCCGGCGCCGAGCTCGGCGTTCAGCTGGCGCTGGACCTGGCGGGCGCTGTAGCCGAGCCGCTGGGCGAGCCCGGCCACTCCCTCACGGTCGACGACGCCGTCGCCGATCAGTCGCATGGCGCGGCCGACCATATCGGCCCGTACGTTCCACTCGGCGGAGCCGGGCACCGCGTCCGGACGGCAGCGGCGGCAGGCCCGGAAGCCGGAGCCCTGGGCCGCGGCCGCGGTCGGGTAGAAGCGGACGTTCTTCTGTTTGGGGGTGGTGGCCGGGCAGCTCGGCCGGCAGTAGATGCCGGTCGTGGAGACGGCGAAGAAGAAGTCGCCGTCGAACCGCGCGTCGCGGCTGCACACCGCCTCGTATTTGCTGCCATCGCTCATCACCCTTCCACTGTGCGGCAGGCGGCGTAGTGGCGCTGGCGGAAATCGGACGCGGCGTTCGGGTGGTGTTCGGACGTGGGTAGGAGAGGTGGATGACCACAGAGCAGAGCGGGCCGACGCAGGGGACGCCGTCGACGGCGGGCGGTGCGCCGCCAACGTTGACGGAGATGGTGCTGGCCAACCGGGCGAACTGGGACGCCCGCACCCCCGTCCATGTGGCCAGCGAGTTCTACGGCCTGGACGGTTCGCGGACCGCGGAGGACTGGTTCGCGCCGTTCGAGTGGGCGGATCTCGGCGATCTGGCGGGGCGGGACGTACTGCATCTGCAGTGTCACCTGGGCACCGAGACGGCCGCCTTTGCGGCGCGGGGCGCCGCGCACACCGTGGGGCTGGACTTCTCCGCCGCGTCCGTCGCGGAGGCGCGCCGCCTCGCTCAGCGGGCGGGCCGGGACGTCGAGTTCATCGAGGCGGATGTCCACGACGCCTTACGGGCGCTCGGCGGCCGCCGCTTCGACGTGGTCTACACCGGCAAGGGGGCGCTGTGTTACCTGCCGGACCTGACCGCCTGGGCGGAAACCGTCGGCTCGCTGCTGCGGCCGGGCGGCACGTTCTACCTCGTGGAGTTCCACCCGCTGCTCAACGCCCTGGGCCCGACGCCCGGCCCCGACGGGCAGCAGCTGCTGCTCCGTCACGACTACTTGGCGGGCCGCGGTCCGCTGCGCAGCGATACGCCGCACACCTACACCGACGGCCCGCCCCTGGAGGCCGCGACGACGAGCTATGAGTGGCGGCACGGCCTCGGCGAGGTCGTCTCCGCGGTCGTCGCGGCCGGCCTGAGGGTCGAGCTGGTGCGGGAGACGGAGCTGCTGCCCTGGAAACGGTTCGAGGCGATGGTGCCGGCGGAGAACGGCTGGTGGCGGCTGCCCGATTCGGAGCCGATCGTGCCGTTGCTGTTCGCGGTACGGGCGGTGAAGCCGTAGGGGTGTAGGGGCGGCGAAGCCGTAAGGGCGGCCAAGCCGTAGCGGTGTAGGGGCGGCGAAGCCGGACGGGCCTAGGCCGCCCGGCGCCGGTACACCGACCGCAGCAGCTGGGTCTTCGCCGGGCCGCCGACGCGCCACTCCACATGCCATTCGTCGGCCGCGACGACGGTGAAGATCCCCTCGTAGCGGTCCTGTGCGCAGGGGTGTACGGCGGTCCAGCGGCCGGTCCGTAGATCCAGGTCGTGGAAGGGGCGGCCGTCGGCGAAGGAGATCTCGGCGGTGCCGTCCGGCAGCGGGGTCAGGCGCAGCGTCCGGCCGGCCGGGTGCACGGCCCCGCCCCAGGTCAGCTCGCCCTCCTCGACGTGCAGGATGCCGGCGCCGGCCGCGTCGGGCCGGAAGTGGGCGGTGCCGCGGAAGCTGCCCTCGGCACCGGACTCCAGGTCGTAGACGGAGCGGTCGATGCGCCAGCCGCCCGCCAGATAGGCCGCGGTATCGGGGACGGGGTACCGGGCGGGGCCCATGCGGCGGCGCTGAGGTTCGGGGGCAGGCATACCCCGATTGTCCCGCCTTTGCCGCCGGTCACACGCCCCCGGCCCCGCGTACCGTGCGGACCCGGCCCGCCCGTCTTACTCTCGGTGCAGAGATCGTCACGCGGGGATACGTCGGAAAGGGATCCGCCGCGCCGGGATCCGCCGCGTGGGGATCCACCCGTAGAGATACGCAACAGAGAGAACCACCACGCACAGATCCGCCACGCAGGGATCGTCACCGACCGGAGGCACGACCATGCCGGAGCTGTTCATCGGCGGTCAGTGGACCGCAGCGGCCGACGGGCAGGTGCGGGAGATCCGCTGCCCGGCGGACGGCAAGCTGGTCGCGACCGTCGACGAGGGCGGGCCGAAGGACGCGGCCGCGGCGGTCGGCGCCGCCCGGCTGGCCTTCGACGACGGGCCCTGGCCACGGACGCCGGCGGCCGAGCGGGGCCGGCTGGTGCTGCGCGTCGCCGACCTGCTGGAGCGCGACAAGGACGCGCTGGCCAGGGCCGAGTCCCTGGACACCGGCAAGCGGCTGGTGGAGAGCGTCTACGACATGGACGACATCGCCAACTGCTTCCGCTACTTCGGCAACCTGGGAGCGGCGGGCGGTTCGGACCGGGTCGTCGACACTGGCGTGGCGGAGACGGACAGCACGGTGCGGCATGAGCCGGTCGGTGTCTGCGCGCTGATCACCCCGTGGAACTATCCCCTCCTCCAGACGGCCTGGAAGGTGGCTCCGGCGCTGGTCACCGGCAATACGTTCGTCCTGAAGCCGAGTGAGCTGACCCCGCACACCGCCATTCATCTGATGCGGTTGCTGGCCGAGGCGGGGCTGCCGCCCGGCGCGGCCAATCTGGTTCTGGGCACCGGTCCGCTGGTCGGCGCGCCGCTGACCGAGGACGCGCGGGTGGACATGGTGTCGTTCACCGGGGGGCTGGTCACCGGCCGCCGCATCATGGCCGCGGCCGCGCCCACCGTGAAGAAGATCGCCCTGGAGCTGGGCGGCAAGAACCCGAACATCGTCTTCGCCGACGCCGATTTCGACACGGCCGTCGACTACGCGCTGATGGCCATCTTCCTGCACTCCGGGCAGGTGTGTTCGGCGGGCGCCCGGCTGCTGGTCCAGGACGATCTGCACGATGCGTTCGTCGATGAGCTGGTCTCCCGGGCGCAGCGGATCCGGCTCGGCGGACCGTTCGACGAGGCCGCCCGCACCGGCCCGCTGATCTCCGCCGCGCACCGGGCGAAGGTGGAGGCGTATGTGGCGGCGGGGCTCGAGGAGGGTGCCGTACTGCTCTGCGGCGGGTCCGCACCGGACGACCCGGCGCTGGCGGACGGCTTCTACTACCTGCCTACGGTGCTGGACGAATGCACCCCGGACATGTCCGTCGTCCGCGAGGAATCGTTCGGGCCGGTGCTGACCGTGGAACGGTTCCGGGACGAGGACGAGGCGGTCTCGCTCGCCAATGACACGGTGTACGGCCTGGCCGGTGCGGTGTGGACGCAGAACAGCGAGCGCGCCCACCGGGTGGCGGCCCGGATGCGCGCCGGAACGGTGTGGATCAATGACTTCCATCCGTATGTGCCGCAGGCGGAGTGGGGCGGGATGAAGCAGTCCGGTGTCGGGCGGGAGCTGGGGCCGGCGGGGCTGTCCGAGTATCAGGAGGCCAAGCACGTCTGGCGTAATACGGCGCCGCGTCCGCAGAGGTGGTTCGAGTGACCCGACCCGGCGCAGAGTCCGGTTCCGGCGGCGAGCCGGTGCGGCCCGGCACCGGGGCCGACGGTCCGCACGACGACGAATCGCTCGCCGAACTCGGCTACAAGCCCGAACTGAAGCGCACCCTGGGCAACTTCCATACCTTCGCCGCCGGTATCAGCTATATCTCCATCCTCACCGGCACCTTCCAGCTCTTCTACTTCGGCATCAGCCACGGCGGTCCCGCGTACTGGTGGTCGTGGCCGATGGTCTTCATCGGGCAGCTGATGGTGGCGCTGTGCTTCTGTGAGCTCGCCGCCCGCTACCCGGTGGCGGGCTCGATCTACAACTGGGCGAAGCAGCTGGGCGGTCCCCATGTCGGCTGGCTGGGCGGCTGGATGATGCTGACGGCCAGCATGGTCTCGCTGTCCGCCGTGGCGCTGGCCTATCAGGTGACGCTGCCGCAGATCTCGTCGTGGTTCCAGTTCATCGGCGACGGCACCGGCAAGACCGATGCGGCGGCCAATGCCGTACTGCTCGGCACCGTTCTGGTCGCCTTCACCACCATCGTCAACGCCTTCGGTGTGAAGCTGATGGCGCGGATCAACTCCGCCGGTGTGGCGATCGAGCTGATCGCCGCCATCGTGCTGATCATCCTGCTCGCCGCCCATGTCACCCGTGGCCCCGCCGATGCGCTGACCGAGACCTTCGGCCTGGGCGGCGACCAGGAATGGGGCTACTTCGGCGCGTTCCTGACCGCGTCGCTGGCCTCCGCGTACGTCATGTACGGCTTCGATACGGCCTCGTCGCTCGGCGAGGAGTCCAAGGACCCCGGCCGCAACGCCCCCCGCGCGATTCTGCGCGCCCTGGTGGCGTCGTTCCTCATCGGCGGGCTGATCCTGCTCTTCGCGCTGCTGGCCGTGCCCGATCTGCACTCCAAGGAACTGGCGGTGGACGGGCTGCAGTACGTGGTGCTGTCCACGCTGGGCTCGACCATCGGGCAGATCGTGCTGTGGTGTGTGGTCATCGCCATCACGGTCTGCGAGCTGGCGGTGCACACGGCCAGCATCCGGCTGGCGTATGCGATGGCCCGGGACAACAACCTGCCCGCCGCCGCTCGGCTCGCCAAGGTCAGTCCGCGCTTCCAGACGCCGGTGCTGCCGGCCGTCATCATCGGCCTGGTGGCGGTCGGCATCCTCCTGATCAACGTCAACCAGCCGCAGATCTTCTCGGTGATCACCAGCATCGCGATCATCATGATCTACCTGGCGTATCTGCTGGTCACCCTGCCGATGCTGATCCAGCGGCTGCGCGGCAGATGGAAGCCGGCCGCGGGGAAGTTCTCGCTGGGGAAGTTCGGCCTGCCGGTGAACGTCCTCGCCGTGCTGTGGGGCGCCGCCATGTCCCTCAACCTCGCCTGGCCGCGCGCCGCGGTCTACAACGCGACCGGCCCGCAGCACTGGTATCTGCGCTGGGGCGCCTTCTTGTTCATCGGCGTCGTCGCGCTCGGCGGCTTCGCCTACTACTGGTTCGTCCAGCGCAAGCGCACCGGTGTCCTGGCCACGCACGCCGCCGAAGCGCCCGGTCCCCCCACCCCCTGATTCCTCGATCCCGGTCTGGAGACGCCGTCATGCCCCATGAGGCCCAGGTGGACGAATTCGACTACGTCGTGGTCGGCGGCGGCACGGCCGGCGCGGTCGTGGCGGCCCGGCTCAGCGAGGACCCGGACGTCAGCGTCTGCGTGCTGGAGGCCGGGCCGTCCGACGTCGACGACCCCAACATCCTCCGGCTCGAGCAGTGGATGGCGCTGCTCGAATCGGGCTACGACTGGGACTATCCCGTCGAGCCGCAGGAGAACGGCAACAGCTTCATGCGGCACGCCCGCGCCAAGGTGCTGGGCGGCTGCTCGTCCCACAACTCCTGCATCGCCTTCTGGGCGCCGGCCGAGGACCTCGACGGATGGGCCGCGCTGGGCTGTACGGGCTGGAGCGCGGCCGACTGCTTCCCGCTCTACCGGCGCCTGGAGGACAACGACGCGCCCGGCGATCACCACGGCCGCAACGGCCCCGTGACGCTGCGGACCATCCCGCCGAACGACCCGTGCGGCGTCGCCCTCCTGGAGGCCTGTGCGGCGGCCGGTATCCCCACGACCCCGTTCAACACCGGCGAAACCGTCGTCCACGGCGCGCACTGGTTCCAGATCAACCGCCGCCCCGACGGCACCCGCGCCTCCGCCTCGGTGTCCTACCTCCACCCGGTCATGGGCCGACGCCGCAATCTCGATGTCCGCACCGGCATCCAGGCCAAGCGCCTCCTCTTCGACTCCACCCTGCGCTGCACCGGCGTCGACTACCTCTCCCCCGACCTGATCCATACCCGCACCGTCGCCGCGCGCCGCGAGGTCATCGTCTCCTGCGGCGCCATCGACGGCCCGAAGCTGCTGATGCTCTCGGGCATCGGGCCCGCCGCGCACCTCCGCGCCACCGGGATCGATCCGCTGGTGGATTCGCCCGGCGTCGGCGCCGGCCTCCAGGACCATCCCGAGGGCGTGATCATGTGGGAGGCCAAGCAGCCCATGGTCACCACCTCGACCCAGTGGTGGGAAATCGGCATCTTCACCGCCACCGAGCCCGGCCTCGACCGCCCCGACCTGATGTTCCACTACGGTTCGGTGCCCTTCGACATGAACACCTACCGCCGTGGCTATCCCACCTCCGAGAACGCCTTCTGCCTCACCCCGAACGTCACCCAGGCCCGCTCCCGCGGCACCGTACGGCTGCGCACCCGCGACTTCCGCGACAAGCCCAAGGTCGACCCGCGCTATTTCACCGATGAGCACGACGTACGCGTGATGACCTACGGCCTGCGCCTCGCCCGCGAGATCATCTCCCAGTCCCCCATGGCGGGTTGGGCGGGCACCGAACTCGCCCCCGGCGCCGCGGCCCGCTCCGACGCCGACCTCCTCGACTACATCCGCACCACCCACAACACCGTCTACCACCCCGCCTGTACGGTCCGGATGGGCGCCGCCGACGATCCGGACGCCCCGCTCGACCCGCAACTGCGCGTCAAGGGCGTCACCGGGCTGCGGGTGGCCGACGGCTCGGCGATGCCGCTCCTGACGACGGTGAATCCCTGCATCACGACGATGATGATCGGGGAGAAGTGCGCGGATCTGATCCGCGGGGGTTGAGCATCGACCGCCCCGCGGCGGCGAATATCGCCTCCAGCGCCGCCTCCCAGGCATGCGGATACCCCTCCACGTACATCTCCTGGGAGAGCCCCGGGCCCACCGTCGTGCCGGGCACCGAAACCGGGATCTCGTGCCCGTCCACGGCGATGATGTGCGTCACCCAGGAGTCGCCGCTCGCGTCCGCGTCGGCGGTGACGTCATCGGGCCGGATCGGGAGCCCCCGCGCGATGAGCTCGTCGACCAGCAGATCCCGGTTCGACCAGATGGTGCGCCGGGCCGCGTCGAACGAGGCGAGCTCCGCCACGAGGTCGGCCCAGGCGTAGGGAACGCCGTTGTGCAGCAGTGCCCATCGTCCGTCCGCGTCCGCCTCCTTCACCAGCGCGAGGGGGACGCCCGGCATGACGAGGTCCCCCTCGTACCCCTGCGGGCACTCGAAGGGGAAACACATGCATCCGGGCCGTTCGTCATCCGCGTCTCCGTGGTCCAGATAGGCGAAGGGCTCCTCACATCCGCGCTCGGTGAGCTCGGCCAGCAGGGCCGCCACATTCGCCCGCGCGTGCTCCTCGACCTTGACGTCGTCGGCGAGGAATTCCTCAATGCTGTCAGTCATGCCGCAATTCTCGCCCGGACCACTGACATCGGGCTCGGACCGCGGACCACGGCTGCCGCCACGCGAAGAGCGGTGAGGTCCGCGGGGGTTCCTCGGCCCGCTCGACGGACGCCAACACGCCGGGGGCCGCGGGGTGGTGAAGCCGGGCGCCGCTCCACCACCCCGGTTCCGTCGGACGGAGATCAGCCCCGCGTGTTCTCGAGGAGCATGTTCTCGATGAGGTCGGCGGCGCGTGGGGTGCCGCCCTCGGCTCGCGCCTCGGCACGGAGCAGCGCCGAGCGGCGGGCGACCTCCGTGTCGGCGACGAGTTCGCTCAGGGTCGTCCGCAGCGTCTCGGCGGTGGCTTCCGGGGTGTCGAGGCGGCGGGCCACGCCCAGTTCCACGAGCCGGTCGGCGTTCATGAACTGCTCGGCGCCCTGTGGGACGGCGATCATCGGGACGCCGGTGAACAGCGCTTCACTGCTGCTGCCCATTCCGGCGTGGGTGAGGAAGACGTCGGCCTGTTCCAGGACCGCCAGTTGCGGCACCCACGAGTGCACTTCGACGTTGGGCAAGATGTCACCCAGCTCGCTCGGGTCGGTGTGCTTGCCGATCTGGAGCACGACGTGCCAGCCGGGCAGGTTTCCGAAGGCCGCGAGGCAACGGCGGTAGAACTCCGGCCGGCGTGTGTATGCCGAGCCCAGGGAGATCAGCAACACGTTCTCCGCCTCGGCCGGACGCGTCCAGACACCCTCGCCCGTACGCGGTCCGAGACAGGAGCCGACGAAGGTCACGATGTCGGTGTCGACCTGGTCGCCGTGCGGTTGCATCGCTCGGGGGATCAGGGCCAGGGCCTTCGCGGGAGGGCCGGCGAAGGCGTCCACGTCGGTGGTGGATGCCCCGCAGTCGGCGAGCCACTGCGCGAACTTCGCCAGGTACGCGTCGGCGCCCGGCAGCTGCCGTACGTGCGCGGCGACGTCTTGCTCGTAGCCCTTCCAGGCCACGAACGTCGGAGACAGCTGCATGACGGGGCGGTCCTGGGTCTCGGCGAGGGCGCGCGCGGCGTAGGCGCCGATGTCGTACAGGTAGAGGTCCGCCCGGTCGTGGTCGTAGGCGGCGCCCAGCTGCGGGAGCGCCTGGATGGCGTCGTCGAGGAAGAGGCTCATCGCGGCGATCGGGTCGTCCGGCCAGTTGTTGTCGGCGACCGGCAACCCGGAGGTGCAGGGGACGAATTCGGCGCCGGTGGCTGTGATCAGGTCGGCCACCACCGGGTCGTTGGCGTAGGTCACCCGATGACCGCGGGCCACCAGCTCCCGGATGATCTCCAGACTGGGCAGGACGTGGCTGACGATGGGGATGCCGACCATGGCGATATGGGCACGGTGACGGGACACGGAGGACGCGGAGGACGCGGAGGACGCGGAGGACACAGAAGGCACGGAGAAGTACTCATTTCAGGTCTACGGGGAAAGGGGTACGGCAAACCGGTGCGCCAACTGCCCCGTGAAGAAGGGTGCAGCGTGGGGCGCACATGGGTGTGCGGGACGGAAGCCGGGGCATTGCCCCGTCCGTGTCAGCCGTAGATCTGATAGAGCAACATGGTCGCGACCCTAGCTCTCCCCCAGGCTCCCGGTCATCTCAATTAACGGGCGTCCGGGACGGCGGCTTCCAGGTCGGCGATGCTGCCCGACATGATCGTCCGCACATGCTCGGTGATGTGCTCCGCGGGCCAGTCCCACCAGGCAATGGCCAGCAGCCGGGCGATGTCCTGTTCGCTGTAGCGGCTGCGGATGAGTCGGGCCGGGTTGCCGCCGACGATCCCGTAGTCGGGTACGTCCGTGGTGACCACGGCGCCGGAGCCGATGATCGCGCCATGTCCGATCCGCACGCCGGGCATCACCGTCGTGCCGTGGCCGAACCAGACGTCATTGCCGACGACGGTGTCCCCTCGGTTCGGCAGGCCGGTGAGCAGGTCGAAGTGCTCGGACCACGAGCCGCCCATCGTGGGGAAGGGGAAGGTCGAGGGGCCGTCCATGCGGTGGTTGGCGCCGTTCATGAGGAACCGCACTCCCGTGCCCAGCGCGCAGAACCTGCCGATGACCAGCTTCTCCGGACCGTAGTGATAGAGGACGTTGCGCGTCTCGAACGCGGTCGCATCGTCCGGGTCGTCGTAGTAGGAGTACTCCCCCACCTCGATCAGCGGAGACTTGACCAGCGGCCTGAGCAGCACCACCCGGGGCTGCTCGGGCATCGGGTGGAGGACCGTCGGGTCGGCGGGTACAGGCACGGTGGGCGATTCCTCAAGGGTCGGGTGTCGGCTCCGGTCCATGATCGCCGTACTTCGCCGGCCGGCACACCGATTTACCGCCGGTGAGAACAGCCGTGCTCGGCGCACGATCCGACACCGCACCATCCGACACGGTTGCTCCTCGCCCCCGGTCTGCCAGGGAGCCCTACCCCCTACCCGTAATACCCCAGAGCTACCCGGCAAGTGCACACTCCGGTGGGACGCCAACGACACGACCCGCTCCATACCTTCCGTACCGCACGAACGAAAGACATCCCGTACGGACGGAAGGACCATCCGCCATGGCGTCCCGCCAGCGCAGCAGTCGTCTGCGTCGCACTCTGCTCGCTGTGCTTGTCGCCGCTTCGGTGGCGGTGCCGGTGTCGGGCGCGGCCCGCCCCGCTGCCGTTCCGGCGCCCGTTCCGGCCGAGCTCGGCCGGCTGCGGGACGCGAGCCCCGTCACCCTGGAGGCCCGTTACGCCGCCAACCGTTCCGGCATCCGGGCGGCCGAGCGGATGGCCGACGGCCACGGCGACCACAGGCGGGCCGCCGCGCTGCGCACCATGGCGGCCCCGGAGCGGCACTTTCTCTCCTTCGACGGGCGCGACGGCGGCCGCACCGCCGAGGTCTTCGGCGATCTCTCGCGCGCGGAGCGGATCGCCGTACTGGTGCCCGGCTCGGACACCAACCTCGATACCTACGAGCGCTTCCGCGCCGGCGCGGTGGCGCTCCGGGACGAGATGGGCGACCGGGGCGCCGTCATCGCCTGGCTCGGCTACAAAACCCCGGCCACGGTGAGCCCCGACGTGCTGACGCCGGGCCGGGCCGACGACGCCGCGCCGCAACTCCGGGCATTCATAGGGGGGTTGACCGCTTCCCTGCCCCGCACCGTCCGGATCTCGCTGCTCTGCCACTCCTACGGTTCGGTCGTCTGCGGCCGGGCCGCCCATGGCCTGCGGCTCGCGGACATCGTCCTGTACGGCAGCCCCGGCGCCGGTGTCGACACCGCGGGGCAGTTGCATACGGGGGCCACCGTCTGGGCGGGCCGGGGCGCGAACGACTGGGTCGCCGACGTACCCCACGGCAGCCTCCATCTCCCGTTCGCCACGCTCGGGTTCGGCACCGACCCGGTGGCGAAGGAGTTCGGCGCCCGCCGCTTCGACGCGGGCGGCGCCGACCACAGCCACTACCTCGCCCCCGGCTCGACCTCCCTGAAAAACATCGCCCGCATCGCGTCCGGAAAGGCCACGCCGACCGCGGGGGGCCGTCATGCGTGACCTCATCCGGCGCATCGACGCCGCGACCCCGCCCGACCGCGACCGGGCCGTCGACGCCCTGCGCGCCTTCGCCATCCTCGGTGTGGTGCTCGGCCACTGGCTGGTGACCGCCCTGGTCTCCGACAGCGGCACCGTCCACACCGCGAGCCCCCTCCAGAACCTGCCCCAACTCACCCCACTGTCCTGGGCCTTCCAGACCCTCGCCGTGTTCTTCCTGGTCGGCGGGCAGGTCGCCGCCAAGAGCTACACGGCCGCCCGCGCCCGCGGCACGACCTACCGGCACTGGCTCACCGACCGCCTGGCCCGCCTCTTCCGGCCCGTGGCCGCCGTAGGGGCACTGTGGACCGCGGCAACGCTCGCGATGCTCGCCTCGGGAGTGGGCTTCGAAACGCTCCACACCCTCCTCAAACTGGTCCTGTCGCCCCTCTGGTTCCTCCTCGTCTTCGCCGCACTCACCGCCGCAACCCCCCTCACCACCCGACTGCACCCCCTGTGGCCCCTCGCCGTCGTCCTGCACGTCGACCTCCTGCGCTTCGGCCTCGGCGCCCCCGCCTGGCTCGGCTGGATCAACATCGCCGCGGGCTGGCTCATCCCCTTCACCCTCGGCGCGGCCTGGGCACGAGGCGCACTCCACAGCCGCGCCACCGCCTGGACCCTGCTCCTGGGCGGCACCGCGACCACCGCACTCCTGATCCTCTTCGCGGGCTACCCCGCCTCCATGGTCGGCGTTCCCGGCGCCACCGTCTCCAACCTCAACCCGCCCACCCTGGCCGCCGCCACCTTCGGCCTCGCGCAGTGCGGCGCCGCCCTGCTGCTCCTCGCCCCCCTGCGCCGCGTCCTGCAACGCCCCGCCGCCTGGGCCGCGGTGGCCCTGATGAACCTCTCCGCCATGACCGTCTTCCTCTGGCACCAGACCGCCATGATGACCGTCACGGCACTGGGCCTGCTCGCCGACAATCCCCTGCCCGGCCTGCACACCTCCCCCGACCACCCCGCCTGGCTACTCGCCCGCCTGGCCTGGCTGCCCGCCTTCGCCGCCGCGCTGCTGATCTGCTGGGCCGCCTTCCACACCTACGAGCAGCGACGGCGAAGGAGCCACAGCCGGGTCGTCCGCGAGGGCCGTCCCGCACGTTCGGCGCAGGTCCGGCGTGTCTAGGCTGACGGCCATGAAACGGGGGGACTTGGCGAGGCGGTTCGCGCGGGCGCTTCGCGCGGTGCCGGGAAATCTGCGTGAGGACCTCTGGACGCGGGCGGCCGGCGATCCCTTGCCGCGCACCGCCCGGCGACCTCGCTGGCTGGACTGGAGACCGGCGATCGTGGTGCCGCTGGTGATCATCGCGGTGGTCCTGGTCGTCCCCCACGCGAACCAGTACACCTCCGACTATGGGATGAGCGCCCCGTTCAGTGTGCTGCTCGCCGCGATCGGTTCGGCGGCGCTCGTGGCCGCGGTGTTCCGGCCGGTACAGGCCTGGTGGGCAACGATGGGGGTCACGCTCGTGGTCACGAGGTTCGCGGCGGCGCCCGGCCTCGTCCCCACGGACTTCCCCTGGACCGGCACCGATTTCGCACTCCAGGCCGCGGTGCTGTTCCTGCTGGCGCTGCGGGTCCGTCCCCGGATCGCGGTCGAAGTGCTGGTGATCACCGTGCTGATGGGCCTGTTCTGCGGCGTGCTCATCTCCGGCGTGCCCTCTGATCCGCGCTTCCCGGTCACCGTCCTCGCGCTCGCCGTCCTCGTCGGGGCCTTGCTCCGCGGCCGCCAGGTGGCCCGTACGGAGCTGGTCGCGCAGGAGGAGCTCACCGCCGAGGAACGGGCCCGGCGCGCCCTCCTCGAGGAGCGCAGCCGGATCGCCCGCGAACTGCACGATGTGGTCGCCCACCACATGTCGGTCATCTCCATCCAGGCGCAGGTCGCCCCCCACCTCGCCGAAAACCCCTCCGCCGAGCTCAGGGAAAACCTCACCGGCATCCGGCAGAACGCGATCGACGCACTCACCGAACTCCGCCGCGTTCTTGGGGTCCTGCGCTCCGAGGACGCCCTTCCGGAGAGCGCGCGGCATGCGCCGCAGCCCACCCTCGACCAGTTGGAAGAGGTGGTCGCCAATGTCCGCGCGGCCGGCGTCACGGTCACCACCGAGACCACCGGAGACCCGCTCCCCCTCTCCCCCGGCATCGAGCTGTCCGCCTTCCGCATCGTCCAGGAGGCCCTGAGCAACGCCATGCGCCACGCACCCGGAGCACGGGTACGGGTGGACATCGACCACCGTGCCACCCGCCTCACGGTCCGCATCACCAACACCGCCCCGAAGCGCCCCGCCCCACCGTCCCCGGGCGTCGGCCACGGCCTGCTCGGCATGCGCGAACGCACCACCATGCTGGGCGGCGAACTGGCCTGCGGCCCCACTCCGGAGGGCGGCTACGAGGTGACGGCCGTGCTCCCCACGAAACCCCCCGCCGCTCCCGCCCCCTCCGCCCTCCCCGCTGCCGAACCGGTTGAGGACACCCGATGACGACCGCCCCGCCCATCCGCGTGCTGATCGCCGACGACCAGATGATGGTCCGCCAGGGCTTCACCGTGCTGCTCAACGCCGAACCCGATATCGAGGTCATCGGTCAGGCCGTCGACGGGCTCGACGCCGTCGCCAAGGTCACCGAACTCGCCCCCGACGTCGTCCTGATGGACATCCGCATGCCCGAACTGGGCGGCATAGAAGCCACCCGCCGCATCACCCGGCCCACCGGCTCCACCGCCAGGGTGCTCGTCCTGACCACGTTCGACCTCGACGAGTACGTCTACGAGGCGCTCCGCGCCGGCGCCTCCGGGTTCCTCCTCAAGGAGGCCTCGGCCGCCGAACTGGCCCACGCGGTGAGGGTGGTGGCGGCGGGCGACGCCCTGCTCGCCCCCAACATCACCAAGCGCCTGATCACCGAGTTCTCCCGGCTGACCGGCGCCCCCCGCGCTCCGTTCAAAGGCCGCGTCGCCCACCTGACGGAACGCGAGACCGAGGTCCTGTCCCTGATCGCCCAGGGCCTGTCGAACGCCGAGATCGCCAAGGGCCTGGTGGTGGCCGAGCAGACCGTGAAGACCCATGTGAGCCGCATCCTGGTCAAGCTGGGGCTGCGCGACCGCACCCAGGCGGCGGTCTTCGCCTATGAAACGGGAGTGGTGCGTCCGGTGGGGTACTGACCGGACGTGGGCGGGTGGTTCATGCCTCCCCGTAGTGGAGGGTGCCGTCCTCGTCCATCGTCGGGTGGATCTTCGTCGGTGCGTAATCGTCCGGGTCGGACGGGCGTGGCGATTCCGGCCCGTCGGGGCCGGTCCGGACCATCCGCTCGATGCGGCAGACCCGGAACAGCCGGTCGCCCACGCGCGCTTCGTCGGCGCGGCCGGCGGCCTTGAATTCCTCGGCGGCCCGTGCGTAGTGGGCGCTCTCGCGCTCGCTGAGCCCGTACAGCAGGGGCCAGAGTTCCACCAGCTGCTCGAAGAGCAGCTGCCGCGCGTCGTGCGGTGTCGGCATGAGCCCTCCATGGGGTCGCCATCCCCCGCCGGTACGTTCCGCCACACCGAACCCGACGGGAAGGAGAACGACGCCCGGATAGTCCGTGAGCGCCCGCTCGGACTCCTTGCACACCTCGGCCGGAAACTGCTCTCCGGAGTAGGCGAACTCCTGCAGTGCCAGCTTCATGGCACCGGCCATGAGGCCCTCCTCCCGGTCCGGGGCGAGAGCGAAGTCGAGGTCCGGCGAGGGCGCCCGGCGTCGCCCGGCCCAGGACCGGTCCACCGGTTCCGGGTCCGTCGGCCGCGGCGGCTCGACGCCGCTCTCGCCGCAGCGCGCGAATTCATCGCCGCGCACGACCCGGTAGCGCATGCCCAGAACCGTCAGCTCGTCGACCGGCTCGCGCTCGAGCACGGCCACCGCGGCCAGCAACTCGCGCCGCACGCCGGGGTCGTCGGTGTCGTCCTTGGCCTTGAACCACAGCAGTGAGTTCAGACCGTCCCGGACCTCTTGGGGCGTGCGACTGGTTACGGGCCTCACCACGCGCCAGTGTGCCGCTCCGGGCTCCCGTACGGCGAGGCCGAAGACCGGTCCCCGGAGTGTCAGATGCGGGTAGCGGTACGACGCGTCCACGGCGTCGGCCTCGGTTACCCATTCCGTCGGATCGTCACGACGCACCAACCCCTCGTGGAGCCGGTCGATCCGCCGCTTCCAGTCATCGTTCATGCACACAGTGTGGCGTCCGGGTGATGCCCGCCCACCCCGAACGCGTCAATTAATTCCGCCGGTGCACTTGCATACGCGCCGGATATCCGCGGCGCAAAACTAGTCCTTTCAGGTGATGGCACGGGCGGTCGCTCCACGGTCGGGGTGCAACGCCGCCGCGCATATCTCACCCCAGAACTTTCGCGGTTGATCGACCTCGCTCGATAAATGGCAACGACCGCCCAAGAAATGCGGTGAGGCGTACGTCAACCCACCACATACCGGAACAAGATCATTCCGTTTTCATGGCGCTCACCGCGCTGGCGGGAAGGAGGGGCCCTGGTTACGTTGCGAGTCAGGACAGCAAGAAGGGCTTCGAGTGGTTGGTCGCCTGACTCGAAGCCCTTTACGCGTCCGCCCAACCAACCTTGAAGGAGACCGAGTTGATCGAACGCGCACACCGGAAGCGGACCAGCCGACTTCCGGAGTTTGCCGACACTAGCATTCCGCTTTACGCCCTGGCGCAAACGGCCGTGGTGAGCATTTTCGCCATCACCGTGCGATGGATTTCCGTACTGCTCACCGCGATCGCGGCCACCCTCGCATGGCGAGGCCTCGAGCTGCCGGCCGAGCTCTTCCTGGCGGTCCCGCCCATGGCATGGCTGGACCGGTCCGGGATCACGTACCTGCGCATCCGGCGCATGTAGCCCTGGCCGCTGTCGGCGCCCCGAGGTCCGCCTCGGGGCGCCGACAGCAACGCCCCGCTCGCGCCCGCCGGCCACCCTCCGCCGGCGCCGCCAAGCCATCGAACCCTTGGGCAGACATGTAGTCGCGTTTCGGCCATCGTGAAAAGAACTGCGGTGGGCGTTACGGACCGCACATGGATCCCCCTCCCCGCGGGAGCCCTTGGCGCCGCCCGCGAGATGCGAGAACCCCACCGCCCGCGCGCCACGGCCCCCACAGCCGGGCCCCACCCCTGCGGCGCCGCCCGTCGGCGACCCGACAGCGATGCGCCACCTTGCGGCGAGCCGGACAACGGAGGCCCACCCCTTGGCTGACATGCCGCTCTCCTACACCGCGTTCTGCACCCTCCGACGGGACATTTACATCCGCTACGCCTCGGCCCGGGTGGGATGCCGCGGAGTCGGCCAAGAGCTGGCCCAAGCCGCCCTGAGAGACCTGGGCACGGTGTGGTTACAGGCTTTGCAGAGCGCTTCGCCGGCGGCCGTCTCGTGGCGGCTGCTCGCTCGTCGGACCGCCGTCGGCGCACGAGGCCAGCGGGACAGCGGACCCCATCGCATCCTGCCCGGACGGCAGGCGGACGCCGTGATCCTGCGGTACCGCCTCGGCCTGTCGATGCATCAGGCGGGGGACCTCATGGGGATCAACGACCGGGAAATGGCGGGAGTCCTGCGGTCCGCAATGCGGCGCATGGCGCATCCGGCGCCCTTGCCCCTGCCATACGCACGGACATAAATCGGGGCAATATCGGGAGCAATACCTGCGTCACCGCGTACGCCTGCGCGCACCCCTGGCCCAAAGCAGTCGACCCGCCTCACGACAGGTAGCTGTGCGTAGTCGAAGGGCTGGCTCATGCAGGGGCATCGGTCCTAGCATGGGCCACTTACTCCACCAGGGAACCTGCGCCCTCCTCAGGACACTTCGGCGCGGGAATACGACGCGGGGAGAACCACATTTCCATCGATGTCAGCGAACCCAGCGTAGCCAGAATGTACGATTATCTGCTCGGTGGGACGGATAATTACGTGTCCGACCGGGAGGCGTGCGCCGAACTTCTCCGGATCGCCCCGAGCACGCGGGAACTGGCCCTCATCAACAGGGCATTCCTTATCCGCGCGGTGCGCTATCTAGCGGCCGAGTGCGGAATCCGGCAATTCATCGACCACGGATCCGGCCTGCCCACCCACCCCAACGTCCATCAGATTGCGCAGGGAGTGGATCCGGCGGCGCGGGTGGTCTACGTCGACAACGACCCCATCGTGCTCGCCCACGGCCGCATGATGCTCGAGGAGAACCTCACCACGACCTCCGTCATAGGGGCGGACATGCGGGACACCGCCGCCATCTTCGCGAGCGACGAAGTGGGCCGGCTCATCCTGCCCGACGAGCCGGTCGCCGCGCTGTTCGTGTCCGTACTGCACTGCATTCCCGACAGCAGCGATCCCTGGAAGCTCATCCGGGACGTGGCGGGCCGCCTGCCGTCGGGCAGCTATCTGGTGATTTCCCAACTCGCCAGCGATGACGAGAAGTTGCGCGAACGAGTCACCGACTTCATGCTCGAGACGACCGGAGGCGCATGGGGCCGGGTCCGTTCCTTCGACGAGGTGGACCGCTTCTTCTGCGGACTGGAGCTGGAAAAGGCCGACAAGCCCGTGGAAGTGTCGCAGTGGTACCCGGACTCCGACCTGTATCCACGACAGGCCACCCAGGAATGGATCGAGTACGGCGGCGTGGCCCGTATCCCTTAGTCCGTTGGGCCCTGGTCCGTCACTCCGTATCGGCAAGCCGCTCGATGTACTGCTCGAGAAGAGCCAAGGTCTGCTTCTTGCCGACGGCCAGCGTCCACAGGTCGTCGAGGGCCGCCCGGTGCGCCTCCATCTCATCGATGTCGTTGATATACGTGCCGCCCTGGTTCGTCGCCTCCACGTACACCATGTCGCCGCCGTGTGCCGGCGGAAGCTTCAGCAGGGTGAGGGATGACGTCGGGGCGGCGGCGTGTTCCGCGGCGGCGAACGGGAGAATGCGGATATTGATCCGCTCCTTGTTCTCCGCCAGGTTGTACAAGTGGCGGAGTTGTCCGCGCATGACGGCTTTTCCGCCGGTCGGCCTGTTCAGGATTCCCTCGTCCAGCAGCGCGTAATAGTGGGGAGCGTCGGTTTGGTCGAGCAAATGCTGACGCCGAAGACGCACCGCCAGCCTCCGCCCGACCTTCCTCTCGCTCTCCCTGATGGCCCGCTCATTGGCGGGCTTTCGAAAGGGCGCCTTCATCACGGCACGGGCATAGTCCGCGGTCTGCAGCAGCCCGGGGACGAAGAACCCCTGGTAGGTGCGGATTTCTTCCGCCGAAGTCTCCATGCTGAACAGACGGTCCAGGCATCCCGGCACAACATCGCGGAACCCGGCCCACCACTGCTTGGCCTGGGACAGCCGAACCAGCTCGCGCACGTCCGCCAACTCACCGGCATCCGTGGTTCCGTAAAACTTCAGGAGGGCGACGACGACCTCTTCCTGAAAGGGCGTCTTCGCACTCTCGTACCGACTCAGCGTGGAGACGGATCCGATCACTCCGGCGGCCACCACGTCCGCCATGATGTAGCCGCGGTCTTCCCGCAGCTGCCGCAGGTGGTTGCCAAGCACCATACCTGCGGCAGCGGGCGGTTGGGCCGTCCCTTCGCCGCCGTCCGGCACCACGCCAAGGACCCGGTCACTCACTCTTGCTCCTCTTATGCCAGCGAATCACTGCACAGCATCGCAGCATGAGGAGTGAGGGCGGGTGCAACTACCCATGTATGACGAATTTCAGACAGCCATGCCGTCGAACTCGCCCTTCCGCGCGCCATCGAGAAAAGCTGCCACTTCCGAACGCGTGAACACCAACGCCGGACCGTCCGGGAAGCGGGAGTTCCGAACGGCCACCTCGCCATCAGCCAACCGTGCAATTTCCACACAGTCGTGGTAGGAGTCGCTGGCCTTGGCCTTCACCCAGGTGACGGCCTCAATCGCACTCGCCGACACGCCATTTCCATACTCCGCCATGTCATCCGCCCTTTCGTTCCTGACCAGCGCCGACGGCCGCGGCACCGGCCTTCCGTACACGCAGCCCCGGTGAACCCGGCACGCACTTGCACGCATTCGTGAAATTGCACGGGATCGTGAGGTGTCGACGATCTTAGCTACGCGACCAGGGCTTTACCGTCCCTCGAAGGAGCGTTCTTGCGGCATGAAAATACGAGGCGCACCATTCGAATGAATGTCGCCAGGGGTTCGTGGAACGTGCCGCCCAGAATGGCTGGAGTGACTGCGGTAGCGCGGGGTGGCACTCGGGGCACCGGCCCCCGCAGTGGCCGACCCGACGTGAGTGGCTAGACCAGGGTGCTGCCGGTGTTCCGGATCATCTGCTGGAGCACCTTCAGGGTGGTCACGTAGTCGGCGTCGTCGATGCCCCGGTGGATGCGTTCGCGGATGGCCGGCGCGTGCCGCTTGAGCCCGGCACGGGCCTCGTCCCCGGACTCGGTGATCCACAGCCGCCCCTCGCCGTCGCGGGTGAGCCAGCCGCGCTCCAGCAAGACCTCCGCCTCGGCCGTCAGGTCGTCCTCGGCTCGGAGGTAGGAGCTCATGGCCTTGTGGAGTTCGGGGATGGTCATGCCGTGACCGTCGGGTGAGATGTCGTTCTTCGACAGGTTGCGCAGCAGCCAGTACTGAGGCTGGGTGAAGCCGAGTTCGGCCTGCTGGGCTCGGGTGAACGCGATGAGGGCCTCGTAGGCCACGCCGGTCCAGTAGGCGGCCGGCTGTGCGGCGAGCTCCGCTCTGGGCTTCTGATGGGTCGTCATGTGCGGTGCCTCCTATGGGTGATCGCTGTGCAAGCACCGTAAAATCTCAAGTTCGGTCGAGGTCAAGGCGGCAACCCTCCCGGTCGACCGCGACTACGGGGAGGCGCCCGGAGAAGCCGGCGGGTGCGGGCGTACGGCTGGACCACGGGTCCGCGCCAGACGTCGCCACGGCCGAGATTTCGACTTCACGCCGAAGGGCCGGACGGCATGGACATGCACAGACCGGACGACACGGGTGGGCGCGGAACGGCGCGGAGTCGATCAAGGGGGTGGCGAGGTCGAGCCCCGGACCGGCCGATGCCCCCTGGCTCGGCGACGCGGGTCACATTCGGCGCCGAGATCGACGTGGACCACACAGGGGATTATTTCGGGCTAAATCGCCGTAAACATCGACAGATCTATCTCACATCGCGGCTCGTTCCCCACCAAGGGGCGGCCCTGGGGCACGATCGCGATCCCGCCCGGATGGCACCGGTTGAACGATCAAAATGGTGGCGGGTTAGCATATGAGCACCGCCTAGCTCGAAAGATAAGCCTGTGACTGTCAACGACGACTCGTTCACCAACTGGAAGACCCGCGAGGAGATCGCGGAGTCGATGATTCCGATCATCGGGAAGATGCACCGGGAGCGTGACGTCACGGTCCTGATCCACAGCCGCTCCTTGGTGAACAAGTCGGTGGTGAGCATCCTCAAGACCCACCGGTTCGCCCGCCAGATCGCCGGTGAGGAGCTGTCGGTCACCGAGACGATGCCGTTCCTGCGGGCGCTCGCCGCGCTCGACCTCGGCCCCTCGCAGATCGACATCGGCATGCTCGCCGAGGCGTACAGGGCCGACGACCGCGGTCTCTCGGTGGAGGAGTTCACCACCGAGGCCGTCGCCGGCGCCACAGGCGAGAACAAGATTGAGCGCCGCGAGGGTCGCGACGTCGTCCTTTACGGCTTCGGCCGCATCGGCCGCCTCGTCGCCCGCCTCCTGATCGAGAAGGCCGGTTCGGGCAACGGTCTGCGCCTGCGCGCGATCGTCGTCCGCGGCGGCGGCGACCAGGACCTCGTGAAGCGCGCCTCGCTGCTGCGCCGCGACTCGATCCACGGCCAGTTCCAGGGCACGATCACGGTCGACGAGGCGAACGGCACGATCGTCGCCAACGGCAACGAGATCAAGGTGATCTACGCCAACGACCCGTCGGAGGTCGACTACACGGCGTACGGGATCAAGGACGCCATCCTGATCGACAACACCGGCAAGTGGCGCGACCGCGAGGGCCTGTCGAAGCACCTGCGCCCCGGCATCGACAAGGTCGTCCTGACCGCTCCGGGCAAGGGCGACGTCCCCAACATCGTGCACGGCGTCAACCACGACATGATCAAGCCGGACGAGCAGATCCTGTCCTGCGCGTCCTGCACCACCAACGCGATCGTCCCGCCGCTGAAGGCCATGGACGACGAGTACGGCGTGCTGCGCGGCCACGTGGAGACCGTCCACTCGTTCACCAACGACCAGAACCTGCTGGACAACTACCACAAGGCCGACCGCCGCGGCCGTTCCGCGCCGCTGAACATGGTCATCACCGAGACCGGCGCCGCCTCCGCCGTCGCCAAGGCGCTGCCCGACCTCAAGGCCCCGATCACCGGCAGCTCGATCCGCGTCCCCGTCCCGGACGTCTCGATCGCCATCCTGAGCCTGCGCCTGGGCCGCGAAACCACGCGCGAGGAGGTCCTCGACTACCTCCGCGACGTCTCGCTGCACTCGCCGCTGAAGCGCCAGATCGACTTCACCACGGCCCCCGACGCCGTCTCCATGGACTTCGTCGGCTCGCGCCACTCCTCGATCGTCGACGCGGGCGCCACCAAGGTCGACGGTGACAACGCGATCCTCTACCTCTGGTACGACAACGAGTTCGGCTACTCCTGCCAGGTCATCCGCGTCGTCCAGCACGTCTCCGGGGTGGAGTACCCGACCTACCCGGTCCCGACGGTCTGATCTCGGCGGACGGTCCGCTCTCGGCGGACGGTCCGCTCTCGGCGGACCGTCCGATCCCGTCTCCCGGCCGGCGGGTGGCAGTGGGGCGGCAACCGGTTCCGGTCGGTCTCCGATCGGAACCGGTTGCTCACCCACCACCACCCGCCGGCCGCTTTCGGTGGTCAAGGAACTCAGTCGAGGAGCTCCTCTGTCCCCTCCTCACCCGCGATAGCGGCAGTCGACCGCGTCTCGCGTAGGCCTTGCGGGAGCAACTCGTCGAGCAGCGCCGCGAGTTGGGCGAGCGGTGGCCGGGCGGCCGGGTCGGCGGCGAGGCAGCGGTCGATCGCCGCGGTGAGGTGGTGCGGAAGACGTCGGCGAGTTTTGACGGGCGGGGCTCGTTCGTCGAGCTGGGGGAACCCGTGGTTCTCGGTGTCCTCGGCGCCCGATTCAGCTCCGCTCCGGTCGCCGGCCCCGCCGTCGTCGAAGGGGACATCGCCGGTGGCGGCCTCGTACAGCGTGATGCCGATTCCCCAGACATCGGCCGCGGGGGTGAGCATCCCGCCGCGGGCCTGCTCGGGAGAGAGGTAGCAGTAGGTGCCCAGGCCCGGCGGGGCGGAGCCGGGTGGGCGGGCGATGCTCAGATCGAGCACCTTGGCGCGCCGGCAGCCGACGACGATGTTGGAAGGCTTCAGGTCCAGGTGCAGCAGGCCCTTGCCGTGCAGGTAGTGCATGGCCGAGCACAGGTGCAGGCCGAGGAGGGCGATGTCGTTGGCGGCCAGGCGGCGCCGTCGGCGGTCGATGAGATGCGACAGGGTCTCCCCGGTGAGCGTCTCCAACACGACGAAGGGCTCCGGGATTTCTCCCGTCTCGTAGCCTCGTACCAGGTGCGGGTGCGTGAATGTCTGGAGCCAGCGGCCCTCTTGCAGCAGCCGGTCGCGCAGGCTGCGCTCACCTCGCCGGCCCGGGCGCAGTACCTTCACGACGCATCGGCACTCGCGTTCCTGGCTCCAGGCGTCGTACAGATCCAGCCAGCCGGTGCGGCACAGGTGCGCGAGGACCTCGTAGCGCGGGGCCACCCTCGTTCCGGCCGCCAGCGGCGGTGCCTCGGAGGTTGGTGCGCGGCTCATGGCACGGCCTCCACCGTGGGCGCCTCGCCGGTCCCGTGCAGCCGGTAGAGCCGTGCGTACGAGGCGCTGTGGGTGAGCAGCTGCTCGTGTGTGCCGCGGTCGGCGATGCGGCCGCGCTCGAGAAGCACGATCCGGGTGGCGTCGCGGACGGTGAGCAGGTTGTGGGAGATGAGGATCGTTGTTCGCCCTGCCATCAGCAGCCGAAGTGGCTGCAGGATGTGCCGTCCTGATTCCGCGTCAAGGCCGGTGGTCGGCTCGTCGAGGATGAGGACGGGCGCGTCACGGATCATGGCGCGGGCGATGGCGAGGCGCTGCCGTTGTCCGCCGGAGAGCAGCCGGCCGCGCTGGCCCACCACGGTCTCGTAGCCTTCGGGAAGCCGGCTGATGAAGGCGTGCGCGTCGGCGGCGTGGGCCGCGGCGACGATTTCTTCGTCGCTCGCGTCGGGGCGGCCGTAGGCGATGTTGTCGCGCACCGTGCCGTGGAAGACCAGGGTTTCCTGGAGCAGCATGGCGACGTTGTCCCGCAGGTCGTCCAGGCGCAGGTCGCGGAGATCGTTTCCGTCGAGGCGGATGGTTCCGTGGTCCGGATCGTAGAAGCGCAGCAGCAGCTTGGCGGCGGTCGACTTTCCGGCACCGCTCGGCCCGACCAGTGCCAGCGTCTCGCCGGGTGCCACGGCGAAGGAGAGCCCGGTAAGGGCCGGCTGGGTGGTCCCCGGATAGCGGAAGGAGACCTCGTCGAACTCGATGCCGCCGCGGGTGCGTCCGAGCACCCGTGGGGCCGGGGCCTGGACGACTTGGGGCCGCTGGTCGAGCAGCTCGATGATCCGTTCCCCGGCGGCGGAGGCCGAGTAGAAGGTGTTGCTGAGGCCGGAGAGGCCGCGGATGGGGCTGTAGAGCCGGCTCAGGAGGGTGAGGAAGACCATCAGGCCGCCGAGGGTGAGGCGGCCTTGGGCCAGCTCCCAGGTGCCCAGGCCCATCACGAGCAGCGCGCCGGCCAGCTCGATGAGGTCGACGACCGTTCCGTACAGGGCACCGATGCGGGCGGAGGCCATGGCGGCCCGGAACCTGCCGAGGTTCTCGCGCTCGAACCGGCCGTGCTCCCACCGCTGCCGGTTGTACGCCTGCACGAGGGCGATGTTGCCCAGCGCCTCTTCCGTGATCGCGCTGATCGAGCCGCTGCGGCGCCGCCGCTCCCGCGATGCGGCCTTCACCCGCCGGGAGAAGCGCCGCGCGGTGAACCAGAACATGGGGGCGATGACGAGGGCGAGGAGCGTCAGGTCCCACCGCAGGAAGAACAGGACGCCGAGGAAGATGCCCAGGCGCATGACGTGCGCGATCGCGTCGACGATCCCGGAGAGCAGGAAGGTCTCGACCGCATCGACGTCACCGGTCACGCGGGAGAGCACATCGCCGAGCCGCCGCCGTTCGAAGAAGCCGAGGGACAGACCTTCGACGTGGCGGAACAGATCCGAGCGCAGGGCCAGCAGGAACCGTTCGCTGACCCATGTGGAGGTGACCTCGTCGGTGAAGTCGAGAACTCCCGCCAGGAACGTGAAGCCCAGGTAGGCGAGCGCGACCGGCAGGAAGAGGTGCAGGTTGCGCGGGACCAGCATGTCGTCGATGACGATCTTGAAGAGCCAGATCTCGGCCGCGTCGACGACGGGCCCCAGCACGACGAAGGCGAGGATCACCAGCAGCCAGCGGCGGCCGCCACGGGTGTAGGGCCAGAAGCGCCGGAAGATCTCCCGCAGGGCCACCGGCGGAGCGGCCTCGACGATTCCGTCCGGGCCATCGGGCCCCTCGGTGACGGACAGCAACCGCCGCACCATCCGGACAAGGCGGCCCGTCGCGGTACGGCTCGTTCTCGCCCCGTCCGCGCCTTCGGCTCGGGCGTCACCGCGGGCGGGAGCGTCCGGGCGCTCGCTGCTCATATCGCCTCACCGACTGATGCGGCCGGGCAGGAGGCCCGGCCGCTGACAGATACAACGAGTGCATCGATACGCGTCGGTACGCGTCAGTACCTCCGTCCATGGTCCCTGTGGTGGTGGTCATGGTCCCTGTCATGGCGCCGACGCCGGCGGCGGTCGTGGCCGTGTCCGCCTGTGTCCCTGTGCCTGTCCGTCGTCGTGCGGTCACGGCGACGGCCCAGCGCGGGAGTCAGGCGATCGAAGACTCCCATGATCTCCCCTTCCTCATGGCCCCCTGATGGCCCTTGACGGGCCCTTGATGAGCCCCTGAAATCCCTCATCAACCACATATACGAAAGGGAGTTGAGAAAGGATTGGGCCGGAGTTCGCGGACACATTTCTGGCGCTTGACGACTACTCTGCGTAATTCGATGCGATCTGGCTGCTCGTCGTGCGCTTCCTGGCCCGGGATGGTTCGCCTCGGCGGCGCCTGAGTGCCCGCTCCGTGAAGTCCGTTGGTAACAGGGGCTCTACGGGCCGGTGGCGGGCACTCTACGAACAGTCGGAGTGGTAGGCGTAGGGCCGGTCGGGGCAGCGTCGGCAGTCGAATATGTAGATGCCGCCCATGTCGCCGAGCATCAGCTGGGGTGGGCACTGGATCCGATTGCGCTGCTCGTACGGAACGTCCCGGATGGTACCGATGTCGGGGGTGTCCTCGAGGGGCAGCCAAGTCCGCCAGCTCTCGCCGTCGAACTCCGCGCTGTTGACGGTGAGCAGGTGGTCCATGCGCCGGCCGCAGCGCGGGCAATCGGGCCAGACGGGCTCCTGGGTCCACGTGGGATACCCGCCGACCTTGACTCCGTCGGCCACCGAGAGGTGCGACCAGTAGGACCAGCCGGTCTCGTCCTCCAGGCGGTCGAACCGCTCCTCCAGCGCTTCGGAGAGCTCGTCGGGCAGATCCCAGTTCGGGTACTCGGTGACCCGTTCCGGGTGCAGTACGCACGGATCGGGGAGGTAGTGGTCGTCGGCGCCGTCCGGCCGGGGCGGCTCGGCCCGTTGCTCCTCGCACCGGGAACTGTCCCGCCAGTAGAGCTCCGGACGCGGTACGTAGCCGGGTTCGTGGTCGAAGGGGCACCACAGCACCTGGAGGACGTCCGTGCCGGCGGGGAAGGGCAGCTCGGGTACGTCCGCCGAGAACAGCTGGAGCACGGACACGAGGGGCAGCGGACCCGTCGGGGGCGGGGCGAAGGCCGTGCGGGGGTGCTGATCCTCGCAGTGCGGCCAGGGCAGCGACCGCGGCCACAGCAGGGGCCCGCCCAACGAGCTGTCCCGTACGCCCGGTTGCCCCGCCCGCGGATGCAACCGGACCGCATCCCTGCGATAGGCGGCGACTTCGGGAAACAACGCCTCCACATCGACGGGACGCGGCGGGGTGGTACGAGCCATTGCAGGCACTCCTGAGGGACCGGGAAGCGCGGCGGCTGATGCCACGGCGAACGGCAGAGTAACCGCCAGGTGTGACAGCCCGGCCTCGCGGGACGACGCCGCCGAACACGGGCGGCGGATCGATTGTCAGTGGCTGCGCCTAAGGTGCCCAGCATGGAAGCAACGGCTCTGGAACAGACGCTGCGAGAGCGTCCCGACGACGAGGCCTCTTGGGGTGCCTACGGCAGTCTGCTACGAGAACAGGGCGATATCCGGGGCGAGTTGATACGTCTGGAACAGCTCCACGCGCATGCCAGGCCCGCCGACCGGGACGAGCTCAAGCGCCGGGTGGATCTGCTGGTGGAGGAGCACCAGCAGACCTGGGACGCGGAGCTGCCGCCCGAGGCGACCGTCCGGCTGCGCCGGCACGGGTTCGTCCTCAAGGTCGCCGTCGAATGGTCCGAAGGGGCGCCCACGCTGATCGGGAAGGCCTTGCAGGGCCGCTTTGTGACGGGGCTGCACATCATGTCGGGCGAGGAAGCGGAGGAGGCGGACGAGGACTACTACGACGACGAGCCCGACTTCGACGAGGACGACATGCCACAGCCGCCGCCTCCCCACGAGGTCGGCGCCCTGGCAGACCTCGATCTCGGCGGGCTGACCGAGCTCGGTCTCGCGTACTTCCGGATCGGCGATCCCGGTGCCGAGGCCCTCGCCGCCGCGGCCTCGGACGGGCGGATCGAGACGCTCGACCTGCGCTATTGCGGCATCAGCGACGCCGGACCGGCTGCCCTCGGTGCGTCGCCGAACTTCCGCAACGTCCGGCGCCTGCACCTTCAGTGCAACCGGCTCACCGCCCAGGGCGTCCGCGCGCTGGCGGCTTTCGAGCGGCTCGAAGAGCTCGACCTCCGTTACAACCCGATCGGTGCGGACGGGGCACAGGCCCTGATCGAGGCGCCGTTCGTCGGCTCGCTCAAGCGCCTGCTGCTCTACCGCGAGGACGTCTCCGACGCCGGCGCACAGAAACTGGCGCACGCCCCGCAGCTTCCGACCGCCCTGCGCAGCTTCTGGAGGAGCGTGTGAGTACCGAACTCCGCGACCGATTCTTTGCCCTGTCGAACGGTCAGGCACCGGCGGACGAGATTGCCCGGTACCGCGCCGAGGTCGACGTGACCGACACCGAGCCCGCCACGACGCTGGACGGACTCGCGATCTCCTGGCACCCCACCGCGCGCTTCAAGGCGGTCCGCTTCATCGACGCCGAGCGCATCGACGAGGGCGTGCGCGAACGGTTCGCGCGGCCCAGTGAGCCGGCGCCCCACCTGGCCGCCGTCTTCGTCGACCCGCGTGAGCTGTCGTTCCGTACCTTCGAGAACATCGTGCCGCTCGACCGCTGGTTCGCGGGCGCCCAGGGCTCCCCGCCGGAGCTCGAGCTCACCGAGGCCGTGGAGCTCACGAAGGACGCCTACGCGTCCACGCTGCGGCTCCCGGACGCCGACCGCGCCCGACTCGAAGGCCTCGACGCACTGAATCTCTACGTCCCGCCGCTCAACGCCGCCACCCGCGGCGGCGAACGCTTCATCTTCCACTCGGCGCTGCTCGCCGAGGCACTCACCGAAGCGGTGGCCAAGGCCATGCCGAAGCCGCTGCTCGACGGCTTCTCCCATGTGAACCCCGTGTTCCGCTGCAACCGCTTCGAGCCCGGCGACTCCCACTTCCACCGCCACCGCGACACGCCCTACTACGACGCCGCCCGCGGGCACGTCTCCCGCTACACGGTGCTGCTCTACCTCACCGGCGGCTCGGGAGATCCCGCGCTCGACCTCATAGGCGGCACGGCGGTCGAGGACATCGAAAGCTTCACGTGCGTCATCTTCGACCAGCGGTACGAGCACGAGGGCGCGCCCTTCCGCGAGGGCCGCAAGGTGTTCCTGCGCACCGAACTCATCTTCGCCGAGGCTCCGGAGGTCACCCACGACCCGGAGATCGGCGCGCAGTTCAGCAAGGCCTGCTACCTCACCGGCGAGAGCGTCTTCGCACCCGAGCTGGCCCGCCACGCCGACGCCTACTACAACCAGGTCTCCGCCGCGCACTGGAACGGCCTCGCCCTCGACGACGCCGCGCGCGAGCCCTATGTCCACAAGCAGTTCCGCGGCGTGCATTTCGTCGCGAACGGCTACGACTTCTGGTTCGGCAAGAGCGACACGCTCTCGCTCGCCGAGTGTGCCGCCATCACGCTGCTCGACTACTTCAACTGCAAGCTCGGCGAGACGGCCTTCCGTGACCTGTGCGAATCGGCCGTGATCGAGGCCGAGGACCAGGCCTGGATACCCGCCTTCCTCAACGACAAGACCAAGACCAAGGACAAAGACAGGAGCAAGCCCGAGAGCAAGGACACCGGCAACGGCAGCGGCAACGTCGGTACGCCGGCCGTGGCACCGTTCGACAAGTCCGCGCTCTTCCCCGAGTCGGAGCTGACGGACGACGTCTGCTGTCCCTTCCACCAGTTCCCCCAGTTCGACCCCACGCGCTTCGACGAGGTCGTCGATCTGAACGAGCGGGCGCAGAGCTTCGCGAAGGCGCACATCATGCCGGCGCCGATTCTGATGCTCGGGGAGGACGTGGTTCTCGATCCCGAGAAGTTCGTGATCCGCGGCAACCAGATCCACGTGCTGGGCAAGGAGTCGCTCACCCCCGTGAACTTCGCCGCGTGCTGGAACTCCGGCGGAGTCCCCGGAAACTACATCGACGTGGCCGCCACGGTCGGCGCGGCACATTTCCTGGTTCCGCCGATCGTCTTCTCCGAGACCGAAGACGGCTACCACCTGCAGTTCGACTTCTTCCGCAACACCTGGATGGTGAAGCACCAGCAGGCAACCGTCCCCGTTCCCAGGATCAGCTCGCTCGCCGAGCTGGACCTCTACGAACTGGAAGAGGGCGCGAGCGAACCCTGGCTGGAAGCCGTCGATCCCTCGATCGTCGATGGCGGCTCCGGCAAGCGTCCGACCCCGTGGTGGGCCGATAGCTCGCCCCTGCTCGACGAGCTCTACGACTATGTCAGCGACTACGAGTACGAGCACTACGGCGAGGACGAAGACGACGAGGACGACGATGAGGACGACGGAGCCGGGGAGGAGGGCGCGGGCGGCGCCTGAGAGACGCCGCCGGGCGGCGCTTCGGCGTGGCGCCGCCCGGCGACGTACGGAACGGAGCGGCCGCGAGCACGCCGCTGACCGTGATTCAGAGGTGCTCAGCGTCCGTTCGGGGCGACGGGAAGTCGTTCCCGGTCAGGGCGTAGACGGTGCACGGGCGGCCCAGGACGGTGTCCGCTCGTACCGGCGTGAATCCGAGACGCCTGGCTACGGCGGCCGAGGCAGTGTTGCCGTGGTGGATCATGGCGGTGATCCGGTCGAGTCCCAGGGCGCCGAAGCCCCAAGTGAGAACCGCTCGGGCCGCTTCCACGGCGTAGCCCCTGCCCCAGTGCGCGCGGGCGAAGGTCCAGCCGATCTCGGTTTCGTCGAAGCACTCCCACCAGTTGAGGCCGCTGCGTCCGATCGCCTCGCCGGTGCTTCGCAGCTCCACGGCGCACAGGCCGTGGCCGCGCTGGGACCACTGCTGCTGGATGTCGCGCAGTCGCGCTTCGGCCTGCTGGTGGGTGTAGCCGCCGACGAACCGGTTGACCTCGTCGTCGGCGTGGAGGCGCACCCACCAGGCGGTGTCGCTCGCGGTGAGCGGGCGCAGCCGTAGGCGTTCCGTGGTGATCACTGTCGTTCATTCCTTGCTGTCCGGGGATTGCCGAGGGCGGTGCGTGCTGCCTGCGGCGCTACTTGGTCGGCGTGGGCTGCGCCGGTGCCGTGGGCGTGGGCGTGGACGTGGGCGTGGTCTGCGGCGCGCGTCGGCGGATGGCGGTGTGTGCCGCTTCCGCCGCCCCGAGGCCGAGCGCGATGAGGACGGCGCCGACGACGCCGAGCCAGTGCGCGCCGAACCGTGCCATACCGGCCTGTCCGACCAGGGGTGCCAGCGAGACGCCGACGTAGACCATGGCCGAGGCCAGGCCGGTGAGCAGCGGAGCCGCCGTCGGCATGGCGGTGACCAGGCGGTGGGTCTGCGGTGCCAGAAGTCCCCATCCGCATACGCTCCATACGAGGAGTGCCGCGACGGTGGACGGCAGATATGCGCTCGTCCACGGCAGCAGCGCGAAGTCGATCGCGGCCAGGACGATCGCGGTGTTGATGATGCGGCGACTGCCGAAGCGGTCGATCAGTCCGCCCGAGCCGAGCGTTCCGGCGGTGGCGGCCAGGCCCCACACGAACAGCAGCGCGGCAAGGACGCCGCCGCTTCCGCCGGTGGCGCGGTCGAGGCTCGTGTCGATGAAGGTGTAGACGGTGTACAGGCCCGTGTAGACGAGGAGGGTCGTCAGCAGGGTCAGTGCGATGCGGCGGTCGGCGAGCGGGGCGATGCGGGCGCGCAGGGGGACCGCCGGGGGCGTGGGGATCGTGGGCAGGAGCAGGGCGGTGCCCGCGGCGGCGAGCACTCCGAGTGCGGCGACGAACACCATGGTGGCGCGCCAGTTGCCGGTGAGGCTGCCGATTGCCGTGCCGATGGGGGAACCGAGTGCGGTCGCGGCGCTGAGGCCGGTCATCACGGTGGCGATGGCGCGGCCGCGCCGCTCCGGCGGCGCCAGCGCGGTGGCGGCGGCGACCGCGGCGGGGGTGACCATGGCACCGCCGAGCCCGGCGAGCGCCCGTGCCGCCAGGGCTACGCCGAAGACGGGAACGACGGCGGTCACGATGTTGCCCGCCGTGAATACGGCGAACCCGGTGAGGAACAGGGTGCGGCGCGGCCAGCGGGTGGTGAGCGCCGCCATGACGGGGCCGAAGACCGCGTAGGTGAAGGCGTAGGCGGTGAGCAGCCAGCCGGCGGTGCCGACGGGGACGCCGAGGGAATCCGCCGCGTCGGGCAGGATGCCGGCGATGACGAAGCTGTCGGTGCCGATGGCGAACATTCCGGCGGCAAGGACGACGAGTGATCGGTACACGAGGGAAGAACCTCCGAGATTTCTTGACGTAACAGGAACAGTTACAACACCGCCCCGAAGAGAGGCCGATCCACAAGGGACCGGCCGACGCGGAACGCAGTTCAGGAATCCGCGAGTTCAGTAATCCACGAGTTCAGTAATCCACGCGTTGAGGAATCCACGCGTTGAGGAACCCGGGGTTGGGGAATCCAGACTGGTGGGATCCAGGGCTCAGGATTCCACGTTTCAGGCAATCGTCTCCCTGAGCACATCAGCGACGGTGACGGCGGCAAGTTCCGCCTTCATCGACTCCTCCGCGCGGTCGTACGCGTCGCGGAGCACGGGCGGGATACCCCGTCCCACCGGGCACTCCTGATTGGGCGGTGCGGGGTGCAACGCGATGAGCGGATGGGACTCGACGGCCAGATAGACGTCCCGCAGGGTGATCGATTCCGGGGCGCGCACCAGCCGCCAACCAGCACCCTGGCCACGCTGCGAGACGACCAGACCCGCCTCGCGCAGACTCCCGAGGGTGCGGCGAATGACGACGGGATTCGTATTGACACTGGCGGCGATCTGATCGGACGTCACGATGCCGTCGGGGCGCTTGGGGCAGACCAGCGCCATCCACGTCAGCACATGCGTGGCCACGGTCATGCGGCTGCTCGCGCTCATGAAACCTCCCGCCCCCGAATCCGTCGACGCCACTCACACACACGTCACACGTCACACATCACGCACCACGCACCACGCACCACGTGTCGCAACCGATTCTGTTACGACACAGGCGCCCGTGTCCAGCCCCGTGTCCAGGCTCGGGAGCAGCCCGGCGCCTCCACCACTGCGAATCCGAGGCCGCCCCCACCCACGGCAGCCGTGCACCGGCCACTCGCACAGAGTTTCTTCGAGGTCATCGGATCGTTGGTCCGGTCGTGTCATTGAGCAATGCCCCGTAGGCGTGGATCGACGGCGGCCCCAGTGGTGGCGATGCCCCACGGCACTGTCGGCGGCCGAGACCCCCGCGCCCATCCTGTCCGCCCGTCCTCTTCCCCACCTGTGTCCCTCAGGACATGCGAATGGAGAGCCTTGTGCGAATGACCGACATCCAGCGTTGCGAGATCCGGCCCGGACGTCTCGTGGAATGGACGCTGCATCGGACGACCGTCGAGGCCGCAGTGAGTTCGCCGGACGATTCCCGCCCACCCGCGTACGTACAGGAGTCCCACGTCCGCACCGCGCGATCGGTACGCCAGGACGGCTTGTTCGTACCGACCTGGCTCGGTACGGCGTTCGACATCCCGGGAGAGGTCGATCTCGATGCCCTCCAAGACGCGCTGCGGGCCTGGACACTTCGCCACGAGACGTTGCGCAGCGGTTTCCGCTGGATCGGCGATGACATGCGGCGCTTCACGCTGGACGCCGACGCCGTCGTGCTGCACCGGGAGGACGTCGGGAACTTTCCCGACGCGGCGACGCTGACCCAGCACCTACAGGACCGCTTCGACGTCGCGGCGGACGCGCTCACCTGGCCTAACTTCATCTTCGCCGCAGTCGTCAGGGACGTCAGCACCAGCGTCTACATGGCGTTCGACCACAGCAACGTCGACTCGTACTCGATCCAGCGCATCCCCGCCGAGGTCCACGAGCTCTACGCGGCGGGCCGCGAACGCCGCGCCGTGGACAGGACACCGGTCGCCAGTTACGTCGACTTCTGCGCAACCGAGCGCACGAACGCGGACCAGATCGACGACACGCATGCGATCGTCGCCCGCTGGCGGGAGTTCATCGCCCAGTGCGACGGGAAGCTGCCGAACTTCCCCGTCGACCTCGGTCTCGACCCCGGCGGGAAGGTGCCCACCCAGAAGTTCATGCACGAGATGCTCGTGGACGACGCGGACGCCGCCGCCTTCGAGACGTACTGCCGCCCGTACGGCGGAAGCTTCGTCGGCGTCCTCGCGGCCATCGGCCTCATCGTCCGCGAGATCGGCGGGCAGCAGGTGTACCGCACCGTCGTGCCGTTCCACACCAGGGCGAAGTCCCAGTGGTCGGACTCGGTGGGCTGGTACGTGGGCGGCGCACCGATCGAGATCCCCGTGGCGCAGGCACCGGATTTCGACAGCGCACTGGGAATGGTCCGCGCCGCACTGCGGAAGAACCGGCCACTGTCGCGGATGCCCATCGCCCGGGTGCTCCGTCTCCTGGGCTCCGACTTCCGGCCCACGTCTCCGGACCTGTACTCGATCGTCTCGTTCGTCGACGCACGCGACACCCCTGGCTCGGAGAGCTGGCAGGACCTCAAGGCCTACGGGCTGATCCGCGTCTCGTACGGCGACCAGGTGTGCGCATGGGTCACCCGGCTCCACGAGGGCCTGCAGTTCGCCAGCCGCTACCCGGACACCGACGTCGCGTACCAGAACATGCGGCTGTGCGTTGAGCGACTGCGGGAACTCATCGTTTCGGTGGCACGACGAGACACGGCGATGCGCGCCTAGGTGCCTTCGCCACCCGTCGCCAGGTCAAGCGGATGCGGTGTGGCCGGAATGGCCGGCGGAGAGTAGCTCGCCCCACGCCCAGCACACGACCGGGAAGCCCAGGGCGTCGAGGGCGAGGCGGGCGGTCTTCACGTCGGACGGCTTGATACCGGTCGCCTCGGTTATCAGATCCAGGACGTAGTGGAGGCCGGTGCCGACGAGGGCATACCACTCCCGGTTCCGGCTGAACGTCGCGCTGTGCGCTGGGGCAAGGCGTGCGGCGGCGGCCTCGACCTGGAGACGGGTGATGTGGTGGCGGGTGCCGCCGGAAACGAACTCGGCGGTATCGGGCTTGTTCCTCAACACTTCTCGCTTTCATCGCGGCAGGGGTGGCCGGACAGATGTGCCTCGGTCCCCGCATCTCTTTCGTGATCGTCTCGCGGAGCCCGGCACTCGGGGGCAGCGCCGGATTCGGTGGGTGCTGACGCCGGCAGCCTAGGCCGTGCTTCTCAACTTCGGGGCGGGGCGTGGGACTTCCCATGCGGCCGATAGACTCTTGGCGTGGCATTCACGAGCAACCCGCACTACTGCTTCCTGTGATCGGGAGGACCCGAGGGTGATGCCGGACGGCATCGCCCTCCTTGGTGTGCCTGTTGCGTGAACCACGTTGCCGGCGCTGCCCGTTCCTTCCTGGGGCAGTGACTTTCCGAGTGCGCATACAGGCACGGTCTCTTTCCTTTCACCGTTGCCAGGAGTGCCTTGTGCCCGTGTTGCTTCCCCCCGCCCTCGAACTGTTCCTCGGCCTGCTGTGCTGCCCGACGTGCGGCATGCCCCGCCTGCGCCCCGACCGCGGTGCACTGCGCTGCCCGGCGGGCCACACCTTCGATATCGCCCGCCACGGCTACGTCAGCCTCCTGACGGGCACTCGCCCCACGAGCGGCGACGACGCGGCCATGGCCCGGGCCCGGGACCGGTTCCTGTCCACCGGCAGGTACGCGACCATCCGCCGGGCCGTGGCCCGCCTGGCGGCCGACACGGTGCCCGAGCGCGGCACAGTGGTGGACGTCGGGTGCGGCACGGGGTACTACCTGGCCGGCGTACTCGACCGACTGCCCCACGCCCGTGGCCTGGGGCTGGACACCTCGGTGCGCGCACTGCGCTCGGCGGCCCGACTCCATGACCGAGCCGCCGCGGCGACCTGGGACGTCTTTCGCCCCCTCCCGCTGGCCGACGGGATGGCCGACGTCGTGCTGGACGTGTTCGCCCCGCGCAACCCATCCGAGTTCCGCCGGATCCTGCGCCCGACCGGCCGGCTGATCGTGGTGCGGCCTACCGGGCGACACCTGGCCGAGTTGCGCGGCCGGGTGTCCGCAATGGTCACGATCGACCCGGCCAAAGAAGAACGACTGCACCAGGGGATGGACCCCTTCTTCGAGGCCACCGTCACCGAGCGGATCGAGTACGCCACGCCCCTGACCAGGCTGGAGGCCCTCGATCTGGTGGGGATGACGCCTAGCGCACGCCATCTGAACCGTGCAGACCTCGACGCAGACGGCATCCTGCCGAACCGGGTAACCGTCTCCGTACTGGCCACCGCGTACCGGCCTCGGTGACCACGAGCGGGCGCACGCGCCTGCCGGCCGACGGGCGGTGAGCACGTTCGGTGCCCTGCCTTTCCCGCAACACGGGGAAGGCAGGGCGCCCGTCCGCCGGCCACCGCCGCGTCATCGAACCCGAACGCGCCGACCAGCCTGGCGACGGACTCGAGAGACACGGGCCAGGGGTCTCAGCCCTCCCCCAGCACCGCCCGGATCACGTGCCGGGCGTTGTGCGCCATCGTCGGGTTCGTCTTGCGGTAGTACGGCAGCGCGATCAGCGCCTGCGAGAGCGTCCGTGCTCGGCCGCGGTTCCAGGTCGCGTCGTCCACGCGGAGTGCGTCGCGGAAGACGTCCCGTGCGTCGGGCCGCAGCAGGTTCCACGCCGGGAACAGATCGCAGGCCGGATCGCCCACCCCCATACAGCCGAAGTCGATCACCGAGGTCAGCCTGCCACCGTCCACCAGCAGATTGCCCGGCATCAGATCGGCATGCAGCCATACCGGCGGCCCGTCCCAGTCGGGGGCCCGCAGCGCGTCCTTCCATACGGCCGCCGCGGCATCGCAGTCGACGTCTTCCTGCGGGAGCCGGCGCAGTTCCTCGATCGCCGCCCGGGTCGACGCGTCGAGCGAGCCAAGCGGCCCGCCGCGGTGCGCCATCGGCGCCCCCGGCAGGGTGATGTTCCGCATCGCCGCCACGAATCCGGCCAGGTCCTTGGCCAGCGGAATGGGCTCGCGCACCGCCCCCACCTCGGCGTTCTCCCCCGGCAGCCACCCGAACACCGACCACGGCCACGGATACCCCTCGCCGGGGCCCCCGGCCCCGAGCACCGTGGGAATGGCCGTGGGCAGCCGGGGCGCGAGGCGGGGCAGCCATTCCTGCTCCATCGACACGTCCTTGGCTCCGCCCTTCACCAGCGGCAGACGTACGACCATGCCGTCGCCCAGCCGGTACATGGCGTTGACCGTGCCTCCCGACGGAATCCGCTCCAGCGCCAGCCCCGCCCACTGTGGGAACTGCCCGGCGATCAGCCGCCGTACGAGGTCGTCGTCGATGGGGTGTTGGCCGGGATGCATCCGCCCTGTGCTCATGGGGCGCCATCCGATCGCTGGACACCGGCAGGCGTCAAACACTTTTCCGGCCGGCACGTCGCCGAATATCTCCTCCTGGGCGACGTCCGGGCCGTTGGGCATGCCATCCGCAGGGGACGGGTCAGTTCGGGAAGGGTGAATTCGGGACGGGTCAGTTCAGGACGGGTAAGTAGAAGCACGGATAGAGCGGTCCCGCTGCACCCTGGACCATGGCGAATATGCATCACATACCGTCGACGCTCGCGGGGCCGGCCCACCATGCAGGCTCGATCACGATCGCGATAGCGGTCTCCGTCGGCGTCGTGCTATGGCTTACGACCGCCGTCTGCGCGGGCTATCTCGCTCTGCAGGGGCTGAAGCTGATGGGTGCCATGCTGCTGGCGACGGTCGCCGCGATGTTCGGCGTATCTCTCCCCTGGGATCCCGGTCGCTCGGTCAACCGTCTCTTGCTGGGCATCGGCTCGGCGGGCGTCAGCGCTGTCCTGTGTGGCTTCGCCTACTTCGGGCCGACGTCCCTGCGGGCGCTGCCCGGAAGCGCCCAGTTCGCCGTGCTCGGGCTGCTCGCGGCCCTCGCGCCAGTTACCGCCGTGCTCGTCGCGGCTGCCCGTCGAGACCGTTGAATTCGTCAGTCCCGGGCGCCGGTTACCTCGTGCGCCCACAGGCTTCTGCACCCACGTTCGCAAGGCGGTCAGCGTTGGTAAGTGCCCATGAGTGTGCCGCTCGCCAACTCCCTCCCCTTCACGGCCCGATGCACCGCGTCGACCGTTGGCCTGCCGTGCAGGGACAGCGGCTCCGGCACGGCCCACAGGCGGAAGAAGTAGCGGTGCACGCCGTGCCCCGGCGGAGGCATCGGGCCGCCCCAGCCCACCCGGCCGAATCCGTTGGGCCACTCCTGGCCGCCGGGAGGCGGCTCGCCCTCCGCCGTACCGGCACTCCGCGGGTCGATACCGGTGACCAACCAGTGCAGGAACGACCCGCCCGGGGCATCGGGGTCCTCGCAGAGCAGGACCAGCTCCGACGTATCGCCCGGCGCCGCCGACCAGGTCAGGGGTGGTGACACATCGTCGCCCTCCCCGCTGTGGTGCCGGGGGATCTCCCCATGGTCGTCGAACGCCTCGCTGCTGAGCTCGATTCTCGTCATGCGCGCGGCTCTACCCGGAACCAACCGGTCGGCACCGGTCCGGGCGGGCGGAACACCCGACTGGCCGGGTACGTGGGCCGGCGCGCCGGGAACCGTAGGACGGACCGATACGGAGCACAAGATGCCGACCAGAATCCTGCTCGAGGGCCGCCCGGGCGTGGGGAAGACGACCGTCGTCCGCCGATTGGCCGCTCTTCTGCGCACCCGTAGGGCCGTCGGCTTCACCACCGGAGAGATCCGGCAGGACCGCACCCGGACCGGCTTCGCGCTGGAAACTCTCCAGGACGGTCGACGAGGTGTGCTCGCCCATGTCGACTTCGCGGGTCCGCCGCGGGTGGGCCGCTACGGCGTCGACCTGGGCGTCATGGAGCGGCTCGCACTCCCACCGCTCCGGTCGGCGGCAGTGGATCCGGACCCTGGGGAACTCGTACTGATCGACGAGCTCGGGGGTATGGAGCTGGCGTGCACCGCGTTCCAGGACGCGGTCCGATGTCTGTTCGCGTCCGATATCGACATCGTCGCCACGGTCCACGCGAAGGGCGACCCGTTCACCGACGCCCTCAAGCGGCGCGCCGACATCGAACTCATCCACGTGACGAGGGCGAACCGGGACGCCCTCCCCCAGGAACTGGCAACCCGGTTGGAGGAGATGGAGGCCCGGTGAAGAGCCCTTGTGGGCTTCGGGCCCCCGCGTGCGCAACGCCCGCCGCCGGCGGAGGGCCGCGATGGCGGCGAGCGGCTCGGAGCTTCCAGGGGCCGCGCGCTGCGGGTCGGCTTGTGGTGTTGCGGCCGGGACTTCCGCCATGGACGTGACACGAGCACGAGGATCTTGATGGGGTGACGGCATGACGACACTGCCGCACCGCGTCCTCCGGGCTCTTGAGCAGTTCAATGCCGCACACCCGTGGGACCACAACGCCCACTACCACCCCTGGATCCTGCGGCAGCTCCCCCGGCGCTTCGGCGGCGCCCTGGACGTCGGCTCCGGCAGCGGCGACCTGGCCAGGCTCCTGGCCGGGCGCGCCGGCACGGTGCACGGCATCGACGCCGACCCGGGGATCACCGTCCGGGCCCGGGAACTGACGCCTCCGGCGACGCCCGTCACCTTCACGACCGCGGATGCGCTGACCGGAATTCCCTCAGGGGCCTCCTACGACGTCATCACCTGCGTCGCCGTGATCCACCATCTGCCGTTCACCGAGGCTCTCGCCGTCTTCCGCAAGCACCTGGCACCGGGCGGAACCCTGGTGGTTCTTGGACTGTCGCGCCCGGCGACGCCGGTCGACCACCTGCTCGGGACCGTGTCCATCCCACTCAATGCCGCCACGGGCTGGCTCAAGAACAGGGGCCGTACCGCGCCTCGGCCGGTCTCGATGACGGCCAGGACCCGGCCGGCGGACATGAGCTTCCCCGAAATCGCCCGCGCGGCCCATGCGGTCCTGCCCGGCGTGCGACTGCGCCGCGGGCTGTTCTGGCGCTACACGCTCGTATGGGATCACCGCTGAGCGGGGTCTCCGTACTTGCCCGATGCAGTCCTTGCGGCTTCCTTGCGGCTCCGCTCGGTGGGACCGCCGTCGGCCTGGTCGACGGGCGTCCGGTGGGGCCGGCACCCCATGTGCCCGGCGTTCCAGCCGAGTTGGGCTCAGTGAACGGAGAGCCCGCCGTCGACGAAGATCGCTTGCCCGGTGATGTAGCCGGATGCGCGGCCCGCCAGGAACACCGCCGCGCCGGCGAAGTCCTCGGCCAGGCCGTTGCGCCCGACCATCGTGCGCGCGGCCAGCGCCGCCACCTTCTCCGGGTCGGACGACAAGCGCACATTGAGCGGGGTCATGACGAAGCCGGGCACCAGGGTGTTGCAGGTGACGCCGTGGGGCGACCAGGCCTCGGCCTGAGAGCGGGCCAGCGACTCCAGTGCCCCCTTGGAGACCCCGTAGGCGCCGCTCTGGACGAACGCGCGGTGCGCCTGCTGGGAGGTGATGTGGATGATCCGCCCGAAGCCCCGCTCGGCCATGCCGGGCCCGAACCGCTGGCCCAGCAAGTAGGGCGCCTCCAGGTTCACCGCCATCGTGGCGTCCCATACCTCGTCGCCCAGCTCGCCCATCGGTGGCCGCAGGTTGATCCCGGCACTGTTGACGAGGATGTCGGGCTCTCCGAATGCCTCGGCCGCCTGCTCTGCCGCCGCGCGCACCCCGCCGCGGGTGCTCAGATCGGCGCTCACCCACGCCGCCCGGCAGCCGTCCGCCGCCAACTCGTCGACGGTGGCGACCAGTTCCGCCTCCTTGCGGGCCACGATCACCACGCTCGCCCCCGCCCGCGCGAGAGCCCCGGCGATGGCGCGGCCGATGCCGGAACTGCCGCCCGTCACCACGGCGATCCGGCCGTCCAGGGAGAACAGTTCGGAGAGGTAAGTGTGTGGGCTCATGCCCGCACCCTAGACGGGGCGTCCACGGCGACCGGGGCCGGCCGGCGCGACGCGATGTGGCGGGCCCGCCATCGTCAGGCCGTCGCGCGCAACCGGTCCGGTTCGCTGCCGATCGCCGCCCGCAGCACGTCGTGCTGCGGGCCGAGCCCGAAACGCCCGTCGCTCCACCGGTCACGCGGATAGCGCCACACCGGAGCACCCACCGCATCGGCCGGTTCCCACTCGTACCGCGGCCAGATGTGCGCGTGCAGGAACGGGTCCCTGTTCCCCAGGATCTCGAGGTTGATCCGCCGGAAGGCCGGGAATCCATCTGCGGCTCAGTCCTGATGGGAGGGAAGGGGGTTACCCGGCTGAGGGCGGGCGGGCGCGCGGTAGTCCCGTAGCGTGATGTTCTCGGCGGTCTTGCGGGCGATCTTGGCGGCCATGTTCTTGCCCGGCAGGTAGGGCATGACCTTGTAGTAGCGGTTGAGGAGCGTCGCCATCAAGCGGCTTCCGGGGACCATCAGCTTCGCGACGCCGTCGCCCATCTTCTGGCAGCCCTCGGCGTACTCGCGCAGCTCGTCCTCGTAGCGGGCGAACGCGATCCGGTGGTCGCCCTGCGCGGCGGCCAGCTCTCCCGCGAGGACGTACGCGCCGACCAGGGCCAGTCCCGTACCCATGCCCGACAGGGAGGACGGGCAGTAGGCGGCGTCGCCGACCAGGGCGACCCGGCCGCGGGACCAGGAGTCCATGCGGACCTGGCCGACCGAATCGAAGTAGAAGTCGGGCGCGTACCGCATGTCCCGCAGCAGCCGGTCGCTCTCCCATCCGGTTCCGGCGAACCGCTCGGCCAGGACCGCCTGCTGTCGCGCCACATCGTGCCGGTCGAGGTCCAGGTCCGGGGAGGAGAAGTAGAAGACGGCCTTGGCCTCGGTGTTGTGGCGGGCGCTGTACATCGCGGCGAGCTTGCCCGCGGTGCGGTAGGCGTGGCCGGTGTGGTCGAGCCCGAGGTGGTTGGCCGTGGTGAAGATCGCGCAGTGGACGCCGAGGTGCTTCACGAACCGCTCCTCCGGCCCGAACGTCAGGTCGCGGGTACGGGAGTGCAGCCCATCGGCGCCGATCACGAGATCGAATCTGCGGGGCGCGCCGCGTTCGAAGGTGACGGTCACGCCCTCGGCGTCCTCGGTGAGCGAGGCGATGGAGTCTCCGAAGATGTACTCCGTGTGGTGCGCGGTCGCGTCGTAGAGGATGCGGGCGAGGTCGCCGCGGAGGATCTCGAGGTCGCCGGCGAAGAGGTCGGCGGGCAGCTGGGCCTGCGGCTTGCCCGCGCTGTTGACGTACGACATGGAGCCCATGCCCGTCCGGGCGCGTTCGACGTCGTCCATGATGCCCATGCGGCGCAGGACGGACAGATGTGCCTCGCCCCGGAAGTCGACGGCATAGCCGCCGTCGCGAAGCGCCGGGGCGCGCTCGACGATCGTCGGGTGGAAGCCGTACCGGTGGAGCCAGTGGGCGAGCGCGGGGCCGGCGACGGAGGAACCGGAGATCAGTACGTTGGTGTTCTTCATGAGGTGAGCTTCTCCGGGAGCGCTCACCGCCCGCTCACCGCGCGCTCACCGCTCCCGCCACGCTCTCGATGACGTCCGCGGGAAGGCCTAGCAGGCGGAGCACGTCCCAGATGTCGGCCCCCATGTCGGCCACCGCCCGGGCGGCCTCCCGGTAGCGGGTCCGGGCCTCGGCGTGATCGCCGCGGGCCTCGGCGACGCGGCCGAGTCCGGCGAGCGTACGAACCTGGGTGCCGACGCTCTTGACCCAGTGCGGGTCGACCCGTTCCAGGGCCTCGCCGTACAGCCGCTCCGCCTCGGCCAGGTCTCCGTCGAGCAGGGCCATGTCACCGAGCCCGCGCAGGGCCGCCGCCAGGCAGGTGGAGCTGCCGGCGCGGCGGGCGAGACCGGCGGCCCTGTCGTAGTCGGCGCGGGCCGCCGTCGCCTCCTCGCCGATGCGGTGATCGGCCCGGTTGACCAGCAGGTCGGCGCTGTCCTCCAGGGCGCCGAGCTGTTCGGTGAGCGTGAGGGCCTCGTCGGTGAGCGCGATGGCCCCCGCGCGGTCGCCGCGTCCGCCCGCCAGTCCGGCGAGCGCGTCCAGCGCCAGAGCGGTACCCCAGCGGTCGCCGAGCGCGCGGAAGCCCTCGACGGCCGTGGCGAAGGTACGTTCGGCCAGTGCGGTGTCCCCCTCGCCAAGGGGGCCGAATCCCGACACGTACCGTGCGGCCGACCGCGCCCAGGGGTCGGCGCAGTCGCGCTGGGACGAGACGAGCGCGAAGGCGCTCCCCGGGTCGGCTTCGCTCGCGTTGCGCATCATCCACAGGAACAGGCCGACGGGGTAACGGCCCGGCCGGCCGGCCGACCATGCGGCGGTCAGTGCCTTCTCGGCGGTCGCGCGGTGGCGTTGCCAGACCGGCCGGCCGGCGGCGCCGGACGCCGCCAGCAGTACGCACGTCACGTACTCCTCGCCGAGGCCGGCCGGCGGTGCGTCGCCCACCGCTTCGAGGAGCGCGATCGCCTGCGGTGCGACCGAGGCGGAAACGCCCCGGATCCACAGGTAGTTCGAGGCCGAGGCCAGCAGCTTCAGGCCCGTCGCCACGTCCGGCGCCTCGACCGCCCGGCGCAGAGCCGCCAGGAAGTTGCCGTGCTCGGCCGTCAGGACGGGCAGCCACGCCAGCTGTTCGGCCCGCCGCAGATGGGGGTCGGCGGTCCGCAGCAGGTCCAGGAAGGTCTGGGCGTGGGCGCGCTGCGCCGGCTCGCGTTCGCCGGCCGCGTCGAGCCGCTCGCCGCCGTAGGCGCCGATCGTCTCCAGCATCCGGTAGCGGCCGCCGGCCACCTCCAGGAGCGACTTGTCGACCAGCGACTCCAGCGTCTCGCCGTCGGTTCCGCACACCCGCAGCGCGGACTCGGCCGTCGCGCCGCCGGCGAAGACCGTGAACCGTCGCGCGGCCTGCCGCTCGGGCCCGGTCAGCAGGTCCCAGCTCCACGCGACGACCGAGCGCAGCGTCCGGTGCCGCTCGTCGGCCGTGCGGCTGCCGCGGGCCGCGACGCCGAGCCGGTCGTCCAGCCGTCCCGCGAGGTCGTCGACATCGAGCGTCCGGATGCGTGCCGCCGCGAGTTCGATGGCCAGCGGCAGATTGTCGAGGGCCGCGCAGATCCGGCTCACGACCTGGGGTTCGGCGGTGAAGCCGCGCCGCACGGCGCGGGCCCGGTCGGTGAAGAGCCGTTCGGCCGCGTCGCCGTCGAGCGGCTTCACCTGCCAGAGGTTTTCTCCGGTGATGCCGAGCGGCTCCCGGCTCGTCGCCAGGACCCGCAGCCGTGGGCAGACCGCCAGGAGCCGCGCCGTCAGCGTCGCGACCTCGTCGACGAGGTGCTCGCAGTTGTCCAGGACCAGCAGGAGCACCCGGTCCGACAGCGCCGCGATCAGGCGGTCGACCGGCGACTGGCGGCTGTCCCCCATGCCGAGCCCGTTCTCGCGCAGGCCCAGCGCGCTCAGCAGCGCTTGCGGCAGTCCGGCGCCGTCGCGCAGCGGAGCCAGCTCCACGAAGCAGACGTCGTCGGCCGCGACGCCCGCGACCTCGACGGACAGCCGGGTCTTGCCGACGCCGCCGGGGCCGATCAGCGTGACCAGCCGGGCCATCCGCAGCAGACCGGCGACCTCGGCGACCTCGTCGGTGCGGCCGACGAACGCCGTCAGCTGGGCGGGCGGCGCGGCGGGCGCGGGTGACGGATCGGCGCTCAGCAACTCCCGGTGCAGCGCCATGAGTTCGGCGGACGGGTCGGCGCCCAGCTCGTCGGCGAGGTGCCGTCTGGTCTCCTCGAACACCACCAGTGCCGCGGCCTGCCCGCCCTCGGCGAACAGCGCCCGCATCAGCAGGGCCGCCAGTCGTTCCCGGAGTGGATGGCGGCCGACCAGCTCGCGCAACTCGGGTACGAGGGCGCGGGGTTCGCCGAGCCGGCACTCCGCCTCGATCCGGTCCTCGAGTGCCCCGAGCCGATGCTCTTCCAGCCGTACGGCGGCGGGTTGGGCCGTCCCGCTGTCGGCGAGGCCGGCCAGCGCGGGCCCTCGCCACAGTTCCAGCGCCTCGCGCAGCAGCGGGACCGCGCGGGCCGCGTCGCCGGCGCGCAACGCGGCCCGTCCTTCCTGGGCCAGTCGCTCGAACCGGCAGGCGTCCACGTCGTCCTGCGGAACCACGATCCGGTAGCCCGACCCGGCCTGTTCGAGCGCGGCCCCGGAGCCCAGGGCCTTGCGCAGCCTGGACACCTGGGACTGCAGGGCGTGCGCCGACACCGCCCCCTCCGGGTCGACGGCGTCGGCCATCCGGTCCGCGGACACGACCTCTCCGGGACGTATCAGCAGCAGGGCCAGCAGCGCGCGGCGGGCCGGTCCGCCCAGCGGAACCTCGGTCCCGTCGTCGTGCCACGCCCGGGTCTCACCGAGGATTCCGAACAGCATGCCGGTGATTATCCACCGGGGTTGATCACACGGGGGCGATCGGCCCGAGATACGTCCCGCCCGAGACGTCGATGGTCTGGCCGGTCACCCACCTGCCCTGCGGTCCCGCCAGGAAGCCGACGACATCGGCGACGTCCTCGGGCTCGCCGATCCGCCCGAGCGCGGTGATCGCTTCGAGGCCGGCGACCACCTCGGGAATGGCGGTGTATCCGGCGGTCATGTCGGTCCGGACCGCGCCGGGAGCGACCGTGTTCACCGTGATGCCCCGGCTGCCGAGTTCATTGGCCAGCGACGGGGTCATGGACTCCAGGGCCGCCTTGCTGATGGTGTAGCCGATCTGCGTGGAGACGGCGAACCGGCTTGCCGTCGAGCCCATGTTGATGATGCGGCCGCCGTCGTTGAGCAGCGGCAGCGCGCGCTGGACCAGGAAGAACGGCGTGCTGACGTTGATGGTGAACAGCCGCTCGAGCTCCTCCGGGGTCACCTGCGCGATCGGGTTGCCCGAGATGATGCCCGCGTTGTTGACCAGGATGTCCAGTCCGCGTCCCGCCAGCCCCGGGACCAGGCCCTCGAACAGCCGGTCCACGGCGCCGTCTTCGCCGAACCGGGCCCGGACGGCGAACGCCCGGCCGCCCGCCTCCTCGATCCTCGCCACGGTCTCCTTGGCGGCGTCGTCGTTGCCGCCGTAGTGGACGGCGACCAGCGCGCCTTCGGCCGCGAGCCGCCGGGCGACCGCCCGGCCGATTCCGCGCGAGCCGCCCGTCACCAGTGCCGTCTTGCCGGTCAGCGTGTCCATTGCCTGCTCCTCGTGGGTGGCCGGCCCTCGGCGGATCCGGCGATGGAGCAACAGTGGCGGCGGGGGCTCACCACACGCTCACCGCCCGCTCACCGGCCGACGCCCCTCCTGCTTGCGCGGGAGGGGCGTCGCGGGGGCCCGGGTCGTGACCGTGGTCGCGACCCGGGCCAGGCGGAACCGGCGCGTGGGGAGCGGCCGGTCAGGCGCCGGTCACATGTTGTTGAGGGTGGTGTGGTTCCACCATCCCTGGCGGCCGACGATGAAGTCCACCGTCTGCTTGTTCGTGCTGATCTTGCCCTGGTACTGCTGGTTCTTCTTCAGCGGGCTTTCGGTGATCTTGCCGTGGGCGTCGTTGATCGAGTCGATGACGAGGGTCGGGATCTGCTTGAGCGTCGCCGGATCGATGCTCTTCTCGGGGGAGATGGTGATGGCCTCGTCCCAGTTCGGGTGGGCCGCGAGCTGGTGGGCGAGGTGGATCTCGTCGCCTTCGCCGAACAGCAGGTAGGTGAGGTGCTCGGGGTAGGGCAGGTCCCCCAGCTTGCGGAAGGAGAGGACGCCTTCCGGCTTGCACTCCACCGTGGTCTCGGTCTGGGTCATCTTCTGGAAGTCGCGGTTGCCGTTCTTGTCGACCACGACGCGCTCCAGGTGGACGTTGAACGACTTGCCCTTCTGCAGCTCCGGGAGCTCGAAGTGGTGCGGGCAGCGCAGGGAGTAGAAGACCCGCTTGTCCTCGTTCTTCTTGAGGTCGTCCAGGTACATCTTGCGCAGGGCCCCGTCGTCCTTGATCTCGAAGGTGAAGAGGGCCTGGTAGTTGTGCCCGGACGTCTTGTTGTACAGCGCCAGGTGGTAGAAGAAGAGCTTCTTCTTGCCCAGGATGAGGAAGCGGTGGAAGTGCTCGTGTCCGCCGGCCTGGGCGGCGTCGGATGCAGTGCTCATGGTGTGTGGTTGCCTTTCGTGGGGTGCGGGGTGTGGTGCCGCCGGGCCCAGAACGGGCGGTCGGCCCATCGGGTTTCCTGGGCGTGGACGGCGCGGTGGCCGTCCTGGTAGGCGACACGTGCGAGGGCGACCTTCGTCGCGTAACCGGGCAGCGCCGCGCGGTCGCCGCGCAGCCGGGCGTCGACCGCCTCGCCCGCGCTCAGCCCGGTGTAGAGGGCGGTGAGGATGCCCTGGGAGCTGAGCGGGTCGAAGGCGGCAGCCGCGTCTCCGGCGGCCGTCCAGCCGTCCCCGTGCACCCGGTCAAGGTGGGCGGTGTGCGCGGGGGCGCGGCGTGGCGGCCTGAGGAGGGCGGTGAGCCCGTGCGGGCGGGCCCGGCGCGAGACGTGCCGGGTGGCCAGCAGCCGGTCGAGGAACCCCTCGTCGCCTTGCGTATGGGCGGTGGCGAGGGGCAGGTCGGGGTCGGTGAAGTAGGCGATCAGGCGCTGCCGGGAGGGCAGCGGGGCGGTGTACCACCAGCCGTCCCGGTCGGACTCCACGAGGGAACGGCCGTCGGGGGCGTCCTGCGGGTCCTGCGGCACCGGGTCGAGGAGGAGGTGGTGGGCGGTCAGCCGGTCGCCGGTGGTGCGGCGGGCGCCGGCGCGCATCGCGAGCGCGGCGCCCCGCCCGGTGGCGTCGACCAGCCAGCGGCAGCCGACCGTGCGCGCGCCGTCCCGGTCGGCGCTCCCCCGCAGGACGATCCGCCAGGTGCCGTCCGGCTGCCGGTCGGGGCGCCGTACGGCGGTGCGTTCGGCGACGTCCGCGCCCGCGGCACGGGCGGCGGCGCGCAGCCTCCGGTCGAAGAGCGGGCGGTCCAGGTGCCAGCCATGGCCGTAGGGGTCGTGGAGGGAGTCCACAGACTGGAGTTGGGAGGAGCCCCAGGCGGACAGGGTGCCGTGGCAGGGCAGGTGGCCGGTGGCCAGGACCGGGCGGTCCACGCCGAGGTCGGCCAGCAGCAGCCGGCCGGCGGAGACCAGCGCCTCGCCGACCTTGGGCGGGCCGGTACCGGCGTCGGCCAGCAGCACCCGGCGCCCCGCCCTGACGAGGGCGAGCGCCGCGGCGCAGCCGGCCGGGCCGCCGCCCGCGACCACGACGTCGTAGGCGGGTGCGGGGTTCACTGGCTGTCGTGGAAGGGGTCGAGCTTCTCCAAGTAGCCGGCGGCGATGGCCTCTTCGTCCTCGCCGGTCAGCCTCTTGGCCTCCGCGACCGCCTGCTGCACGAGGGCCTCCTCGACCTCCTCGGCCGAGATGCCGCCGCTCCAGGTCCCGGCCGCCGCGGCCAGCAGGGGCCCGCCCGCCTCGGGCACCTGGATGTTGATGAGGTTGGCGTGGTCCGGGACCGTGTCATAGCCGGGCTCGGACTCCACCTGGATGTACTTGGGGAACTTCCCGTCGCCCACGGTGTATTCGTGTGTCTCGACGATGCCGAACTTGTACCAGTCGCCGATCATCTGCTTGCGCTGCTTGTTGAAGGTGTCGCCCTTCAGGCCGCGCAGCCAGACCGCCCGGTTCTCGAAGGCCTTCTCGCGGGCGCTGTCGTCGCCGCCTCCCGGCTTGGTGTTGACGGTGTCGAAGTCGGCTTTCTTCAGCACGTGGTTGGGCATCTGGGCGGGCCAGAAGGTGGGCAGGTAGGGGCTGTAGCGGGGGCCGAGCCCGGAGGGCACGACCTGGTAGCCGAAGCGGCAGCTGGCGGTGTCGCACTGCCAGGGTGCGGCCATCCAGCGGGTGAGGTCGCCGGGGCCCTGTGCGTACAGCGGCCCCGTCTTGCTGAGCACGTCCGAGAGCTTGAGCACGTCGCCGTAGTCGGGTTCGGCTTGGGCCGGGTCGCGGTGCAGGATGCGGTAGGGCTCGCTGAACATGGTCTTGTGGCGGATCGGCCAGGTGACCTCGCTGCCCGGGTGGAAGGCGTCGGCGGCACAGTTCTCCAGCGCGCCGCGTTCCAGCAGTTCCGGCTGTTCGGCGACGGGTGCCTTGTCGACGTCCGGGTGACCGGTGCGGGGTTCGCCGGGCACGAAATCGCCCTCGGCCCACCGGGCCAGCATGCGGTCCTGCGTCGGCGAGAGGGTGAGGTGCTGCCGAACGGAGTCGGCTTTGCCGCTGGTCATGGCGTCGCCGTAGAGCCAGGGCCAGGGCACGGGCGACATCCCGTCCCGGTCGTAGTCGCGCATCTGGAGGTAGATCTGGCGGCGCAGGTCGCGGTGGGTCTCGCTCGGGTCGTTCAGCCGCTTGCGTATGTCCGGGGCGAGGAAGTCGTACGGGCCCCGCCGGCCGAACTGGGTGGCGAACCCGTGGTTGACCCACTGGAGTCCGCAGAACCGTGCCAGCAGCGGCTCGATGTGCTCCGGGTAGGAGACCGGCTCCGCCATGTCCACCGTGCGCTCGCTGACGAACACGTCGTACAGCAGGTCCCAGACGGTGCGGATGGTCTTCACACCCGGTGCGTAGTGCGGCGGGCCGACCACGACCCAGGCCGGGGAGGCGGTCTTGGTGACGCCCCCGATGGTGACCTCCGCCGTGATCGGACCGTCGGAGACGTTGTCGTACCAGGTGTCGTTGTTGGCCACCCCTGTGATCTCTTTACCGGCGTACGAGGCCGAGGTGCCGTCGCCGCCGACGACCACCAGCCGGCCGTCCTTCTGGGTGGCGGCCGAGCCGAGGGAGACCGGCTTGTCCATGATCTTGCCGGCGAAGGTGGCGGTCTGGTGCTGGGACGCCTTGAGGGTCTGGCGGCCGGAGTCGATGACGAGCTTCTTCCGCTTGTCCCCCGTGACGTCGGCGTTCCGGCGACTCCGCTGCTTGTCCGACAGCCTCTTGGCCTCGTCGATGTCGAGCGGGACGTGGAACTGGTACCAGGCGGCCTTCTTGTTGGCCAGGTGCACCGACCAGTTGATCTCGGTGACGTCCCCTTCGCCGAGCTTCAGCTCCCTGACGACCTCACCGGCCTTGTTGTAGCCGTAGATCCGGAAGCGGGCGGCCTGCCGGATGATCTGCCCCGCGCTGTCCTTGTACGACCCGGGTGCCAGCGGCGGCTGGTCGGGTGACTCCGGCCCGATGAAGGGCACCTCGTCACTGTTGCCGACCCGGGCTATGCCGATGGCGGGGTGAATCTTCACTTGTACGATCTGTTCATCCATTACGGGATCCCAACTTGGACTGATCTCCACATTTCCCCCAGCCCACTCATTGTGGAAATCTCCCAATTGCGGGGCGATTCCGGCGCGTCCGATCGGGTGAACCGACGCCGGCGCGTCCTTTCCCCCGTTGCGCGTCAGACCGGGAATTGCACCGGGCACCGGCGCCGGAAGACCGGTCACGACGGTGGTGCATCATTTCGGTGGCCGAAAAGGTGACAGGGGAGACGGGAATGGGCGCACAGGCCAGTTGCGGGCGGGTCCTGCTGGTGGATGACGACGCCACGATCCGGCGGTCGCTGGGGCGTGGGCTGCGATTGAACGGTTTCACCGTCGACGTGGCGGACGGCGGCCGGAACGCACTGGCCAAGGTGGCGGACGCGGCGCCGGATGTCGTGGTGCTGGACATCTCGATGCCGGACCTCGACGGCATCGCGGTGTGCCGGCGGCTGCGAGCGGACGGCAACGACATACCGGTGCTCATGCTGTCCGCGCTGGACGAGGTGGCGGACCGGGTGGCCGGGCTGCAGGCCGGCGGGGACGACTACCTCGTCAAGCCCTTCGCCCTGGACGAGCTGGTGCTGCGGCTGCACGCCCTGCTGCGCCGGCGGCCGCCCGCGGCCACCGACACCGTTCGGATCGGAGGCCTGCTGCTCGATGCGGCGGCGCACACCGCCTGCCTTGACGGCCGGCCGGTGGAGCTGACCCGTCGGGAGTTCGAGCTGCTCGAAGTCCTGGCCCGCAATGCCGGTCTGGTCCTGACCCGTGACCAGCTGCTGGAACGGGTGTGGGGATATGACTTCGAGGTCCGTACCGACGCGGTCGATACGTTCGTCAGCTATCTGCGGCGCAAGCTGGAGGCGGGCGGACGGTCCCGGATCGTGCACACGGTGCGCGGCGTCGGCTTCGTCCTGCGGGACGACGAGGGCGGCGCGCGCGGAGAGAACGGCGAGAACGGCGACAGGGGGCCGCGGGCATGAGGCTGTCCACCCGGATCGCGATCGTGGTGGGGGCCGTGGTGCCGCTGCTGGTGGTGGCCGCGGGCTGGGTGCTGGTGGGCCTGGTCACCAAGGATCTGCATGCGCAGGCCGACCAGCGGCTGCGCGAGCGGTCACGGGGCGTCGCGGTGGCGGCCAAGGGCCTGTTGCGCGCCGCTTCCAAGGACCGGCCGCAGGTCGAGCAGGCGCGCCAGCGCAAGCTGTTCGCCGCGGCGCTGGACATCGGCATCCGCCTGAGCGGCCCGCAGGGCACCGTCATGGACGGCCCGCAACCCGACCCGTCCGTGCGCCTGCCGGACCGGGCGGCCGGGCAGCCGGTCACGGTCCACTCCCGCGGAGAGACCTGGCGCGCCTTGACGGTCCCGGTGTCCGGCCACGGTCCCGGGGTGCAGGGGAGGCTGTGGCTGTTCTCCCCGGAGGCCGCGAACCAGCGGCAGATCGCGCTGGTGCGCGGCCGGGTGATCACCGTCGCGGTGCTCGCCGCACCGGTGTCCGCGGGCCTGGCCTGGGCGCTGGCCGCCGGCGCGGCCCGACCGCTGCGGCGCCTGCAACAACGCACCAGCGGCCTGGACCCGCACACCACCGCCGCACGCCTGGAACACACCCCGACCCGGATCACCGAGGTCGATGACCTCGCGCACACCCTGCAGACGGTCCTCGCCCGCTACGACGAACAAGCCGCCCGCACCGCCGAGGCCCTGGCGACGGCCCGTTCCTTCTCCGCTGCCGCCTCCCACGAGTTGCGCACGCCGCTGATGAGCATGCAGACCAACCTCGACATCCTCGACGCCTTCCAGGACCTCGGTCCCGCCGACCGCGCGGAGACCGTGGACGACCTGCGACGCGGCCACGCCCGCCTGCTGGGGCTGCTGGTGATGCTGCGGGCGCTCGGCCAAGGAGACCTGGTGGAGTCGGATGCGTTCGCGCCCGTCGACCTGGCCGAGCTGGCGGACGCGGCCGTCTCCGATCTGCGCCGCACCCATCCCCAGGCGGAGGTGACGCTCGACGGCGCGCCGGGCCTGACGGTGCTCGGATGGCAGCCGGGGCTGCGTTCGCTGCTGGACAACCTCCTCGCCAACGCGCTGGCCCACGGCCGCTCCGCGGACGGCGGGGCCCGTGTCGCCGTGCGGTTGCGGGCGGACGGCGACGCCGGCGCCCCGGTGGCCGTCCTGACCGTGGACGACCAGGGGCCCGGAGTGCCGCCGGAGCGGCGGCAGACGATCTTTCAGCGCTTTTACCGTCGCGCCGACAGCCCGGGGTCGGGCCTGGGCCTGACGCTGGTTGCCCAGCAAATCGACCTGCACCGCGCGCAACTGCGGGTGCTGGACGGCCCCGGCGGCAAGGGTGCCCGATTCGAGATCGCCTTCCCCCTCACGCGCCCGGACCGGCCCGGTGCCACCGTGCCGCAGCACCGGACCTGGCTCTCGGACACCGCCCGGCAGCGACAGGAATTCCACAAAGTACGTCCCTAGCGTCCTCCCGTGCGCCGGCACCGTGCCCGCGCCGCGAGAGGGGGACCTCGTGCTCGCCAGTACCTTCGCCGCCCCGCCCGAGGCCGCGGGGAGCGTCCGGCGACGAGCGGACGCGCCGGCCGGGCGGGGGTCGCGGCCGCTGCGCCGCGGTCCCTTCATGAGCCGCGAAGCGGGCATCACCGCGCTGGCCCTGGCCACTCTCACGCCGGCCGTCCTCGTCTGCGGTCTCCTGATCACCACGGACGGCAGCGGAGTCCGGCGGGAAGGGCCCGTCACCGGGGCCCACCTCGGCGGACGGCCGGACCGCACCGGCTGGCCGTCCCACACGGAGGCGGCGAGGGCCGGTTGTCCGGGCCGGGCGGCTCACAAAGAAACCACAAGAACAGTTCCTACCTTCGCTCTCACGCAGCCCGCCGCCGGCCCCGTGCGGGGCGGGCTGCCGCACGCATCCGGGCAGTACACAGAACGGAGACTCCTCATGCAGCGTCGCAAAGCGACCATGACCGCGGCCCTGGCGGGCCTCGTCCTCGCCACCACGGCAGCCGCTGCCCCCTCGTTCGCGGCGGCGGGCGCGAGCCCGGCCACGTCGGATTCCGCGGCCGCGCACACCAAGGGCCCCAAGGGCGACGGGGCGCGGAAGCTGTGCCACCGGGTGCCCAGGCTGGAGAAGCGGATCGACAGGCGGATCAAGCGCATGGAGGGCCCGGTCGCCAGGCGCGGCTCCCTCAAGTTCCTGGAAGCGCGCATCGACAACGCCAAGAAGGCCAACCACACGGCCATCGCCAAGTTCCTGGGCGACCGCCTCGCCACCCGCAAGGAGCTCTTGGCGAGCCTCAAGAAGAAGAAGCCCGACCTGAAGGACGTCGCCACCTGGTGCGCGGCGAACAACGGCGGGGCCAAGGACAAGACGGCCGCCACGTCATGAACCGCCGGCGACGCCTGTCCATGCTGGTGACCGTGGCCCTCGCCGCGCCGCTCCTGGCCACCACGGCCTGTTCGTCCGCCACGCCGGACAAGGCGGCCCCCTCCGCCGGCAGCAGCGCCCCGGCCTCGTCCGGCCAACTCGGGCAGATGCAGAAGAAGGTCGACGACGCCGAGCGCGCCGTCGACGCGGCGGACGCCAACGGCAAGGCCGACGACTCCGACAGCGCCGACAACTCCAATAACTCCGACAACTGACATCTGTCGCCTCCGCCGGGCCGCGCCGGCGGGCGGAGGCGCCAGCCCGTGAGGGAGCCGAGCCTCGATGCCGCGCGGCTCCCCAAGGAAAGGGCCGCACTCGGTGGACCATCCCCCTGCGCAACCGCTCGGCAACCGTTACGTCCTCGGCCGGCCGCTGGGCCAGGGCGGGATGGCCCAGGTGCATCTCGCCGAGGACCTGAAACTCGGCCGGACGGTCGCCGTGAAGACCCTCCGCCCCGCCCTCGCCGACGACGCCGCCGCCTGCGCCCGCTTCCTGCGCGAAGCACGTTCGGCGGCCGCCCTCAATCACCCCGGCATCGTCTCCGTCTACGACAGCGGCGAACACACCGACGGGCCCACGCGACTGCCGTACATCGTGATGGAGCACGTCAAGGGCCGGACGCTGCACGACCTCGCACACCGCGGAGCCGGGATCACACCCCCACAGGCCCTGCGGCTGGTCGCGAGCGTCCTGGAGGCGCTGGCGCACGCGCATTCCCACGGCATCGTGCACCGCGACATCAAACCCGCCAACGTCATGTACGGCGATGACGGCACCGTGAAGGTGCTGGACTTCGGCATCGCCCGGATCCTCGATGCGCAGGGCGGGACGCTGACACAGACCGCCACGATGATCGGCACCGCCTCCTACCTCTCCCCTGAGCAGGCCCGCGGCCTTCCGGTGGATGCTCGTACCGACCTGTACTCCACCGGCTGCCTCCTGTACGAACTGCTCACCGGACAACCGCCGTTCATCCGCGACACGACGCTGGACGTCGCCTACGCCCACGTCAACGAGGCTCCCCGGCCGCCCTCGGCCCGCGCCCCTGACCTGACGCCCGACTACGACGCCATCGTCCTCAAGGCACTCGCCAAGGACAGGGACGAGCGGTATCAGAGCGCCGAGCAGATGCACGCCGACATCGACCGTGCCCTCCACCGCCTCGATGCCCCGGCCCCGAGCGCACAGGGCCGGCGCCCCACTTCCCACGGGGAGCGGCACCGCATCGGATCCCTCGCCGCCGCTGCGCAGATCCTGAAGCGCTTGCGCGGCACCGCGTCGTACGTGACGGCCCTCCTGCTGGTCGCCGTGTGGCTGGCGGCGCAACCACGGGCGCAGCACGCCCGGTTCATCCGGCACAACAGCAGCAACGTCCACCACCTCCAGGCGGGCAAGTGGTGGACCTTCTTCACCAGCGGCCTGGTGGTCGACGGCGTACCCGTGGTGGCCGGAATCGCGGCCGTGGCCGCCGTCCTGGGATACGCGGAATGGCGCTGGGGCACCCTGCGAGCCCTCGGCGTCTTCCTCTACGGTCACCTCACCGCGACGCTCCTGACCGAAGGCACCCTGTGGCTCGTGCGCATCGCGCACCTGCACGGCATCCCCGCCCGCGCCCGCGACGTCGGCATCAGCTACGGCCTGGTCACCACGGGCGCCTGCCTTCTCGCGCAGACTCCCGGACACCTGCGCCGCTACGGCCTGCCCCTGCTGGCCGTACTCCTGACCGGCGCCTGTCTCTACGATCCACGACTCGCCGACGCCGGGCACCTCATCTCCCTCGCACTGGGCGCCCTCGCAGCCCACTCCCTTACGCTCCGCACCACCGCGGGCGCCACCGGATCTCGTCCTCCGGCCGACAACGGCAGTGACCGCAGCGAACCCCCGCCCCCGCAAGCCACTGGCCGAGGGGACACCCGCCCGCCGGCCGCGATGCCCACTGCGCCGCCGGCGCTCCGCGCGGACTGACGGACCGGGCAGGATTCGAGAAGCGCCGGTCCCCGGGCCGCGCCTAGCGTGAACGCCATGACTTCCTTCGCATCCCTCACCCTCGAAGTGGCCGACCCCACGGCCGCCAACCACTTCTACACCGCCTTCGGTCTGGACACTCAGGTGCGCCTGCGGGCCTCGGAGGCGCCGACGACCGGCTTCCGTGGCTTCGCGCTGTCGCTCACGGTGTCCCAGCCGGCCACCGTCAACGGCTTCATCGGCGCCGCCCTCGACGCCGGTGCCACGCCGCTGAAGCCTGCCGCGAAGTCGTTCTGGGGTTACGGCGGCGTCGTACGGGCACCGGACGGGACGATCTGGAAGGTCGCCACGTCCGCCAAGAAGGACACCGGCCCGGACACCCGGCAGATCGACGCGGTCGTGCTCCTGCTGGGAGCCTCGGACGTGGCCGCGAGCAGGCAGTTCTACGTCGACCGCGGTCTCGCCGTGGCGAAGAGCTTCGGGCGCAAGTACGTCGAGTTCGCCACCCCGTCGAGCCCCTTCACACTGGCGCTGTACGGGCGCCGCGCCCTCGCCAAGGACCTCGGCGTCCCCGCCGACGGCACCGGATCGCACCGGCTCGCGCTCGGCGGCGACACCGAGGCCTTCACCGACCCGGACGGCTTCGCCTGGGAGGCCACCACGCCGGCCCCGCTGACGCCCGCGCCCTGACCCGCCGGCACCGCCCGCCCGGCGCGGTCGCCGGCCGCGAGACGGCCGCCGCGGTCGCGCGCCCACCGTTCGCCGGCGTGGACGTCAGCCGTGAACGTCAGCGGCCTCCATCGACCGGCTCGATGACATCGGCCCACGTGCGAGTGGTCCAGGGGTTGCCGCTCACCTCGAGCCGCTCGGCCGCCACATCGTCGAGGAAGTGCGCGGCGGAGACCTCCAGAGCCTCATGGGGCCACCAGACGGAGTCGCATTCCGTGCACAGGGAGAAGGCCGCCCCGTCGTCCTTGAACCGGTACGGGTGGACCCAGTCCTGTTCGCAGCGCGGACACTGCGGCAGGGGTGTGGGCACGCTCGTCACCTTCAGATCGATCGATCGGACATGGCCGGGGCCGGGGTCGGGGCCGGGGTCGTCTTCAGGCTACGTGCCGGCCTCGCTCGCGGTCCGCGGCCGTCACGCGGCAGGGCTCGGTGGGTTGCGGGGGCCGCCTGCGAGGGGGACGCCGGTGCGCCGGGCCTGTTCGACGGATGCCGGGGATTTTGCGCTCTGCGCCGCGTCCTGCGGAATGTCCGGGCGCCGTGTCCCACGTTCGGAAGGCGGAACGTATCCGGGCAGGTGCAGTGCGCCCCATACGTACGGGTCCGCCTGGGCGCTCCCGTAGGCGGACCACGCCAGGCGGGTCTTGCCGGTCTTGTCCTGGGTGTCGGAGTCGTAGAGGAGGACGTTGGCGGTCAGACGGTCCGGGTCTACGGGGGCGGGCAGGTCGCCGAGCGGGATTTTCGCTTCGACCGAATAGCCCTTGTAGGGCTGGTCGGTGACGACGGAGGCGACGGCCATGCCGCGGGCGGTACTGCTCGCCGGGCCCTGGCGATTGTCGCCGTCGCGCCCGGCGCAGGCGCCTTTGCCGCCCTTGGTGAAGGGCAGGATGCCGGTCTTGAAGGTGGTCGAGGTGTCGTTGGAATGGCCCTGCGGGTCGAGGTCGATCTCGACGGCATCGGTGCGCCAGTGGCGTTTGCAGTCGTCGGCGGAGTCCAGCGCGAAGCCCTTGACGTCGTCCGTTACGTGGATGATCGCGTACAGGTCGTTACCGTGGCGGGAGAATTCGGCGGCGGCCGCGCAGTCGTTCCCGCCCTTGCACTCCTTGCCCTCCCAGTGCCTCAACCCCAGTTTCGGGCCCGGGTATTCGCCCGGACCGGCCGTGCCGTCGACGACGGGGGCCTTGGCGACTTCGGGCACGTCGGTGGAGGGGTTGGCCGGGTAGGCGGGCTGGGCGCCGTTGGCCAGCCACGGCATCTTCATCCGCCGCGCCCAGTCACGAAAGCCGGCGTACAGCGGCCGTAGCCCGGACTGCTCACGTACCGAGGGCGGCTGCGCGCCGCTGGCGTTGTCGGCCAGGACGGTGAACCACTCGCAGGGCAGCAGCTTCTCTTGGGTTTGTACCGAGGGCGGAAGTGAGCCGAAGCCCTGGGTGGCATATTCGCGGGCCGCGTCCCGTTCGATCTGTGCCCACGTCTTACCGCGCTGTTCGATGGACATCGTCCCGGTCCATACGCCCATGACGGGCAGTCCGGTGTGCGGGTCCGTGGCCTTGTGTGCGGCGCACTTTTCCCCCACGGGCCCCTGGAAGCCCCAGCTCTGGGCGAGCAGCTGGGTGGGCTTCCACGCCTTGTACTTCTCGCGGGTGATCTGGTCGGGGAACGCCTTCGGATCGCCGGCGAGACGGAACGCCTCCGTCGCAAGGCGCCCGGCCTCCTGGTGGCCGCCGTGCTGATTGAACGGGCGGGGGTCCATGGTCACCACCTTCTGCGGGGTGGTCGCACGGATCAGCCTGACGAGCCGCGAGAGGGTGTCCGCCGAAGGCTGCGGCGACTTGTTCCAGACCGTGGTCGTCAGCGGAGCGGACAGGGTGTACCAGAAGTCGGGCTTGTCGAGGTAGAACACATTGCGGATGCCGGCCTTTTCGACGGCCTTGCGTTCCTCGCCCTCACGGATCATGCCCAGAGCGACGCCCTCCTGAGAGCCGTCGGCGTTTCCGCCGCCCTCACCCCGAGTGATGGTCACCACGCCGGTACTCAGCCCTTGTTCCTCCCCCCACTGCCCGAACGTGGCCAGTGACTGGAACTCGTCATCCGGATGGGCGCCGATGAACAGCACATCGGTGTGCGCACTGCCCGGCTCCCCCGGAGCGGAGGAACGCGCCTGCGGCTCGGCCTGCGTCGTGCACGCAGCCAGGGAGAGCGCACCTCCGATGAGCCCGAGCGCGCAGCATGCGGCCCGCAGAACAGGCCGAGGGTTCGAACGCATCAAGGACCCCATCCTCCTCATCGGAGAAGCGCGACGGCGAGTCCCGTTCGAGACTCGTTGAGACCCGTTGATGCGCAGCGATGACCAACGATGGCCGGCAATGACCAGCGATGGGGAAGCCTTGCCCGGCAGAATCGGCGTGTTATTCCACGGCTCGCCCATACGCGCGCGAATTGCCAGAAATTAGGCCATTCCAGGACGGGGCGGCGACAGGGCGGCCGCCGGCGGAATACCGGCACAACGCCGAGCGCGGACAGCGCCGAGCCGTCGCAGCCACTACGAACGACGAGGCGGCAGCTCGTAGAGCTGCCGCCTCGTCACTTCACAGCACCGTTGCAGGACTGGCTGAGCACCAGCTAGTCCTTCCCTGCCGCGCCCCGGTTGGCGCATGCGCGACGTAGCCGTCAGCGCGTCTCGCGGATGCGCCGGTCAGTCGACGAGGGCGAGCTCCGGCTCGTCCGTCGGCTTTGCCGACAGCCTTTCCGTCGACGTGTCCGCCGGCTTTTCCGCGGACTCAGCCGTCGGCTCGTCGGTCTTGCGGCGCCCGAGCACTCCGGACAGTCCGATGAGCAGGCCGATGGCCGAGAGGACGGTGATCGTCAGCAGCGCCGGAGTGAAGCCGGCGAGCAGGGCGTCGGGGCCGGTCTTGCCTTCGCCCCCGGCGGTGAGGACCGCGGTGACGATGGCGAGTCCGATCGCGCCGCCGACCTGCGTCGAGGTGTTCAGCAGGCCGCCGGCCAGGCCCTGCTCGTGGTCCGGGATGCCGGCCGTGGCCTGGATGTTGAAGGACGCGAAGGCCAGGGTGAACCCGATGCCGAGCAGGATCATGCTGGGCAGCACACCGACGGCGTACGGGGCGTCCCGGTCGATGACGAGGAAGAGCACATAGGCGACGAGGTGGGCGATGACGCCGCCCGCGATGGTCCGCGAGGTGCCGATCCGTGCGATCAGACGCTCCATCTGAGGCGAGCCGAAGGCGACGATCAGCGCGGCCGGAAGGAAGCCGAGCGCGGTCTGGAGCGCCGACCACCGCAGCACCGACTGGAAGTAGAGCATGACCACGAACTGGAAGCCGATGTAGCCGCCGAAGAACACGGATATGCCCAGGTTGGCCCGTGCCAGCGAGCTCGAGCGGAGGATGCCGAGGCGGACCAGCGGATGCGCACTGCGGCGCTCGATCACGATGAAGGCGAGCAGCAGGACCGCGGAGATGGCGAACTGGATCAGGGTGTTCGGCGCGGCCCAGCCGGCCTCAGGCGCCTCGACGACGGTGTAGACGAGCAGCAGCATCGCGCCGACCGAGGTGATCGCACCGGGGATGTCGTAGCCGCCGGAGGAGCGGGGGCCGTCCTTGGGCAGCAGGCGGTTGGCCGCGATCCACGCGATCAGCGCGATCGGTACCGGCAGGAAGAACGTCCAGCGCCAGCCCACCTGGGTCAGCAGGCCGGAGAGCACCAGGCCGGCGGAGTAGCCGCTGGCGCCGAAGACGGAGAAGACGCCCAGCGCCTTGTTGCGCGCCGGCCCTTCGGCGAACGTGGTGGTGACGATGGACAGCGCGGCGGGCGCGGTGAACGCCGCCGCCATGCCCTTGAGTATGCGGGTGGCGATGAGCGGGGTTCCGTCGTCGACCAGACCGCCGAGCACGGAGGCGGCGGCGAAGACGGCTACCGCGGTCAGGAACACCCGGCGGCGTCCGAGCAGGTCGGCGGCGCGTCCGCCGAGCAGCAACAGACCGCCGTAACTGAGGACATAGCCACTGACGACCCACTGCAGCGCGCTGGTGGACAGGCCCAGGTCTGCCTGGATGGAGGGGAGGGCGACGCCGACCATCGACACGTCGAGCGCGTCGAGGCCGATGACGAGGGAGACCGTGAGCAGCACTCCCCAGAGTTTGGCGTTCCACGTGGATGTGGAGGCGGACAGCGGTGCGGAGGAAGTCATGCCATGACTCTCACATGCACGCGCATCGAATGCAAGTGCATTTAATTTTCCTGCATCAAATGCTGGCGCATGCTATTCTCGCTCCATGACTGGTGGCTCGGAGCAGGATTTGGTCGACGAGTGGCATGGGCTTCTCGCCCGCCATGCCACCGTGCACAACGCTCTTGAGCACGAGTTGCAGGCGCAGCACGGCCTCAGCGTCAGCGAGTTCGAGGCACTCGAGCTCCTCGCCTCCTCCGACCACGGCAAGTGCCGGGGCCAGGACCTCACCAACGTGGTGCACCTCAGCCAGAGCGCCGCATCCCGGCTGGTCGCCAGGCTGGAACGAAACGGCCTCGTCGATCGCGTCATGTGTGATCTCGACCGCCGCGGCATCTTCGTCGTCCTCACCCACGAGGGCCACCAGCGCTACAGCGACGCCAAGCCGACCCACCGCTCCGTACTCGAGCGGACCCTCCGCGAAGACGCCTGACCACGTCCCCCGCCGCAACAGGTCACAGCACCGCGATGCCCAACGGACGCTCACCCGCGGCAAGGCGGCGGACGGTTCCCGAGTCCAGGTCCACGACGGAGATGCCGTTCCAGTAGCCGTCGCGGGTGAAGCCTCCCGTGACGTACGCGGTCCGGCCGTCGGCCGAGACCTCGACGGCCTCGTGGGCACCGTCCAACGGGATCACCTTCTCCCGCCCCTGCGGGGTGCGCACGGTCAGCGACGGGCCGTCGTCCCGTGAGGGGTCGATCGGGCCGGTGCCGACGGCGAACAGCGTGCCGTCGCCGGTGATCGTGACGCCGTGCTGATGGGTGTTGGCGGCCATCTTCTCGATGCGGGAGCGGGCCGTCTCCGGGTCGACGACGGCCAGACGCTCCCCCTCGAACGGCAGCAGCAGCTTGCCGTCCGACGGGCGGACGGCGGTGTAGTGCGGCTTGAGCCAGGAACCGAGGCCGCCTTCGGTGCCGTAGGGGGCGACCTCGATGCGCCGGGTGTGGAGGGAGCCGGGGGTCACCACGGTGACGTCGAAGGAATCGTGGTCCGTGGCATACACCGCCCGCCCGTCGCGCGCGATATCCACGTCGAACGGGCGGCGGCCCACCTCGGCGACGCCGGTGACCTTCAGGGTGTGGGTGTCGATCGCCTCGACGGTGCCGTTGCCGCCGGGCCGGTTGACGCCGACATACGCGTGACGGCCGTCGGGGGCGAGCGCGATACCCATGCCGCCGCCGCGGTACTCGCCGTGCGCCGGACCCCCGATGCCCTCCGTCTCGTACGGGATGCGGGTGATCCGCTTCCGTTCAGCGGTGTCGACGACGGCGACGCCCTCGGCGGTGGCGACCCAGGCCCGGCCGTCGTCACCGACGGCCAGCCCGTACGGGGCGGTGCCGACGCGTACGGAGTCGAACGCGCCACGGGCGGGGTCGACGAAGGTCACGGTGTCGGCGCCGAAGTCGGCGACGAGCACGGTGCCGCCCGGCGTCCGGCCGGACGGCGCGGGGACCTTCTTCGCCGCGGGGGACGGTGAACCGGCCTGCTCCGCCGCCGAGTCGTCCGCCGCGCCGGCGGAGCACCCCGTCACCACGAGCAGGACCGAAGCGAGCACGGCAGGCAGGGCCTTCCGCAGGGCCGCGGCCCGCCTCGCCAAAGGGCGTTGACGCCTCATCGGATGGCCTTGAGCAGATCGGTGATCTCCAGGTATCCGCGGCGAACGGCATGCCCGAGGGCGGTGACGCCGTGCTTGTCGGGCAGGCCCGGGGTGGCTCCGGCGGTGATCAGCAGCTCGACGATCTCCTGATGGGCGCGGCCGCCGTCACCGAGGATGACGGCCTCCAACAGGGCGGTCCAGCCCAGCCGGTTCACATGGTCCACGTCGGTGTCGGTCTCGCGGAGCACGGCCCGGACGTAGCCGACGTGACCGCGCTCGGCCGCCGGGATGAGCGACGTGCCGCCGAAGCGGTTGGTCACCGTGAGATCGGGCCCGGCCGGCAGCAGGGCGCGCATCATGGCGACGCTGCCGGTGACACCGGTGACCAGCCAGGGGCTGTCGTACCGGTCGTCCTGGGCATTCGGGTCGGCGCCGGCGGCCACCAGTACCCCGGCGGCCGGCACATGGTCGCCGAGCGCGGCCAGCAGCAGGGGGGTGCGGCGGTGTTCGTCGCGGGTGTCCACCGCCGCGCCCCCGTCGAGGGCGGCGCGCACGGCGTCGGTTTCGCCGTGTGCTGCGGCCTCCAGCAGATCGCGATCGAGGGCGTTCATCGTGGTGCTCCTTGCACTCCAGGGGGCGCGGGTGCGCAGCACGGACAGCGCGGACAGAATCGTCGCCGTCTTCGTACGGAGCGCGATCCCGGCCCCCGTGGGCAGCGCGGCGCGGATGCGCGCGGCGGAGAGGGGCGACCGGCGGCGCACGGTACGGGGGGTCGTCCCGTGCGCCGCCGGGGTCCGAGCGGCCGTACGGCCCGAAACGCTCGGCATGTCGCGGATCAATCGGCCAGCGCGGCCACGCCGGCCCGGGCGAACTTCTCGTCCAGGTCGCCGGACGGGGCGCCGGCGACACCGATCCCGGCGACCGGCGCGTTCTTGGCGGTGACCGGGGCGCCGCCGGCCAGGAAGAGGGTGCCGGGGATGTCCTTCAGCGTCGGGGCGCTGTCCAGGCGCTTGACCAGCTCGGAGGTCGGGGCGTTCCAGGAGACGGCGGTGTATGCCTTCTTCACGGCCGACTCATAGGACTGCGGGCCCGCGCCGTCGCCGCGCAAAGTGACGAGCGTGTTGCCGTTGCGGTCCACGACGGCGACGGAGACGCGCTGGTTCTCCTTCTTCGCCGCGTCCAGCACGGCCTCGGCGGCGTCGGTGGCGGCCGCGACGGTCAGGTGGGTGGACCGGGTGAGGTTGCCGCCGCTCGCGGCGGTCTTGCCGGCGGCCGGGGTAGCCGGGGCGGCCGGCGCGGTGGCACCCGCGGACCAGGCACCGAACCCACCGATGACGAGGGCGGCAACGGCGCCGCCGGTGACGACCCGGGCGCGCTGGGAGACCTTCTTGACGTGCTTCACGGAAGTCAACTCCGGCATTTTTCTGGGGTGTTGGGTGTTGGGGATCCGCCTGACTGGGGGGCCGCTTTGTCCGGCGCTCCCTCTCGGCGGGTGACCGGGGCCTCTCCCCCGCTCCGTCATCCATCCTGCGGCCGCGTCCGGCCGTATCCCGTCGTCGTACCGGCTCGCCGTGACGGGCGGATCGGTGGAGCCCGGGGTCATCCGATCGGTTGACCCCGCCGTCGCCCACCGGTGCGTAGGGGGCGCCCCGCCGCCCCGGCCGTGCGACGCTCAGGCGCTCGCGGCAAGCGGCTCTTCGCGGCGGGGACCGTACCCGCCGCGTTCAAACTCACCGGCGCCCGGCCGACCGGCACCGGCGTCGTGTTCTGCACGTACGAGCGGGCGGGCGAACCCCGCTACGGGTCGTTCGAGCCGGCGGACTGACCGAAGAGGCCGCGGGAGGTCAAGATCGTGGACGAGACCGGGCGACCACCAGGATGGCCATGTCGTCCGCGCGGTCGCCCTCGGTCCAACGGCCGACGTCCTGGGTGAGGGCATCCACCAGTGCGTCGGGGTCCCGGAACCGCCTGCTCATGCGCCCCGAGGAGACCGGATCGTAGAACGCTCCCCGCTTGTCCCGCGCCTCGGTGACACCGTCCGTCACCAGCAGCAGGGCGGCCCCAGGGGGCAGCCGCACCACATCGACGGGCCCGGGTCCGGCGGGGGCGGCGATATCGCCCAGCCCCACGCCGAGCGGCAGCTGTGGGGCGGTCGGGTCGAGGCGTACGCACTCTTCGTCGTACACCAGGTACGGGGGCGGGTGTCCACGGTTCACCAGGCTCACCGCTTCGCCGTCGGCGGAGACCTCGGCCAGCACGGCGGTGGTGAAGCCCTCGGTGGAGATCACCGGGCCGCCCCGGGCCGCTTCCCTGGCCAATGCCTCGTCCATCCGCTGCCCCAGCCCGGTCAGGGTGGGCGCGTACTCGGCCTCCTGGCGGAACGCGCCGATCGCGACCGACACGGCGGCGACGGCCGCCAAGCCCTTGCCCCGCACATCCCCGATGATCATCCGCACTCCGAACGGCGTCTCCTGCACCGCGAAGAAATCACCGCCGATCCGCGCCTCGGCCTGCGCCGCCGTGTACTCCGCGGCCACGGCCAGCGGCCCGACCTCCCTCGGCGGGTCAGGGAGCACCGCCCGCTGGACCGCCTCCGCGACATCCCTGGCCAGCGCCAGATCGCGGCCTTGGCGCACCATGAGCCGGTTGACCACGAGAGCCAGCACGCCGATCACGCCGACGACGGCCAGATCGACGAACAACGGCGTCGCCGGACGTCCGCGTTCGATATCCACCGCCACCGACACCACGCATGTCACACACGCGACGGCGAGCGCGGAGCGGAAGGTGAGCGTGGCGCCCGCGACCAGTGGCGCGGCGGCGAGCAGCGGGAGTCCCGTGTACGGCTGCGGCGCGAAGAGGTCCAGCAGCACACCGGCCACGAGGGCCAGTGCCGCGAGCATCCACGGCACCTTCGCCAGCGTGGGTTGCAGGACTTTCACAGGGGCATCTCCCTGCCGGGCCACGCTCGCGACGCCGCGGCACCGGAGCCACCGCGCGGTGTGCCGCACCGCACCAGGTTCGTACTTCCGATGACTTCACATATACGCCTTGTGGGCCGGATGTGCTCGTTGCCAGCGCACCCCACTCACGTCCAGGTGCGGTTTCACCTGCGCTTCTCCCCGCCATCGGCCGTTGGTCGTCATCGGCCGTTCATCGGACGACAGGGGGCCGGGCTCCGAAGCCGGGAGCGGGGCGGCGCGGCAAGCACTGCCGTGCGGTCAGTTCGGGCGGGGTTCGCCGCGGTACGTGCCGAAGGACCACTTGTTGCCCTCGGGGTCGGTGATGGCGAACTCCCGGCTGCCGTACGGCTGGTCCTCGATCTCGCGGACGACCTGTACGCCCGCCCTGGCAAGCCGGGCGTACAGCTCGTCCACATGGTCGGTGACGACGTACGCGCCGAAGGAGCCCGGCTTCAGGCACCCGTCGCCGGCGGGGTCGTAGGAGCCGAGCATCACGGCGCCGCCCTCGGGCCAGTCCAGCTGGGCGTGAGCGACGCGGCCACCGTCCTCATACACGGCCGTGCGGAGGAAGCCGACCGTGCCGACGAGGAAGTCGATCAGGGCGGGGGCATCGTGGGCCTGGAGGGTGGGCCAGACATCGGGGGTGCGTGTCGTGGTGGGCGTGTTCTGTGTGTTCATGGGCTTCAGCCTGCGCCGTTGAGGTGGCCGCCGGCTTGGATATTCCGGCACTCTTCGGCCAGCCATGCGCTGGGGCTAACGCCCGTGTACTGGTGGAAGTCGCGTACGAGGTGCGAGTGGTCGTAGTAGCCGCAGTCCGCCGCGACGCGGGCCAGATCGGGGCGGGTGCCCGCGGCGGTCGCGCGGACGACGACGGCCTTGGCGTGCTCGAAGCGCATCAGGCGGGCCGCCTGCTTGGGGGTCACGCCGGTCTCCGCGCGGAAGAGGGTGCCCAGGCGGCGCTCGCTCAGCGCGACATGCGCCGCGAGGCCGCGCAAGGTGCCCGCGCCGCGGTGCCGGGCCAGCCACGCCCATGCCTCGGTGACCTCGGGACGTGGCGGTGGCCGGTCGTCGTGGGTCGCGAGCTGTCCCTTCAGGTACCCGGCAAGCGCGGCGAACCGCGCGTCCCACTCCGTCAACTCGGCCAGCCGCTCGCACAGTTCGGCCACGCGCCGGCCGAGCACGTCCGTGCCGGAGGTGACCACCTGTCCGGTCAGCTCGGCGGCCGGGAGCCCGAGGAGGCCGCGGGCGGCCAGTGGGTGCACGGCCAGCTGGATGCCGGACTCCCGCTCGGGCTGTACGACGTACGTGGGGCTCTGGTGCAGGCCGCCCACGACGATGTCCGTGCGGATGGCGTCGGGGCCCGTCGCCTGGGCCGGGGTGAGGCCGCTCGTGACGCGGCCGTCCAGGGAGAAGATCAGGGTGAGGTAGGGGGAGGGGAGGCCGCGGTGGAGGGGGCGCGCCGCTGCGTGGCCGGGCCTTTCCACGCGGTAGCCGACGGCGGAGACCACGCCTCCGGGCGGCGGGCTGGTTCTCACGAACTCCTGCTTCGGGGCCACAGTGACAGTATGTGCGGCGCGCCGTTCCGGGGGCTTTCCGGCGCTCTGCGCCCCTCACCCAGGCCCGTGCTACTACCCAGAGCCGCCTGCTTCATGCCCCTTACTCACCGTGACTTCGCTCATGGGAAATCTTGATCCCTGCCTTTAGCATGGCGCGCCGCCCCGAACGGGGCCGATCACCGTAGGACTCGCTTCAGCAGGGATGAACACACGTGAAAGTACGCGGCAAAGACAAGCTTGCGGTCTTCGGTGCGGCGGGGGTGCTGACGGTCGCGGTGCTCGCGTGCAGCGCCCTGTGGCCGGGCACGGACGCCTCCGCGGCAGGCCCCTCCGCACACTCCGTAGCCCAGGAGCTGAAGCACTGGCCCGCCCCGGTGGCGAAGCAGCTCGGCAAGGTCATCGCCGAGCACGACCACAAGGGCGCGTATGCCGTCTTCGATGCGGACAACACCACCTACCGCAACGACCTCGAAGAGGCGCTGCTCCCCTTCCTCGAGATGAAGGGCGTGCTGACCCGGAAGTCGATGGACCCGTCCCTGAAGATCATCCCCTTCAAGGACACGGCCACCCACAAGGAGAGCCTCTACAGCTATTACAACCGGCTGTGCGAGGTCGACGACCAGGTCTGCTACCCGTGGGCCGCGCAGATCTTCTCCGGCTTCACCCTGAAGGAGCTGAAGCAGTACGTCGATGAGCTGCTCGCGTACAAGAAGGCCATACCCGCCGAGTACTACGAAGCCGGCAAGCTGACCAAGACAGAGGTCAAGGCACCCGAGTTCTTCCCGGGGATGCAGGAGCTGTACCGGACGCTGCGTGCGCACGGCGTCGAGGTGTACGTCGTCAGTGCGGCAAGCGAGGACCTGGTGCGGATGGTCCTGGCGGATTCCAAGTACGGGTACGACGTGAAGCCGGAGAACGTCATCGGCGTCTCCGCGCTGCTCAAGGACCGCAAGACCGGCAAGGTCACCAGCTCGCGCAAGGAGATCGCCGAGGGGCGCTTCGACCCGAAGGCGCAAAAGGCGCTCACCAACCGGGAGTTGACGCCCAAGCTGTGGGCGCCGCTCACCTGGTACGAGGGCAAGCCGGCCGCCATCAACACGTACATCGACGAGTGGAAGCAGCCGATCCTTGCCGCCGGTGACACCCCGAAGAGCGACGGGCCGATGCTGTTCCATTCCGCGGACGTGGCGCACGGCGGGGCACGTATCTGGGTGAACCGCAAGGAGAGCTACATGAAGGAGCTCGACGCGATGAAGCAGGCCAACGCGAAGCGGCAGAAGGAGCTGGGGCAGCGGGTGACGGCCGACAAGAAGTGGCTGACCGTCACGCCCGAGCAGATCGGCCGGTAGGCGCCTACGTCGTCGGGCACGCACTTGAACGCCGTGCCCGACCGCTCAGGGCCGCTCGCGGGCCCGCCGTCCGACTGACGGGCGGGCCCGCCGCCGCTCAGCCAGGCGTCCCCTGCCGCCTCGGTCGGGCTGTGACGGGGTGCGTTCACCGCTGTACAGTCCGTGGCTCCAACGTTCCGTCAGGAGCCAAGCCCAGCGGTTGAACAGGAGACGACCTGTGGCCACGGAAGCCAGCCCCGGCCCCCTCCCACACATTCCCGGAACGGAGCGGCCGGTCCCCGCAGCCGGGCCCGCCCTCGTGGAGCGGTGGCGTTCCGGGGGCGGCGAACTGGTCGATCTGCTGTCCCAGGTACGCGAACGGTGCGGCGGTATCGCGTCGTTCCGCCTCGGCCCTGACCCCACCCTCCTCGTCACCGACCCGCAGGCGGTCCAACACGTACTCGCCCGGCACGCGGACCGGTACGTCAAGCGCTCCCACCGCGCGCGCCTGCTGATCGGCGACGGCGTCCTCGCCGCCACCGGTGCGGCGTGGCAGCGGCAGCGCCGCCTGCTGCAATCGCAGTTCACCGGTACCGGGATGCGCCGCTTCGAACAGCGGATCACCGAGGCCGCGCGGACCACCGCCGGGCGCTGGGCCGGATACGCCCGCACCGGGCAGACCCTCGATGTCGGGCTGGAGATGCGCCGCTTCGCCCTGGACTCCATCTGGCGCTCCCTCACCGGCCACCCTCTCGATGACGGGACCGAGCGCGAACTGGCCGCCGTAACGGCCGTGGCAGCCGCGCTCCCGACGCTGCCCGCCGATGTCACCGACGCGCAGGACGCCGTTGCCGCCGACCTCGCCAGGATCGACGCGGTCGCCCGGCACGCCATCGAGACCGCCCGCAGCGGGGCGGCCGGCCCCGACGGCCCGGGCCTGTTGCACGTCCTCGTCGACGCCGCCACCGAACGCCCCGAATACACCGACCAGTTGATCCGCGACGAGCTGATCACCTTGCTCGTCGCCGGGCACGAGACCACCGCCACCACCCTGACCTGGCTCTACCTGCTTCTCGACCGCTACCCCGCCGCCCGCGAAGAGGCTCTCGCCGCCGGCGGCGAAGGCTCGACGCAACGCAGCCAGGCCGTCCAGGCACTCGTCCACGAGACGCTCCGGCTCTACCCACCCGCCTGGATCCTGCCCCGCCACGCCACCGAGGACGACACCCTCGCCGGCTACTCCGTCACAGCGGGCACCGACATCCTGATCTGTCCCTACCTCACGCATCGCGATCCCGAACTGTGGCCGGACCCGGAGCACTTCGACCCCCGGCGCTTCACCACCCGGGACGACCGCCCCACCCACCCGGGCGCCTACCTCCCCTTCGGCCTCGGCCCCCGCGCCTGCCTCGGTCTGCAATTCGCCCTCCGCGAATCGACCGTCCTGCTCGAACACCTCCTGCCGGCCCACGTCCCGGCCTTCCACTCCACCCCCACGAAGGCGACGTACGGCATCACCGTCCGCCCCGACGGCGCCACCCCCGCCACCCTGGAACCGGCACGCACCTGAAGCCGCCGGGGCAGGGCCGCCGCAGGTTTCGTACGAGAGGACGAACCTTCGCCCGACACGTGTGCCGACCGGTCAATACGGAAGTGCGGGCGATCCGAATACTGGCCAGAGACAGCACCAGCACCGGCACCGGTCACAGCACGAGGGGCACGTCTTGCCCAGCCCGGACTTGCCGGTGGTATCCCGTCCGGAGGATCTGCACGGCGGCCTGGGAGCGCGCGGGGTTGCCTGCGGCACACGTAGCGACAACCGGTGGTCTCGGGGCTGGTGAGTACCCGCCTCACTACGAAAGGGAACCACCGTGAGACTTCATGCGCTGGCCACTCACTCCCTGGCAACGGCCACTGGCGTAGCGCTCCTGACGGGATGCGTGACAAACGACTCCCCCACCCGCTCCCACTCTCCGGCGAATTCGGCGCATCCGGGGAACATCCGGCACGAGAAATCGTCGAGCGCTTCCTACGAAGTGCGCGGGCCCGTGTCCGGGCTCAGTGTCGCCACCACGGCCGGAGACGTCCGCGTGATCGCCTCGGACCGTGCCGGCCTGAAGGTGACCGAGAAGTTCACCTACACGGCTGACAAGCCGAAGACGTCCCACATTTCACGCGACGGCCACGTGACACTCAAGGACCGCGACTGCCGGTCGGGCAGCTGCTCGGTGAGCTATCGCATCGAGATCCCGGAAGACTTGGCCGCCACCATCGTCAGTGGCGGGGGCGATATCACCGGGGCGGCCCTGGCGGGAAGGACCGTCGCCAAAACGAACGGCGGCGATGTGTATCTCTCGTTCGCCCAGGCCCCGGCCGGCATCGATGCCTTCAGCGGCGGCGGAGACGTAGACCTCGCCCTCCCGGCCGCAACCTACGCCGTACGCGCACAGGCCGGCGGCGGGGACCGCGTGGTCGGAGTGAGGACCGGAAAGAACGCGAGCCACGAGGTCACGGCACGCAGCAATGGCGGGGACGTCACAGTCGCCCGGCGCTGATGTGTGGAGCGACGCATGGGCCGCCTGCTGAGCGGTGTCGCTTGTTGAGTAGCTTCTGTCCCATGCAGCAGACCATCGAGCACGATTTCGACCAGGACACCCGGCTCGACTGGGCCGGTGAGGCGAGCTGCACGGCCCAGCTCACCGATCGCTGGAACACCGCCAGCGGTCACGCCAACGGTGGCTATCTCATGGCCGTTGGGGTGCGTGCCCTGCAGGAGCGCTCTGCCCATCCACATCCACTGGTGGCTTCGGCGTTCTTCCTCCGGCCGGGATCACCGGGGCCCGCCGAAATCCGGGTGGAGTCGGCGAGGGAAGGGCGCCGTACCTCCACTCGCGAGGCACGGATGTACCAGGGCGGCCAGGAGATCCTGCGGACCGTGGCGACGTTCACCGACTTCGACCAGGCGGACGGTCGCCGTCTGTCGCTGGCGGAAATGCCGGGACTGCCGTCGCCGGACGACCTCTGCGATCCACTGGCCGGGATCGAACTGCCCGGCATCACCGTCGCCGACCGGGTCGAATACCGGACGGTTCAACCGCCCGGTTGGCTGCACGGACAGCCCAGCGGCGACCCCAGCATGACGTTCTGGATGAGGTTCACCGACGGCCGCCAACCCGACCTTTTGAGCCTTCCGTTCCTCGCCGACGCGGCATATCCGGCGGTCATGGAGCTGGGAGAGATGCCCTCGGCGACTCTCGAGCTGACCATCCACCTGCGGGACCGGCCCGCCCCGGGCTGGCTGGCCTGCCAGATCAACACCCGTCACGTCGCCGGCGGCTTTCACGAAGAGGACTGCGACATCTGGGACTCGCGAGGCGTCCTGGTCGCCCAGTCACGCCAACTCGCCCTTTTGCCTTGAGCTTGACGCTTCACCAGGTGCATGTCCCCGGAGAAGAGCTCGGTGGCGACGGCACACTGACGGGTTCGCGCTGGGCCGAGGAGGAGGACGGGGCTTTACCCCCGGGCAGGCCCGGCGCGTCATCGATGCCGTCGGGAACGGGCCGCCACTCCCTCGCTCTCCACGGGAGCGCCACCAAGCCGCCGTCCTCCTCAACGCCCTCCGCGACCCGGGCCGGGGCTTCGATGCCGTTCGCGATCGGTGCGCCCCCGCCCTCCGACATGCGCGGCACGGCCTACACGTAGGTGAACTCCACGACATTGCTCCGATCGTCGCCGTTCACGGCCATGATCTGGACCGTTCCCTCTCCCGGAGGAACCTGGAAGAAGATTTCGGTCGCACCGTTCCCGGAGGAGGCTCCGCCCTCCCAGAAGGTCTCGTCCCATTCCTGGTCTCCCCAGCGCAGGGCCTGGGCTCGGAGCAGCGTTCCGGTCAGGGTGACCTCGTCCCCCTGCGTGCCTCTTGCCGGGTCGATGCTGTCGATCTGCAAGCTCATCGCGCGCCCTTCGTCTCGTGGTACGGCGTTCTCCGGGCGGATGTCCCGGCCGCCTCGTGCACCCTGCGAATGACCTTGCGCCACGGTTCCCAACCGCTTCCCGGGCCAGGTTCACCCAGTTGTCAGAGGGCATTGCTCCGGGGCTCACCCGACCCCTGCCCGGCATCTACGACCCCACCAGCCCCGCCAAGCCGCTGTCCGCGTTCCTCGCGGTCACGGCGGAGACCGAGCGTGCGGCATCCCTCGCTTTCTCCTGATCCCCGCTGAGCCCTCCCCAGCGCTCGGCCGATCGTCCCGAAGCGAGGATTCGACGACGTTAGGAGGTGGGGGGCCTGGGCAGGCGAGCCACGAACGGGAGTACGAGAAACGGGAGTTGACCGTGTTACACCGGAAGCACGTCGTTGCCCTGGTCGCCGCAGCCTGCGCGACCACGATCGCCACCACACCAGCCATGGCGAGTCCTGGCCCCATCCGGGACGGCAGCGGCGCGGCGCACATAGTGGACGACAGCTTCACGACACTGGCGTCCCCGGGAGGCGAAGACCCGATACTGCGCGCGGGGAACGCGAAGTTCGGGCTCGCTCACATCAAGCAAGGGGGAAAGCACCATGACAAGCCCAGCCACCCCTACGACGCGGCGGCCAAGAAGAAGTGGCAGCTGGCCTTCTACAACAGCATCTGCGACTCCCTCGGCAAGTACTACACGCTGTACTGCTACCCCTATGAGCAGGGCTCGGAGAAGCGCACGATGTGCGTGTTCGTCGATTACGGCGACTACACTTTCCATGGGCAGAATATGGGCCAGAAGGGCATTATTACGGCGTACTGGACCAAGGGACAGAAGGGTCCGAACGGACGCGACTCATGCCTGACGAAGGACGACTGACGGATGCCCCGCCCGCCCGGCGCTTCGTGCCCGGGGACCGGGTCACGCCGCGGGAGGCGACAGACCACCCCGAGGACCCGGTCGGCACGGTCATGACGCGAGTCTCCACCGATGAGCTCCTGGTGGACTTCCCCCTGGCCGGCGGCGAGATGTATCTCGACGAAGAACTCGACCTCGTCGAGCCTGCCCCACCGGGTTGGATACCGCCTCCCCCAGCCCCTGCGTAGGTCGGGGGGCGGAGGCGAGAGCACGCGAAGCGATGCACCAGGGGTGTATCGCTTCGCGTGTGTGCGTCCGACCGCTTCCTTCGGCCCGCCGGCCCTGTGAGGCCGCACCGCCGCCGCAAGAGCGACGATCTGCCCAGCTGGAAGGAAGCCCACTACCGTGCGTTGCGTATCCCGACGATGTATGACGCGGTGAGCGCAACGGCGCGGTCTTCGTCATGTGACAGCTCCGCGAGGGCACGTGACGCCGTGGCTCCCGGGATGTCCGCGAGCGCCTGTGCCAGCCGTCGACGTGCAGACGAATCAAGGGTGCCGTGGGCGAGGCAGTCCACGAGCCTGGTAGCGATCTCTTCCGCCACCGAGTAGCAGCTCGCGAGCGCGCTCAGTGCATCGGCCGCATCGGCGTCGTTCGTCTCCTCGACGATCATGTCGACGAGCGTCGGGACCGCGTCGGCCACTCCGCGGGCCCCGAGCGCCAGGGCTGCATACCTGCGGACCACGATGTCGGGGTTCGCGAGGGCATCCCGCAGCAGTGCGGTCGCCTCAGCGTTCGGGATCTCGGCGATGGACTGGACGGCACGTTTCCGCACCTCGGCTGCTGGTGAGTCGAGGCCCTCCGCCAGCAGCTCCCAGCCGCCGTCGCGGGATTGCGCCAAAGCCCATCGAAGGGCTCCGGCGACGTTCGGGTCGGTCTCGCTCAGGGCTGCCTCGACCAGGGCTTCCACGGGCACGGGAACCTCTTCGGTTGCGGACAGGGCCGCGCGCTGGCGCCTCCCGGCGCTCTTGGACCCCAACGCCTGGAGGAGTGCGACGATCTGGAGGACGTCCTCCCAGCCGGCCGGTTCCGCGGCACCGATCCGGCTGAGGCGAGTGAGGAGCGCCGTCTCGACGGCAATGCGTTCCCGCGTCTGGCGGATGAGGTCGTCGACGAGCTCCGAGGGCGTGAAGCCTGGGTCATCGAGCGCGCGCCTGACTTCGCGCAGCGACAGCCCCAATGACCGGAGGCTCTCGATATGCAGGATCCGCCGGATGTCCTCGCTGGAGTACTCTCGATAGCCGGCGTCGGTACGGCCCGTTGGCCGCACCAGGCCGAGCGACTCGTAGTGCCTGAGCATGCGGGCGCTGACCCCGGACCGTCGTGCCACATCACCGATCAACACTGCCGCTCACTCCTCCTGGTGGGCCCCGCCGAGGGCTACGGCGCGCTTCGCCTCCTCGATCGCGAACTCGAATCCGGCATCCGGGTCGCGCAACAGCCGTTCCGTGGCGCTCGCGTGGGAGCGCACGCGCGGATCGAGATCCGTCATCGCAGCGCGCAGAGCCGGCAAGATCAGCTCGCCGAGTGCGATCAGCGCGCGGCTGAGGCTCAGCTGCGTCTGACGCTGGCCGCGCCCGAGCTGTGTCGACAACACTGCGGCCAACTCCGGCTCTTCACCTTCGGGCACGAGCACGACCGCTGCCCGCCAAGCGCTCCGCGCCACCTCGTCGTCGGCGTCGGACAGCAGCGCCCGTGTGATCGCCGGCCACGCCTGCCGGTCCCGGATCTTGGACAGCGTGTGCAACGCCTGGCTTCGCGCCTGCGCACCCTCCGAGCGGACTTCCTTGAGAAGCTCCGGGACCGTCACTGATGGGGAGTGGCGGGTGATTGCCCAGGTGAGCATTTCGCGTACGGAGAAGTCGGGTTCGGTCCTGCATCGTTCGATGAGCCTGTCGATGAACCGTGGGTCAGGGGTCGTGCCGACCGCCAGCGCTGCCCGCAGCCGCACCGACGAGCGGCTGTCCTCCAGCCTCTGAAGAGCTCGAATCGTATCCGTGTCCTGTGCCGGCATGGTCATCGGGACCACCTCCTCGGCCACAGTGAAGGCCTTGTCACTGTGTCAAGGTCAAGCGAGCGCCCGCCGCGGGCTTCCCCGGGCTCCCCGGCCGAGGCAGCGTGACGAGAAGATTCCGCGACCATGCCGTCGCCACTGGCGCTCGGCTTCGGCGGCTGCGTCGGCCGGCGAACTCCGCCGCCGGCCGTCGTCCCTATGCGGTCGCCGCCGCGGTCATGACTCCGTCGGCGGAGGCTCGGCGACGTGCGCCACCCGCGGCTGGGCCAGCCGCCGGTAGTCCTCCGTGTGCAGGGCCAGGGACAGCTGCAGCTCGGCCGCGTTGAAGAAGATCTCGCGGTGTTCCAGCAGACTGGGGTCGACGATCAGCTCCAGTTCGGAGTCGAAGGAGAACGGCACGATGGCGCCGCTGACGCAGCCGGACAGGCGTTCCGCGGTGAACTGGTCGGCGAAGGACACATGCCGTGCGTCGTACAGCTCCTTGACCCGGCCGAGGTCCACCCGCCGGTCTCCGGGGATCACGGCGAGGGCATAACGCGAGGACTTCTTGGTGACCTTCACTCGCATGACGATGCACTTGGCCGCCTGGTTCAGGGCGTTCCCGCGCAGCGCGCTGACCACGTCCGTACGCCCCTCCGGGGCGTGTTCGATCAGCCGGTGACGGGCCCGGCCGTCCCGCAGAAGGGCCAGCAGCCGGTCCGATGTCCTGCCCGTCGCGCTGTCCGCTTGCCGTACCGGGTCCGCCTGTGCGGGGGCGTCCGGAGAGACCGTGTGTGCCGTCATCCCCACACCACCGCGGAATTGAGCGTGTCGGCGCCGAAGCCCATGAAGAAGCCCATGGTGAGCCGGTCGCTACCGGTGACCCGCTCGATGGAGTGGTACCGCATCGGGTTGATCAGGTAGACATCGCCGGTCTGCGGCTTGAATTCGTGACAGGGGTGCCCGTCGACCACGGCCTCGTCGTACCCGAGACCGCCCTGGATCTTGTACGTCTCGTCGGCGGGCTCCCAGGGCTTGCGGTACATGCGCAGCTCGCCGCCCTCGTCGCACTCCTGCAGGCAGACCACGCAGCTCAACTGGCACGCGAGATCGGTGAGGGCGATGCCGGTGCCCCGGGCGTCCCGCATGATGTTGTCGTTGTGCAGCGGGTTGCGGACGCCGTCGGCATGGATGCGGACGACGGACGCCGCGTAGTCGCGGCCGTCCGGCTCCTGCGCGACCGACACCGCATCGAGGCCGAACGCCTCCCTGAGCCCGGCGCGGACCTGGTCGGCGAGGTCGAAGCCGGCGTCATCCAGCATCCCCTTGGCCTCGGCGGCGGCCTGGAAGTAACCGTCCAGGTCCTGGAGGTACCTGGCCAGGTAGGGACCGATGGTGGTGAGGGCGCCGTTGGCGTAGCTCGTCGTGGAGGCGTTGGCGAACAGCTTGCCGATACGGGTCCGGTTGTCGGCGAACGCCTCGGCGGGCAGCAGGTTGCGCAGCACGACCACGGCGGTCTCGCCATGGGCCAGCCGGCGGAGCAGGTCGGCGTCCGGGCGCTCGGCGGCGGCGTCGATGACGACGCGGGTCCAGGTGTCAGTCGTGGACATGGGTCGGTGCTCCTTCGAGGTCGTAACGGTTGCGGGGGGTGCGGCCCGTCGTCCACGGGATCTCCGTGACGGTGTCCGGTTTCAGCGGCTCCCAGTGGTCCGCGGGGGCGAGGTCGGGGACCACCTCCGAGGAGATCACCAGGGAGCGGTCGGTCTGCAGCCGGTACATGCCGAAGTACCGCGGCGAGACGGTGTCCGGCGAGGTCCAGTGGATGACGTAAGCGGAGTAGGGGTTCACCGCGATGGCGTTGCCCGAACTCCCGCCCCTGGGTATGGAGTTGAGCCGGTCGAGGGTTTCCGCCTCGTCCAGTCGGCGGGCGCCGGCGGGCACGACGTAGTCGAAGTACTCGCGGGAGTCGAACTCCGATGACTCCATGCCGAGCAGGCGGTGGACCGTCGGCAGGAAGCCGTTGTGCATGAACAGCCAGGGGACGGCGCCGCCGGTGCGCTCCAGGGGGTGGGTGAAGCGCGGGCCGTGGTTCTTGGCCAGGGTGGCGTGGCGTGCGTGCACGGCCAGGAAGTCGGTCTTGATGTCCGGTACGGGCGACTCGCGGAAGCTCTCCGTGAGGGGGCGCACGTCCCGGTGGCGGCCGAGGCCGTACGGTGCGTCCTCCTGGCGCCATACCGCGCCCCACCCGTTGGGGTGCACATCGGTGGGACCGTCATGGTCGGCGGTACGGCCACAGCTCATCGCCTCGGCTGCGGCCAGGATGTCCGTGGCGCGGAAGTCCCCTGCGGCCACGATGAGTCGGCACATGAAAGGTCAGCCTCGCAATCGGTGGGCAACGAGTGAATGCAGGAGTGCGGGGATCCGGTCGCCGGGGTCGCCGCTGACGACGACCCGGCCGACCGCCCCGGTGTGCCGGGCAAGGTCGGAAGCGAGCACGGGCAGGTCGTCCGCGGGCAGCGCGGCGGGGTCCGGCGGGGGCGCGGCGCGCTGGATCTCGACGGCCACGCCCGGCTCCTGGAGGGCCTCGGCGGCCGTCAGCTCGTGTTCCGACACGGCCGAGACCTGGCCGGCGATGCCCGCGCCGGGCGGCGGCACCGGCACCGCGTCGCCGAGGTGGGTGCGGAAGGCCAGTTCCGCCCAGTCGGCGCCGGTGGCCTTCTCGACGAGCGCCACCAGACCGCCCCCGGAGAGCCGGAACCCCATCTCCACGAAGACCGGGCCGGACGGCCCCTGGATGACGTCGACGTGGAAGGGGCCCGCGCGGTATCCGGTGGCGTCCAGGCAGGCCTGCGCCAGCTCGCGCAGTGCGGGCGGTGCCCCGCCCCCGGCCCTGGCCACGTGGCCCACCTCGCGGAAGCCCGCCAGGCCCGGCTCGCCGCGTACCTCTTCGAGGGACGTGAGCTTCTCGCACACGCTCAGCAGCACGGCACCGCCCTCGTGGGCGACGCCCTGGAGCGAGAGCTCGGGGCCCTTGACGAACTCCTCCGCCACGATGGCCGAGAACGCCCCGCCCCCGTAGTTGACCAGGTTGCGGACGCGGTCCAGGGCGCGGCGCCGCTGTGCGGCGCCGTCCACGAGCAGCACGCCGAGCCCGCCGCCGCCGTCCGCCGGCTTGATGACCTGCGGAAAGGCGAGCGGATCCGCCTCGTCCCCGTCCCCGGGGCCCAGCGGTACGAAGCGGGGCTGGGCCACCTGCGGAGCGCCGCGCAGCAGCGTCTCGCGCTGCTCGCGCTTGTCCAGCGGCCGGAAGCCGTCGCCCGCGCCCGGCCACGGGGCCACGCGCAGCGCACGGGCGAGCGCGAACCCGGCGTACACATAGCGCTCGAACCCGGTCAGGACCAGGGCGGGGGCGACCGCGGCGGCGGCGAGCGACGCGCGGACCGCGTCCGGGTCCTGCGGTCGCGCCACGGCCACCTCGACGTCGAACTCCCGCCGCCCGAGCAGCCTGCGCCAGCGCAGATAGGCGGGCGTCTCCACCAGTACCGTCCGCATGCCGCGGCGGCGCGCGCAGGCCAGGTACGGGTCCAGGCCGTCGCGTGTGGCGCCTACCTGTACGAAGTCCCCCGGGGGGTTGCCGGCTGCCACGGTCACCGGCCGGAGAGCAGCTCGGGCACCACGGGGCCCCCGGCGCTGTGCCGGGTCTGTACGACCTGCTTGTGCGGGTCGCCTTCGAGAATGGCGTCGATGAGCTCTCCGCCGGCGGGGGTGAGGCTGGGCAGCCGCAGGGAGCTGCCGTACAGCACCTGGAGCTGGTCCAGGGCCAGGCCGCTGAGGTGCTCCAGACGTTCGGCGACCCGGGCGGGCTCCCCGTCCGCCGCCGCGACCGATCCGTCCAAGAGCCCTCGTACGAGCGGGGCGTGGGCGAGGAGGTCCGGCTGCTCGGCGGCGAGGTACGTCTCCAGGTTCACGCCCTTCTCCGTGAACGGCGCGTGGACCATGGCGACGAGCTGCTCCTCGGTGAAGCCGTACGCCTGAGCGCCGTAGGCGTTCATGGCCGCCCGCATGTGGTCGGCCTTGCCCTCGTAGCGCTCCCGCATGATCTCCACGAGCTGCGGCGGAAACTCCTTCTTGTGCATGAGGGAGATGGCGAACTCGACGTACTCGTCGAGCCCTTCGGCGTACGACTGGCCGTAGCGGCGCTCGCACTTGAGGGCGCGCAGATGGGCCATCAGCGCGGGGTTGCCGCAGTCGGACTCGGTGAAGCTGAAGGCGATGTCGTCGAAGCGGAAGCCCAGGTAGTCCGTGAGCAGCTCCCAGTGGTCGCCGGAGGCGTAGGCCGTGTCGTCGTAGATCGAGAAGAACTGCAGGCCGGTGCGGACGTCGGTGGTGATCGCGTGTTCGGCGATGACTTCCGGCACGTCGGGACCGTGGATGTCGGCGAAGTACGCCTGCGAGATGTTGTTGAGCGAGGCGAGGAAGCCCTGGAATCCGGCCCGCCGGTCGCGCGGCGGCTGCAGCCCGAACTTCCGGGCGAGCCGGGTGACCCACAGGTAGTAGTCCCGCTGCTCCTGCTGGGAGTCGCCGGTGATGATCAGGTCGACGCCGCCGCCGTACCCCGCGGCCAGGCCGAAGGAGTTGACCATGCTCAGGTTGCAGGCGTTGCAGAACGTGGGGCGGGCGTCGGCGGCCGTGCGGTGGCCGGTCATCAGGATGTCGAGGCGGTTGCGCCCCACGACCTCGTCCGTCTGCGGCAGCGTGGCGTCGAAGGTCCGCACCTGCTGCCCGTCGATCAGCAGCAGCTCGCAGGCGGGGTCCGCCGAGAGGTGCAGGGCACGGTAGGCGCGGTCGATGTTGTCCATCACGGCCGTCGGCATGCCCGCGTGCCGGTTGGTGGCGACCCGCATCCGGAACGTCGCGCCGTGCTCCTGGGAGAGGATCAGCTGCATCGTCCGGACGAAAGCGAGGGTGTACGAGCTGTCCTTGCCGCCGCCGTAGGCCACCAGGACGACATTCCGGGCGAGTTGCTCCTTGTCAGGGAGGGCGTCGTACAGGCGGGCCGCGCAGCGGACGGCGCCTTCGTAGTTCTCTGCGGACAGGATGGTCCGCAGCTCCTGGAGGGCTAACGCATAGTCGGGTGCCGCTGAGGGCGCGGGCGTGGACGCGTCAATTGTCATGACGGACGAGCACCTCTTTCAACCGAACGACGGTGGGCCTGCACCCATGGCAGGCGCATGGGCACGAAGAAACTGGTCTGGTGGTGGCCTGGCATAGCGCCAGGGAGAAAGAAGGGGACGCGGGCAGGCGGGATTGCCGGCGATCAGAGCACCGGAAGAAGGGAATTCAGTTCAGTGCGGCCGGCATCTGTACATGAATTACCCGATGGTGCACCGGTCGATCCGGTGGTGTCCTGTGGAGACATCCAATGAACCGTGCAAGAGAAACAAGAAGCGATCCGGAACTACCCCCGACCGGAAACTTCAGCGCTTACGGACTTCCCTGTCCCGGCCTACTCTTGATCATGGTTCTCGGGCTTGTCAATCAACCCGCCTCAGGATGTGAGTCGTCCCACTGTGCGTTAAATCCCATTCCTGCCGGCGAAGTTGCCGTGGTATTTACGCCGTGCGTCGCGACGGCTGGCTGGAATTAGCACCCAGCCAATGCCTGCGCAGCGCTGCCAATGCGGCGTGAATAGCGGGCCTGCGGTCGGCCTGCGAGCGCCAGAGGGCCGAAAGTCGACGGGAGGGCGGGGGCTCCATCGGGACGACACGGACGGTGGGCGGCAGGGCACCGCGGCCGAGCCGGGGCAGCATGGTCACGCCCAGACCCGCCGCCAGAAGCGACAGCTGGGATTCGTATTCCTCGATCTGGTAGGCGATGTCCGGTTCGATGCCGAGGCCGGAGAAGGAACGCACCAGCCACTCATGGCACATGGCCCCGGAGCCCTGCCCGATCCACCGTTCCTCCCGCAGGTCGTACGGGGTCACCACGTCCCGCTCGGCGAGCGGGTGCCGTTCGGGCAGGGCGACATCGGCGATGTCCTCGCCCAGCTCCGTGACGGACAGCGACGCGGGCAGCGTCAGTGGGGTGTTGTGCCAGTCGTGCACGATCGCGACATCCGCCTCACCCCGTACGACCAGGCTGATGGCGCGGTTGGGGTCGGACTCCACCAGCCGGCAGTCCAAGGCCTGATGGCGCCCGGTGAGATCAGCGAGCGATGCGGCGGCGAACCCGCGGCAGGCCGTGGGGAACGCGGCGAGCACCAGCCGCCCGGTGGGCTGGTCACGCTGCTCCTCGAGGCGCGAGCGGGTCCGCTCCAGTACCGCAACCACCTCGTCTGCCGCCTCCGCGAGCAGCCAGGCCGCGGGCGTGAGCTCCACCTTGCCGCCCTGCCGGTCGAGCAGTTCTGAGCCGGCCTCGCGCTCCAGCTTGGCGATCTGCTGGGAGATGGCGGAGGGGGTGTAGCCCAGAGCGGCGGCCGCGCCCGTCACCGAGCCGTGGGTGGCCACGGCACGCAGGGCACGCAGGCGATTGAGGTCGAACATGAAGAGATGCTAATACCCCACCTTCAGAAACCTTCGCTGGCCCTTACCGACGGCGACTGTTGTGATGGGACATCCCGAAGTCACGCGTCATCAGGAGCCATTGGCATGAAGCCCGCACACATCGCCTTGGCGGTGGCTGTCGCTGCCGTGTGGGGCGTCAACTTCGTTGTGATCGACGTCGGGCTCCGTGATTTCCCGCCGCTTCTCTTCTCCGCGGTGCGTTTTCTCCTCGCCGCGCTGCCCGCGGTCTTCTTCGTCGGCCGGCCCAGAGTCGCCTGGCGCTGGGTAATCGCGGTCGGCGTCGCGCTCGGCATCATGAAATTCGGGATGCTGTTCATCGGCATGCATGCGGGACTGCCCCCGGGGCTGGCCTCCCTGGTGCTCCAGGGCCAAGCGGTGTTCACCGTGCTCTTCGCCGCGGTGCTGCTGAAGGAGCGCGCCCGCCGGGTGCAGATCGTCGGCATGGCCATCGCTGCGGTGGGCATCGTGCTGGCCGGGTTGGACTCGACGGCCGGCACGCTTGCCGGATTCCTGCTGGTCGTGGGCGCCGCGGCGTGCTGGGGCCTGTCGAACATCGCGATGCGTAAGGCGGGTCCGCCGGACACTTTCCGATTCATGGTCTGGGTGAGCGTCGTACCGCCCGTCCCGCTCGCGCTCATCTCCGTACCCTTCGAAGGCTGGGACGCGGACCTGCGGGCGCTCCAGCATCTGAACCTCAGCGGAGTGGGCGCCGCGCTCTATGTGGCGTGGGGGGCAACGCTGTTCGGCTTCGCCGCATGGGGATATCTCCTGCGCACCTATGACGCGCCGACCGTCGCGCCGTTCTCCTTGCTCGTCCCGGTATTCGGCCTGGCATCCGCCTGGATTTTCCAGGGCGAGCGCATGACCGCGCTGACCTTCTCCGCCACGGCCCTCGTCATCACCGGCATTGCGGTCGGAATGCTCCGGCGCCCGAAGAAGCCAATGCCTCCCGAAACCGAGCGAACGGCCGTAACGGCCGCGACCCCCTGAGGCCGAAAAAACCAACGAGCCGTCAAATCGGCGGGAGAACTCCCCGAACTCCCCCTCTCCTTACCGCAGATCCGCTCCCGGTGAATGACTCTACGAGGGTGATGGCGGCGACCGCCGACCGCTGCACGCCCGATTGGCGGGGTTCTCTTGCCGGCGCTACTGCTCGGGTAGTCGATCTCGACTTGGTCGTGATACGTGAATTCCTTGATCAGGGATCACTGATCCGCCCACTTCACCAGCACGCCCTGCTCACTGCTCACTGCTCAGGGACTCCGCCGCTTGCTGGAGAGCTCGGACTTCGGCGTCACCTCCGGGCCGGCCGTCGCAGGTGCCCGGACATTGGCCTTGATGCAGAATGCCTACCGGCTTCGCACGCTCATCGGATATCGCAACCGTCCGCAGCCAGAATCACGCTCCCGCACCCGGAGACGTATGGACGGTCCCGCACGCAGAGGGACGATCCGTGGCCCGCACCTGACGGATGCCGGTTCCCCAGTCCAGTCGGACGGAAAACTTGCTTACCATCCGACGCTCCGGAACGAGCAGCTCCCAACAGGGAGCAGGCCATGGACACGGACCTCAGGAGCAGGGACAGTTCAGGGCTTCTGTAAGTTCCTCGCCCTCGCCATCGCTGTAACGGCCTGGTTGAAGACGGCGGACCGCGGCGTAGCCAGCCACGTCGGCCGGCTCCGGCTCGTGGCGCGCCTTGGTGACATGCGGTCGTTCCGCCTCGTGGAAACTCCGTCGCGTCCTCGCTCAGTCGGATGCGGCCGGCCTGAAGGCGTTCACCGGGGGTGGCGCACCCGCCGCTCTCTACTTGACCAAGCGCCAGGGCAAGCCTCACTTCGAGAGCTTCACGCATGCGGGCTCAGGTACCACCCAGGACGTCTGCCACATCATCCATAGCCAAGCTCCTGGGCACTGACCACGTGTTCCGGCTGAACGGAACCCGCGCCAACTTCGTGGCGGGCTGCTCGGCGTGGGAGTCGCGGCCGATCAGGTCCGGGGCCGGCCTTACCTTCTTGTCCGGCCGCGTCAGCGAACGCCGCCTGCGGCGGTGAGCGCCCTGGATGGCGTGCTCGCGCACAAGACGGGCGACCCAATTGCGGTTCACCACCCGGCCCATGCGCCGCAGCTCGGCGTGGATGACGGTGATCTCATGCGCCAGGGCCTCATCGGTGGCCTGGCTTGCGGCTCGCGTCTTCGCCGCGGCGAGCCAGGCGTAGAACGAGGAGCGGGCCACCTCAGCAGCGGGCACAGGAAAGCGACACCATGGGTGGTCTTCTCCGCCTCGATGAACGCGTATGCGCAGCCGGATGCGAGCCGGGACCTTGCGTCGCTACGACAGCGAAGGGCGCGACGGGACCCCGACGCCGAGCATGGCACGGCCTGCTTCATCCGCCGCCGGGTCACCACTCGCCCGAAACGCCCCGCGCACCGAGCCTCGAAGTCATCGAACCTCTCTGATCACTCGTCAGATATGCCAGTCGGCACAACGACATGCCTTGACCTCGGACTCACGAGGTCAAGGCATGTCGTTGCAGTACCCCCGCGGAGCGCGGCGGCGTGGCGTCAGGACGTGGGCAGCGTCGCGGTTACCGCGACAGCGGTGTACTTCATGTCGAAGCTGCCGCCCATGGCGTCGATGGCGGCGCCGACCCCCGCCAGCACCTTGGCCAGTTTCTCAGGCGGGAACTGACCGTGGTCCCCCTGCGTGGGCAGCTGATCCAGCCATTCGTCCTTGCTGTAGACGTACCGCCACTCGAACTGCCACTGCTCGGGCTCACCGAATCCGTCGACCTGGCGGATCCCCTCGATGGTCTTGGTGAGCAACGGAGAGGAGCTCGTCGGCGGAGGCGTCGGCATGCTGTAGGCGCGAGTGGCCAGCGCGTCCGGCACCACCTCGACATAGACCTCCCTGAAGGCCTCGCGCACCTCTGCCGGAGGTTCGGCGACGTTCCAGAAGGCGGCCAACCGTCCTCCCGGACGCAGCACCGACGCCGCCTTGGCCGCACCCACTACGGGGTCCACCCAGTGCCACGCCTGGCCCGAGATAATCCCGTCGAATCGACGTTCCGCTGGCTCCCATTCCTCGAATCGCGCGACTTCGACTTCAGTGCCCTTGGTTCGCGCGAACTCCGCCATCCGCACATCCGGCTCGACGCCGAGAACCGAACACCCGGCGGCCTGAAATTGGCGTGCCTCGATACCCGTACCCGCACCTACATTCAGTAGCTCAACACCCGGGCATGACCGCACCATGCGGTCCACCAGGGCATCCGGATAACGAGGTCGAGTCCGGTCGTAGCGTTCGGCGTCTATCCCATAGGATTCGGCCACGCGTCGCTGCTGATGGAGTTCTCCGTCGAGCTTCCCATTCGCCATGGATTGACCATAGTGGGCGCGCGCCCACTATGTCAAACATAGGCGTTCCCCACATTCACCAGATGACCGGAAGCGAGCGCAAACCCCTGATGAGCGTGCCTTTGGTGTAAACGATCTCGTCGGAGGACACTGCCAGCCGCAATCCAGGAATCACCGTGAACAGGGTGCCAAACGCGACCTCGAGTTCGATCTGGGCGAGCTGCGCACCCACGCAGCGGTGCATCCCGTGCCCGAACGCCAGGTGCTCTGCGGCACCCTCGCGGGTGACGTCGAAACGATCCGGGTCCTGGAACGTCGCCGGATCGAAGTTGGCGGCCGAATTGCACGCGATGACCACGCTGTGCGCGGGAATGGTGGTTCCGCCGAGCTCCACGTCGGTCGTGGTGGCGCGGATCAGTCCGGTGTGCGGGTCGACGCCAGGAGTGACATAGCGCAGGACCTCGGACACAGCGGCGGGCACCGCTCCCGGATCGGCGCGAACCGTCGCCAGCTGGTCCGGATTGTCCAGCAGGGCCAGCAGCCCCTTGCCGAGCATGGTCGCGGTCGTCTCGTAGCCGGCCAGGAGCAGGCCGCAGGCGAGGGTGACCAGCTCCTCATCATCGAGACGGCCCTGCTCGTCGCGGGCGGTGACGAGCCCGTGGAGCAGACTGCCATCGGGGTGGACGCGCTTGTCCTCGACCAGGCCGCCCATGTAGTCGAACAGTGATCGCAGCGCCGACATCGCCTCTTCCGGCTGCGTCCCGGGGGCGCTGACGCGATCGGCCCAGGCGCGGAAGAGCTCCCGATCCGCGTACGGGACACCGAGAATCTCGCAGATCACGGCGATCGGTAACGGATAGGACAGCCCCTCCGCCAGGTCGGCGGGTGGCCCGACCGCCTTCATCGTCTCGATCAGTTCGTCGGCCATCTGCTGGATCCGTGGGCGGAGGCTCCGGATACGGCGGGCACTGAACGCCCCGGCGACCAAGCGACGCAGCCGGGTGTGCTCCGGCGGGTCCATGTCGAGGATGCCGGGTTTGGTGAAGATCACGGCGGGGCTCATCACGGCTCCAAGTCGCCGTGCCTCGACGCGACCGAACCGCGGATCGGCGAGTACGGCGCGCACCTGGGCCATTCCGGTCACCAGCCAGGCGTCGCGACCGTCCCTGGTCGTAATTCTGCGTACAGGTGCTTCCCGCCACATCGCGTTAACCTGCGCCGGAACCGTATAACCAGGGGTGACACCGGTCTCGGAATTTCCTTTTCCAGCAGGGTCGGGCGAGGTCATTTCCAACATTTCGGCCATGATATTGACGCTAACAAACATATACCCGCCTGATCAACACGCCAACCCAGACAATCGGGAGGCGGCAGCGGAGCGCAGTTATGGCCGCGAGGAGATCAGAGCTACCACTGTGGACACTTCCCCTGGTCGCGAAGAGGTCCTAAGCCGCACCGTGATAGGAATCCGCAATTGCAACCCCAAAAAATAGGGGGTGGCGTCACGTCGCCCCTCCAGCAGGATAATGGAGAACCCGTGACTAGCACTTTACTTTCTATACACAATGGCGCGTGAATGCGTCGACGAACAGGAGGTGGTCGACCGTTGAAGATCAAGGAAATGGCAATATCGGGTGCATTTCGCATTATCCCGGACAAGTACCGTGACCGACGGGGATGTTTCTTCGAGGCCTTCCGGATCGAGGATCTCACCCGCGCGACCGGCTTTCCCTTCCAAGTCCGTCAAGGCAATGTCTCGGTCAGCAGGCGCGCGACGATCCGGGGCGTACATGGCACCGGGGCCGATTCCGGCGAAGCCAAGCTGATCAGCTGCACGCGCGGCGCCGTGCTCGATGTCGTGGTCGATCTACGGGTGGGGTCGCCAACCTTCGGCGCGTTCGACGCCGCGCCCCTGACCGAGGAATCCGGCGATCTGGTGTTTCTCGTCCCCGGCCTCGGGCACGCCTACCAGGCGCTCGCCGAGGACACCCGGATCAACTACCTGTGCGCGGAGCAATTCGTCCCGGGCTCCCAGATCGACGTGAACCCGTTGGACCCCGAACTCCCCCTACCCTGGACGCTGGATGAGGAGCCGATCATCTCGGACAAGGACAGGGCCGCGCCAGGTCTACGGCAGGCGGCAGCGTCCGGGATACTCCCCCACTACGCCGGCCCTCTCTAAGGCCATCATCGGACGACAGCCGCCGGTGTACCGCCCACAGTTGCCGCATGTTGCCGTGGTCGAAGGCGTGCAGGACGCCCCGCAGCGTGGACGAGACTCGCAACTGGGCGTACGCGTGAGGACAGCGTCTCGACACAGCAAGAGCAGAGAGGAGCAATCGTGTTGCCATCGGCCAAGAACCGGCCGCTCGTAGCGGTACTCGGCGCATCCGGGTTTCTCGGCGCCGCGGTCACCGCCGAGCTGATCGACCTCCCGGTACGCCTTCGACTCGCCTCTCGTGAGCGGAGGCTTCCGCTTCCGGCCTCGTCAGCCGAGGTTCACCTCGCGGACCTCACCGATCCGCGGGCGGTGCGTGAGGCTGTCGACGGCGCGGACGCCATCATCCACCTGGCGGCTCACCTCCCCGACGAACGCTCCTGGCGCGCACCGGGCAGCGACTCCCAGCGGCTGAGTACAGGCCTGCTCGACACGCTCGTCCGCGCAGTGCGCGGACGGCCGCCGATCGTCGTGTTCGCCAGCACCGTCCAGGCATCGGCCCCTCCCGGACGACCGCTCAACGACTACGTGCGGGAGAAGATCGCGGCCGAGCAGTTGCTCGGAGAGGCGACCCAGAACGGTGCGGTACGCGGGATCGTGCTCCGCCCGGCCACGATCTACGGGAGCACCCCCATCACCGGCGCAACGGGCCGCGGCGTCGTCGCCGCGATGGCCCGCAGAGCCTTCGCTGACGAGCCGATCACCATGTGGCACGACGGCACGGTCGAGCGAGACCTGGTGCACGTCACGGACGCCGCGCGCGCCTTCGTCGCCGCGATGTGTGCGCCCGAGGCACTCAGCGGCGGCTGCTGGCCGGTGGGGACCGGCCGGCCCGTGCGACTCGGCAAGGTGTTCCGCACTCTTGCCGACCTGGTCGCCGCCCGGACCGGGCGCCCGCCCGTGCCCGTGGTCACCGTGCCGCCACCGGACTGGGCGGACGCCACCGACTTCGGTAACGTGCACATCGATCCGTCGTCCTTCGCCGCGGCCTCGGGCTGGCAGCCGCTCGTCCGGCTGACCGATGGCCTGGCCGGTGTGGCGGACGCGCTCTCTTCTTGAGCTACCCGAGAGCACCGGCGGTGATTGCGGTCAGACGGGCGGCCACCTCGGCGGGGCTCGGCTGGGCGAGAACCTCGCCGCGCAGCGCCGTAGCGGCACGTCCGACTCGGTCGCTGGTCAGGAGGGTTGCGACTGCGCTCGCGAGTGCGTCCACGGTCGCGTCCTCCCTGTTGACGGCGATACCGGCTCCGGTGTCGGCCAGACGAGCGCAGCAGGTCTGCACGTCACGGGTGGCCGGGACGCCGAGCTGCGGGACTCCGTAGTAAGCGGCCGTCATGATCGTGCCGGCTCCACCGTGGTGTACGACCGCGTCGCAGGACGGCATGATCGCGTTGAGGGGGACGTTCTCCACCACCGTGACCCCCGAGGGCAGGCTGGGCACCCACCTGCGATCGGCGCCCGTGACCGCGAGCACGACCTCGGTATCGTGCTCCTGGAGCGTCTTGACGACGTCAGCAACCGGAAACGCTTCGATGCCATCACGGATCACCAGCATCGAGCCCCAGGTGACCAGAACCCGTCGCCGCTGTGAAGCAGCGAGAACCGAGGGCGGCAGGACATTGGTCCCGTTGTAGGGGACGAACCGAGCGGGAATCCGCGACGGTATCTCAACGATCTGCATGCTCTCCAGCCACGGATCGACCGCCGCGACAGCGTTCTCGGTGCGCGCCGCGCACCCATGTCGCGCGTAGAGTTCACGCAGGGGTTCGGGCCAGGCGTCCGGCGACATCCCGCATCCGGGGTAGCCGTATCCGGAGCCGCGCAGCAGATCCGGGCCCCAGAGGTGGTGGACCAGCGGTGCGTCCACCGCTGCGGCCGCCAGTGGCGCCGCGAGCACGAGCGGGTCCGCGACCACCAGGTCGGGGCGCCAGTCACGGGCGAGGGACACGACGTCGCTCGCGGCCTCCATGGCGAATCGAACCTGGGCGTTGACCAGCGTCTGGTACAGCGGAGGCGGGGCGCCCGGTTCACTCTCGACCGGTCCCCTCTGCCGGTGCCGCGCCAGTTCGTCAGTCATGTCAAAGGACTTGGCGATGGTAACCATCGACACCCCGGAACTCACGACGACTGATTCGCCCCAGGGCTGTGCGGCGACGCAGACATCGTGACCAGCGGTGCGACAGGCCCAGATCAGCGGCACCATCGGGAAATAGTGCGACGGCGCGGAAGCCGGAATGAACAGTATGCGCATCCGATACCCGACCATTCTCGTCAGCAGATGTGACCGTGGGACCAACGTTGCCGCTTCGGTGCGGCCGCGACAAGCCTGGCTGATCGGGGTACCGCCTGGCCGAGATCTCTGGTAACAGGAGCGTCCTGCCCGTCATGGCGGCACCCGGCTCGTACCACCACCTGTGAAGCCGCGGGCTATTGACAAGGTGAACACAGGCCCCATAGTGGGCTGGTGCCCACTATGGGGCCTGTGAGAGAACGGAACCCTTGAGGGCGCACGGCTCGGGTGTCGGTCTCCAGGCCCTCGGGCATCGTGCGCCAGGTCCAGCAGATCTCCCTCGTGGAATTCTTCCACTTCGGTTGTGGAGCAGTGATCCTTTGTCAGCTAGACATTCACAATGGAAATACTTATTTATCGCGGCGCTCATGACGGTCACCGGGCTGGTGGTCACTTCCACTCCCGCTACCGCGGACGGAGCAGTCCCGGAGGTGAGTTGCAAGCCGTACTCGCTGCCGGTCCGCCTCTCCGATTCCGGCAAGGCGACGGAGACCTTGTGGGGTGAGCTCTGCCAACCCCAGAACCACCGCCCCACCACAGTGCAGTTGCTCGTACACGGCGGGTTCTACAACCACGTGTACTGGGATTTCCCGGTCGGCAAGGGCTACTACTCGTACGTGCGCGACGCCGTCGCGGCCGGGTACGCCACCTTCAACGTCGACCCGATCGGTTCGGGTAACAGCTCTCACCCCCTCAGCAGCCAGGTCACGGGCGACGCCGGTACCGTGGCGCTGCACGACGCCATCACCGCTCTGCGCAACGGAACCCTCGACGGGCAGGCGTTCAAAAAGGTGATCTGGGTGGGACATGCGCTCGGCTCGTTCTACGCCTGGCGCGAGATTCCACGGTACGGCGACGTGGACGGAGCGATCCTTACCAGCGCGTTGAACGGCCACAATCCGGACCACGCCGCGATCATGAGCGCCAACTCGTACCCGGCAGCGCAAGATCCGAAGTTCGCGAACTCCGGCTACGACGCGGGGTACATGACCACGAAGCCGCGAACCCGCGGTTCCATGTTCTACTATCCGGCCACGACCGATCCGGCAGTGGTGGCAAAGGACGAGGAGACCAAAGACGTCCAGCCGATGGCGAAGACCGAGCCGGCGAAACCGCCGTACGGGATCCGGGTGCCGGTGCTCGTCGTCGGTGGTGCGCAGGACTGGTTGGAGTGCCAGGGGGTGACCGCCTACGACTGCGACGACACGGACAGCGTGCGTGCCCACGAGTCGCAGTTCTACCTGCCTGAAGCGAAGCTCAAGGTGGCCATGGTCCCGGAGACGGGTCACGACATGGCGCTGGCGAGGACGGCGCCGGCTACCAGCTCCATAATGCTGAAGTGGGCCAAGGGCGTCGCGGCACCGTAGTACCCAGCGACGGACGTCCGATATCCGTCAGGGCTGGGGACGCTTACCGGCTCCCCCGTCCGGCCAACGCTTTCAACGCGTTGGCCGGACAGTCCTGTTACGGCTGCCGGGCGAGCTGCAGGCGCCACAGCGGATGTCCACCGAGCCCCCACGCAAATCGCTCAGGAGGTGTACGCGTACTGGGCCCTGTCGCGGATGTCGTCGACGAGATCGGCCTGGCGGAGCGAATCGACGTTCTGGGCGGCCAGGTCCCGTGCGCTCGCTGCGTCGTCGGACAGGATGGCGGCGGCGAAGGAGGCGACGATGTTCGCGAACTGGTCTCCCGATGGAAGGGTGATCGCTTCACCGCCGTTCTGACGCTCGATCCGCAGGACGGGGCGATGTTCGGGCGGCGGCGTGAATGCCCGGTGGAGCCAGAGCCGGCCGGAGGCGCCCCGCAGCTCGTAACCGCTGCAGTAGGAATGCTCCATGCCGAAGGAGAGCTGAGCCGTGACACCGACGGGATCGGACAACAGCACGCTGCCGCCCACCACGGCACCCCGCGCCCGTTCGACGCGGAGTGTTGCGCCGACCAGACGAAGGCGGGGCCCGAGAAACCGAAGCGCGGCACGGATGGGATAGACCCCGATGTCCACCAGAGCGCCACCGCCGACGTCAGGCAGGTAACGGGAATCCTCCGGCGGCCTCGGCGGAATCGTGAAGGTGCTCAGGAAGGAGCGGAGTTCGCCGATGGCTCCACCCGAGACGAGATCATCGACGTGGCGGTGGAGCGGATGATGCAGGAACATCATGTTCTCCAGCAGCAGGCACCCGCGTTCGTCGGCCAGGCCGAGCAGGCGTCTGGTCTCCCGTGACCGGGTGGTGAGCGGCTTCTCGGCGAGCACATGCTTGCCAGCCAGCAGCGCACGCTCCACCCACTCGGCATGCAACGCGGCCGGCAGCGGAATGTAGACGGCGTCCACGTCTTCCCGTTTCAGCAGCTCCGCGTAGCCTTTCACGGCTACTCCACCGAAGCTGTCGGTGAACCGTTCGGCCGTCGTCAAGTTGCGGCTCGCCACGGCCCGTATCTCGATGGTGCGTTCAGCCCGCATCGCAGGCAGGGTTCGCCGCCACGCGATGTCGGCACAACCGATCACGCCGAATCTCACCGGCCCGGGCTGCTTTCCCACGCCGATCCTCCCATCCGACTCGCAATGGGCGTTCGGCAGGTAATGCGGCAGCACAAAAACATGGTGGATGTTAACGCCGGCACCACAGACAAGGGAACCCCTGCAAAATCGGGGATTGTTCGGCCGGGACGGCTTTCGGGAAAGTACCTTCCGGTGCTTACAGGAAGAGGTAATCAGGTATGGCCGCCCAGATTCAACTTCCGCTCGACCCACCGCATCCGGCTCGACCGCAGCGGAACCTACGGGCACTCCAGAAAAAGGCCCCGGTGCACCGGGTCAGCACTGCCGTGGGAGACCCCGCCTGGCTCGTGACCGGATATCAGGAGATCAAACAGCTGCTCGGCGATCCACGATTGGGTCGCAGCCATCACGACCCCGACAACGCTGCACGCAGCGGTGCGTCGGAGCTGCTCGACGGTCCGCGCGGTGACTACGAAACCGAACAGCAGTGGATCGCGACGATGCGCTCGCGTCTGCAGCCGTTCTTCTCGGCGGGGCATGTGAAGGCCATGCGCCCTCGGGTCGAGGCGCTGACGGGTGAACTCCTTGACCGGTTGGAGAAGCAGGGCCCGCCGGCGGATCTGGCCGATGCCCTGGCGCTGCTCCTGCCGCGGGAGGTGATCAGCGAACTCCTGGGGGTGCCGGTGGAGGAAAGGGAGCGTCTGGACGAGTGGACGACGGCGGTGAGCGACGCCCGCGACCGGGAACGCTCGGCGGCCGGGCTGGCCAGCCTCCACCAATACGGCGGAGAGCTGGTGGCACGCAAGCGCGCACGGCCGGGCCAGGATGTCATCTCCTGGCTGTGCGAGGACGGAACCCTCTCCGACGGCGAGGTCGCCCAGCTCGCGATGGGCGTGCTGTTCGCCGGGTACGAGACCACCGCGACGGCGCTCTGTGTCGGCACGGCGCTCTTGCTGGACTCCCGAGAGCAGTGGCAGGCGCTTCGCAACAACCCCGAGCTGGGACCCTCCGCGGCGGAGGAGAGCGTGCGGGTCGTCAGCCGGCTGCTCCCTCCGGTCATTCGCTACACGCGTGAGGAACTGGAGATCGCCGGGGCGACCGTTCGGCGCGGCGAGCTCGTGATGCTCGACATATACGCCGCGACCCATGACGAGAACATCTTTCCCGATCCCGACCGGTTCGACATCACCCGCGAGGACAACCCCCATCTCTGCTTCGGTTTCGGCCTGCGGTACTGCATCGGGGCCCCCCTCGCCCGGCTGGAGCTACAGGCCGCCCTCAGTCAGCTGGTCCTGCGCTTTCCGCAGATGCGCCTGACCGTTCCGGTCGAGGACCTGACGGTCCGCCCGGGCTCGTTCGCCGCCATCCCCACGTCCATACCTGTCATTTGGTAGGCCGATGCACAGAGATCGAGAGGAACCCATATGAGCCTGACGCGGGATGCGCTGCGAACAGGCATCGACCGGGTCGTTCCCTCGGTGCTGGAAGTCACCAGCACCCCGGGCGCCCTCATCACCGTCGGCATCGCGGGGAAGACCCCGCTGACCATGCCGTTCGGCCTGGCCGATGTGGAGACCGGCGCTCCGGTGAACGAGTCGCACACCATGCGAGTCGGCAGCCTCGGGAAACTCCTGGTGGCCACCGCGATAGCGGGCCTGGCCGACTCCGGTGAGCTCGACCTGGACGCACCCATCGACAAGCATCTGCCCTTTCCGGTCGTCAATCCGAAGGGCGGCACGATCACGCTGACGAAGGCACTGGCCATGCTCAGCGGTGCCGCTACGGACGGATACGACTGGGTCGAGCAGCCCGAGCCGGCGATGCAGTACATCGAGCGCGGACTGAAGCGCGGTGTCGTCCATGAGTACGGCACGGGCGCGCCCCGCTTCGTGAGCTCGGCGGACTCGAGTCAATGGCAATCGTCCTCGTTCATGTACCAGGTGGCCGCGTTGGCGGCCGAGGCAGTGACCGGGATGCCGCTGGGCGAGTATGTGAAGGCCGAGATCCTTGACCCGCTCGGCATGCGCGACACCGCCTGGCTCGACAGCCCGAACTGGGACGATGTGCGTGGCCGCTGCACCACGGGGCACATGGTCTTCGGAAACCGCGCCGTCCCGCTGCCGTGGCATGAATGCGGAACCTACCACTCGGTCGGAGCGGTCATGTCCTCCGCCGACTACACGACGCTCATGCTGGCGCTGACCGGCCGCGAGGGTCTGTTCGGTGGCGGTGTCGCCCAGGAGATACTGCGGCCGCGGACGACCGCACGGGACGGAAGCCAGGTCGGATTCGGTGTTCATCTGGCCGGAGATCCGGAGGCGGCCGACCACTGTGTACGCTCCGTGGGCCACTACGCGTTCGGATGGTGGGCCGTTTCGCTCGCCTATCCCAACGCCGCCGAGCCCTTCTGCGTCACCGTGTGCACGAATCTCGCGGACCAGCGGGATGTCTTCAATCCGCCCGACCAGTATTCCTTCGGCATTCTCGCCCAGGAGATCGCGGGCTGGATCCTCAGCGGGAAGGTCGACGCGCGCAGCCTGCCCACCCGCACCGAGTGGGGCTCGTACACGATGGGCCTCGTCGCCGCCGACAGGTTCGCCGGCCTCCTAGGGGCGGAACTGGACAAGGACCAGATTTCCGGGATGGCCAAGGGGTCCCGGGCGGTCGGAAAGCCCTCCGGCATGGCGTTCGACGAGGACCTCTTCGTCAAGGGGTACCTGGACATGCAGGCCGCGGTGCGCGAGCAGCGCATCGACGAGTACTTGGACACGCACTGCCCGGTCGGCGGCCTCTTCCGGAAGCTCGCGCGCAAGGAATGGGGAAGCAAGGGCTTCGAAGATCCGTCGCCGGTGCGATTCTGGTCGGACAGGCGATCGTAGCCCGCCCCTCCCGCAGTGCGGGACGTAGTGATGGCGTGCCCGTCAAGAGCGGGCGCACCACCACGTGTTGGCCAGGTCTCACCCCTGGGTTCCGCGGTTTTCTTGCAGCGAGAACTTGAAGCGAGAAATGGGCTTCAGACGGCGGCTCGACCGCCGTCGACCGGCAGTATCGCCCCGTGCACGAAACTGGACTGCTCCGCCGAGGCGAGAAAGACGATTGCCTCGGCGATTTCCTCCGCCGTGCCCGGTCGCCTCGCGGGCCCTGCCATCGCCGCCCGGTCGAGGGCCGCCCCCCTGGGGGCGGTTCCCTCCGTGCGTGTCGGACCGGGACTGACCGCGTTGACCCGAACTCCATGCGGACCGTACTCGGCGGCCCACGCCTTCGTCAGCAGCACCAGCGCCGCCTTGCTGGCACCGTAGAGGCCCAGGCCGGCGGCACCGTAGGCGGCCGCCGCCGTGGTGACGTTGACGATCGCCCCGTGACCGCGCCGGGCCATCGCGGGGGCGAGCTCCGCGACGAGGAAGTACGGAGCCCTGACGTTGAGGCCGAAGACCGCGTCGAAGTCCGCCTCCGTCGTCTGCTCGGTCGGACCGAACGGAAAGACTCCGGCGTTGTTGACCAGCACGTCTATCCGGCCGAACCGCGCCACCGCGGCGCGCGCCAACTCCCTCGCGGAAGACTCTCCGTGCAGCTCGGCGGCGATGAAGTCCGCCGTGCCCCCGGCCTCGGCGATGGCCGCGACGACCTGCCGTCCACGCTTCTCGTCCCGCCCGGCGACCGCGACGTCCGCACCGCGCCCAGCGAGCGCCATGGCGGTCGCCAGGCCGATCCCGCTCGTCCCTCCGGTAACCAGGGCCGACACGCCGGACAGTACGGACATCGGTTGTCCCTTCACGAGGCGGTCGGCAGCGAGCTGACGGGGGTTGGTGCGGTGCCCGTCGGACACTTCCCGTCCTCCGCGGTCGAGCCGGCGATCCTGAACGGGCAGATGTTCGGCATCGCCGGGCTGCGTGTGCTTGGTGTGGTTCATTCGCCTCCCTCTGTGTCGGTTGTCCCGATCAGCCAGGCGAGAACCTGCTCCGCGATCCGCGGTGCCGACAGACCACGAGCGTGCAGCAACTCGTCCCGGCCGCCGGGTTCGAGGAAGCGCGTCGGCAGGCTGAGGTTCGCTACGCGCGTCGTGGCACCGACCGCGGCGACGGACCGGCCCAGCCGCTCGCCGAATCCCCCGGTGCCGATGTTGTCTTCGACGGTCACGGTCAGCGGATGCGTGCTCGCCAGCTCCACCAAGGCATCGGGAACGGGCACCACCCAGCGCGGATCCACCACCGTCGCTTCCACGCCCTGGTCGGCCAGCAGCCCGGCCGCCTCCACACAGGCGGTGGCCATGGGGCCGGCCGCGGCCAGCAGCAGGTCCGGGGCCTTCGGCGAGCGAAGGACGTCCAGGCCACTGATCTGTCCGACGGGGTCAATGCCCGGTCCCGCCTGCCCCTTCGGGAACCGCAGCACCGTCGGGCCGTCGTCCCGGTCGAGCGCGTCGCGAAGCAGGAGACACAGCTGTGCCGTGTCGCGGGGCGCGGCCACGCGCAGACCGGGCACGAGCGACAGCCAGGACAGATCCCATATACCGTGGTGGCTCGGGCCGTCGGGTCCGGTCACACCGGCCCGATCCAGCACGAAGACGACCGGCAGGCGGTGCAGGGCCACGTCCATCAGCACCTGGTCGAACGCTCGGGCCAGGAAGGTCGAGTAGATCGCCACCACCGGCCGCAGCCCGGCGGTGGCCAGACCGGCGGCGGAGGCCACCGCGTGCTGTTCGCTGATGCCGACGTCGTAGACCCGATCGGGGAATTTGGCGGCGAACTTGTGCAGGCCGACGGGGACGGTCATCGCGGCGGTGATACCGACCACCTCCGGGCGTTCGGCCGCCACGGCGAGCATCTCGTCCGCGAAGATCTCGGTCCATGACGGTGCGCCCGACCTCTCGACGGTACCGGTCACCGCGTCGAAGCGACCCACCGCGTGCCAGCAGTCCACGTCGTCCTGGGCGGCGGGAGCGTAGCCGTGCCCCTTCTTGGTCAGGCAGTGCACGACCACGGGACGCCTCATCCTCACCGCGGTCCACAGCGCCTCTTCCACTGCAGCGCAGTCGTGGCCGTCCACCGCTCCCAGGTAAGCGATCCCCAGGCTCTCGAAGAATTCGGAGCGGTCCGCGGATTCCGTGCCGATCGCGTCCAGATGTCTCGCGAGCGCCCCGGTCGTAGGCCGGTAAGACCGCCCGTTGTCGTTCAGAACTATCACCATGGGCCGCTCCGGGCCGGCCCCAATGTTGTTGAGCGCCTCCCAGGCCAGTCCGCCGGTGAGTGCCCCATCGCCGACCACGGCGGCCACCTTGCGATCGTGGTCACCGCGCAGCGCGAACGCCTTGGCCATCCCGTCCGCGTACGACAGCACGGTGGAGGCGTGGGAGTTCTCGATGACATCGTGGTCGGACTCCGCACGCGACGGATATCCCGACAGCCCCCCGGCGGAGCGCAAACTGCCGAACCGCCGCGCCCGCCCGGTCAGCAGCTTGTGCACGTACGCCTGATGGCCGACGTCGAACAGCAGCACGTCACGTGGGGACTCGAAGACCCGGTGGAGCGCGACGGTCAGTTCGACCATGCCCAGGTTCGGACCGAGGTGACCGCCCGACTCCGCCACGGCATGGACAAGGAACTCGCGTATCTCCGCGCACAGTTCCCCGTCCCGGGCCCGATCGAGCCTTCTGAGGTCCGCAGGTGAGGTGATGTCCTGTAGCAATGTCATGACCTCGTCTCGCCCTCACTGCCCTCGTTCTTCGACTCCTCCGCGATCCGGAGCGCCTCCTCGATCAGCGTCTCGACGATGCGGTTCTCCGGTACCGTCCGGACGACCTCGCCGCGGACGAAGATCTGGCCCTTGCCGTTTCCGGAGGCGACTCCCAGGTCGGCTTCGCGTGCCTCTCCAGGGCCGTTGACCACGCAGCCCATGACGGCGACCCGCAGCGGCACGGGCAGCCCGTCGAGCCCGGCGGCGACCTCCTCCGCCAGCCGGTACACGTCCACCTGGGCCCGTCCGCAGGAGGGACAGGAGACGATCTCCAGCTGCCGCGGGCGGAGTCCCAGCGACCGCAGGATCTCGACCCCGGCCTTCACCTCCTCGACCGGCGGCGCCGAGAGCGACACCCGGATGGTGTCCCCGATGCCCTGACGGAGCAGAGAGCCGAAGGCCACGGCCGACTTCACCGTGCCCTGCTGGGTCGGACCGGCCTCGGTCACGCCCAAGTGGAGCGGCTGCTCGCACCGCTCGGCCAGCAGTTCGTAGGCATGGATCGTCACCATCGGGTCGTGGTGCTTCACCGAGATCTTGAAATCGTGGAAATCGTGCTCGGCGAACAGTTCAGCCTCCTGCATCGCCGATTCCACCAACGCCTCCGCGGTCGCCGAGCCGTGGCGTGCCAAGATGCGGCGATCGAGTGACCCGGCGTTGACACCGATGCGGAGCGGCACACCGTGGTCGCTCGCGGCCCGGGTGATGTCCTTGATCTGGTCGTCGAAACGCTTGATGTTGCCCGGGTTGACCCGCACTGCCGCACAGCCCGCCTCGATCGCCGCGAAGACGTAACGCGGCTGGAAGTGGATGTCGGCGACAACGGGAAGCGGCGACTTGGCGGTGATGCCGGCCAGCGCTTCGCAGTCGTCGCGCGAGGGGACCGCGACCCGGACGATGTCGCAGCCCGCGGCCGTCAGCTCCGCGATCTGCTGGAGCGTCTCGTCGACGCGCGCGGTCACGGTCGTCGTCATCGACTGGACAGAGACAGGGTGGTCACTGCCCACTCCGACGGAGCCGACCATCACTTGCCTTGTCTCGCGGCGGCGGGGCGCGGGCCGACCGGACGGGACGTGCTCAACGTTGCTCATGCGAGGCCTCCGATTCCGGCTCGTGCGGAATGCCGGTCCCGTCGGGTACCAGGATGTCCCCAGGGCTGAGCCGATCGTCGTGCGGGCGGGCAGGCGGGCGTTGGACGATCTCGCTCATCAGTGATTCCGGTTGGAGACGTATTTGGTGAGCGACAGCAGGGCGGCCACGCGGTCCACCGGCAACCCCTGTACGGAGCTCAGTTCCTCGCGGGCCAGCATCTCGAACCGCTCGATCTCCCGCACCGCGCTCGCCCGGCCGCCGGCCCGAGTGACCAGGTCGGTGGCGTGCCGCGCCTCGTCCTCACCCACCGGTCCCTTGCCGGCGTAGAAGCGGGCGAGTTCGGCGGCCTCCGGAGTACCGGAGGCCAGGGCGGCCGTCACGGGGAAGCTGCCCTTCCTGCTGCGAAGATCGGAGCCGACGGGCTTGCCGGTGCGCCGGGGATCACCCCAGATGCCCAGTATGTCGTCAGCTATCTGGAACGCCAGGCCCAGATGGAGACCGAACCGGTTGAACCGCCGCGTTGCCGCCTCGGAGGCGCCGGCCAGCAGAGCCCCGAGCTCGCAGGCGCAGGCCAGCAGCGCACCGGTCTTGTCCGCCGCGACCGCGAGCGCCTCGTCCGGGCTGGTCTGGGCCCGGCCCTCCAGCGAGAGGTCGGCCATCTGCCCGGCGGCGAGCCGGGTGACGGCCTCGGCCAGCAGCCGCGTCGCGCGTGGGTCAAAAGCCGAGGACCCGTCCAGCATCAACGGGGCCTGGGCCAGCAGCAGATCGCCCGCCAGGATGGCGGCCGGTACTCCGTACTCGTGCCAGACGGCCGGGCGGCCGCGGCGTTCGGTGTCACCGTCCATGACGTCGTCATGGATGAGGGAGAAATTGTGGATCATCTCCACGGCCGCCCCTGCGGCCGCGACGCGGGAGATCGCCTCGGCGTCGTCCGTGAAACACTCACCGGTCAGGACGGTGAGCGTGGCGCGTACCATCTTGCCGCTGGTGGTTGCCGGCGGCAGATCGGTCTCCGGCCACCCGAAGTGGTGGGCGATCATGGACCGGAGCCGGTCGTCGAACTCGGCGACCACCTGGTGGAGAATCGGGGTCACCATGCGGTTCACCCGCTCGATCTCCGGTGGGATCGCCCTCGAGGCGGCGTCCGGAAGCGTGGAGTTACGTAGATCTTGGGATGCTGCCGTCTCGATATGCACAGCTCACCTCGGAAGTCTCATGTTCAGGAGCGGAGGTACTTTCCGTCGGGCCGCGCAGGTCACCGGCGGACCGGTAGTCCAGTCGCGGGGGACCAGCGGGCAGGTAGGTGTTCACGCGGGGTTGCTCACCGCCTGGGCACTCTGGCCCGATACCTCGCTGATCAACTCGGCGGGCACGGTGACATCGTCGAACCAGCGCCCTCCGAAGGGACGCGGCATGGGCAGGATCTGATCGCTCGAATAAGCGAGAATCTTGCGGTTGTAGGCGCGCATCTCGTCCCGCAGGGAGGCAGGAAGCTTCCCGTCCAGAGTGAGTGCGCGTTCCATTTCCCCGAGCAGTCGCCGGGTCTGGCCGATGGTCTCCAGTACGGCCTCGCAGAACTCGCCGGGCAGGACGCCATACTCGCCCTTGATGCTGACGAGCCGTGCGATCGCCTCGTAGGAGACGTCCTGCAGGTCGCGTCGGCTGAGCCACTGCGTCTCGTAGTTGAGGCGGCGGTACCAGATCGGTTCGATCATGGCCTGCCGGTGCTCCTCCAACGTGCGGTGAAAGATCCGGTAGCCGTGCTGATCGGGCTCCTCGAAGAAGCGGCATCCGGGGTCGAGGAAGGGCACCATCGGGCAGATGAGAGGAAGTGCGGGCCACCCGTCGAACTTGCGTATCAAGCGCTCGGAGTAAGCGACCGTGTCCATCACCGACTGACGGTCCTGGTACGGCATGCCGATGAAGAACCACACCATGACGCCCTTGATCCCGGCGTCCAGCGCGCGCGGGATCCACCGCTCCATCTCGTCCATGGTGAACGTACCCCGACCGGCCGCCTTGCTGATCCTGGGATCGTGGGACTCGGGCGAGAGCAGAATGTAGGCGTCGGTGGATTCGCCCATCTTTCTCAACGTGTCGTCCGGCGTCAGGTTGAACTGCTCGAAGTAGACGCTCCGGTAACCGAAATCGTGCACGGCATCGAGGTAGCTGTGCATGCGGGTCTTGTTTTCGGAGTAGCACTGCAGGGCGTAGATGGAGGTGTGCTTGGCCGCCTCTCCCATCGTCCTGAGCTCTTCGATGATCAGGTCGTTGTCCTTCTGCACCAGGGTCTTCCGGACGTCCATGATGTTGCGGTAGGCGAAGCGGGAGCCCCCGCACCAACCGCAGTCGTGGGCGCATCCGGTATTCGGCAGCGTCATGATGAGCTTGCTGGAGAGCGGCGTCACCGGCGTCTTCTGGTAGTACGACCAACTGTTGGCGACGTTGTTGTAGTTGGTCGCGGGCTTGTGGTCGAACCCTGTGGACTCGACTCCGTCTCCGGACGTGTAGAGAAGGTTTGGAATCGTGCGGAAGTCCCGGTTCCCCCTCAGCACTTCCTCGGTGAGGCGACGAACGGGTTCGAGGGTGTCGTAACCCCGAACGACGACGTCCACCGCTTCATACCTGGAGAGTTCCTCGGCATAGTAGGTCGCCGAGATACCGCCGAAGACGGTCAGTGCCTCCGGATGCACCCGCTTGACGAGCTTCGCCAGCTCGATCGCGCCATAGCACTGCGTCATCCAGTGCAGATCAAAACCGAAGATCGGTGCCTCAAGCCGTCCGATCAGCGCTTCGACGTCGAGTTCCGGATGCATCAGCATCAGTGACGCGACATTGACGATGTCGCATTGCACGTCATGCTCGGCCAGATGCTGTTTGATCGAGAACCAGCCTATCGGATACATCTCGTAGACGGACGTGACATTGACGCTGTCACTGTCGCTCAGATAGGCGAAGAGGAGATCGTCACGCTCGCGAAAGTCGAATACGCTCGGAGCGTGGAGAAGGAACATGTCGGACTTCAGCTCATGCATGAGCGGAGAGCCGCCTTTCATGCAACATCGCGCTGAGATTGTCTATGTTCTTGAAAGTTTCCGGAGTGACGTCGCGCCAGGGCACCTTGACCTTGAACTCTCCATGCATGTAGGCGATGAGAGTCGCGGTGTTCAGCGAGTTGAGGATGCCCAGTTCGAGCAGTGGCGTGTCGCCGGCGAGCTCTCCCTGAGGGTCTCCGGAGAGGAAACTCTCCCGGATGAACGCGAGCAACTTCGTTGCGATCTCTTCTCGTTCCTGCGTAGCTGTCACTGATACCCCTCGTATATTGTTTTCGGCGACCAGGGCCGCGAGGTCGAGCTTCCCCCGGTCGTTTCGGGGCAACTTGTCGATGAAACGAACGTCGTCGGGAATCATCTGTGGGGGAAGCCGCTGCGCCAGATGGCGTCTGAGCGCGATGTTCCCGAGGGTGCTTGCCGGAGTCCGGGTCACGAACGCGGCCAGACGCCGGTCGAGCCCGTCCCCCACGGCGGCGACCGCGGCTTCGGTCACTTCCGGATGCGTGTGCAGTGCCGAGGACACCTCGCTCAGTTCGATGCGGTGGCCACGGACCTTGACCTGTCCGTCGGCGCGCCCCAGGTAGTCGAAGGAGCCGTCGGGGCGGACCTTGACCCGGTCTCCGGTGGCGTAGGGGCCGTTCTGCGCCGGCCGTCCCCAGTACCCGAGGAAGACGGTCGGGCCGCTGACCATGAGCTCGCCCTCCTCGCCGGGGCCGGCCACCCGGCCGTCGGGCTTGCCCGCCCAGACACGGTCGCCGCTGCAGGCCGCGCCGATCGGGACCGGAACGTCGCGCTCAAGGTCCTCGGGCCGGACCTCGTGGTACGTGCACACGTTGGTCTCGGTCGGACCGTAGAGGTTGAGCAGCCGGGCGTCGGTCCACTCGGCGAACTCCCGGACATGGCGGATGGGGAATGGCTCGCCCGCGAACAGCAACGCACGCAGCGACTCGGGTGCCGGCTGATCGAGCAGGCCACCGTCGCGCTGCATGAGGACCAGCACGGAAGGAACGGAGTACCAGACGGTGATGCGCTCTTGGTGCAGGTACTCGACAAGACGTTTCGGGGCGTACGCGAACTCGGTGGGCACGGGACAGACTGCTGCGCCCACCGCGAACGCCGCATAGATATCCAGCACTGACAGGTCGAAGGAGAACGAGGCATGGTTGGCGAACCTGTCCCCCGGGCCGGCCGACAGCTCCTCCACGGCCCATTCGACGAACGCCAGGGCGTTGCGGTGGCTGATGGACACGCCCTTCGGTGTTCCCGTCGAACCCGAGGTGAAGAGGATGTACGCAGGCTCGTCCTGGCCGACGAGGGCACTCGCCGCCTTCTGCGTACCCACACCGTCCTGTGCCGCGGCCGCGCCTTCCGGGGACGCGGTGTCGACGCAGGCCAGGAGGTCGCGGAGTGCGCCGGGAACGCGCGAGAGCAGTTCGGCCGGGGCGCACAGCGCCCGCGCCGCGGACTCACGGGCGATGGTCGCGACGCGCTCCACGGGGCTGAGAGGGTCTATCGGGACATAGGCGGCACCGAGCCGCAGGACTGCCTGCATGGCGGCGAGCGCGTCCGCCGACTTCGGACTCCACACGAGGACGCGGTCATCGCGGCCCACGCCGTGGCCGGCCAGGACGCAGGCCAGCGCGTCGGCACGGGTGTCGAGTTCCGCGTAGGTCACCGCGCCGCAGGGGCCCGCCACGGCCAGGGCGTGCGGGGTCCGCGCCGCGGCTTCAGCCATGAGCTGGTGGAGGTTGGCGGGCTTGCTCACAGGCCCATCCCCTTGGCGATGATCTCTCGCTGGATGTCCGTGGTTCCCGAAAAGATGTGCATCGGTACGACGTCCCTCAGCCGGCCGCCGACCCCTTCTGCGGCCAGATATCCCCTCGCGCCGAACACCTGCACCGCGTCGACGCCGTTCGCGACCGCAGTCTCCGCGACGGCAACCTTGGCGAGGGCCGCTGCCTCACCGGCGTCCGGGCTGCCCTGGTCGACCTGCCAGCACGCCCGGTACAACAACAGGCGGCTGCTCTCCAGGCGCTGTTTCATCGTGGCCAGACGGTGGGAGACCGCTTGGAAGTCTCCGATGCGCCTGCCGAACTGCCGTCGTTCCCGGGCGTGCGTGACACAGCGGCGCAGCTGGGCCTCCATCATGCCCAGATAGATCGCGGGCAGGCAGGCTCGTTCCCAGGTCATGGATTCCTGGAAGATGGAGCTTCCCTGACCTTCCGAACCCATCAGGTACCGACGGGGAACCCTGCATTCGGAGAACTCCACCCGTGCGGCGGCGCACCCGTCCAGGCCCACCTTGGCAAGGGGGGGACCGACCCGGAGGCCGGGCGAGCCGGCGGGAACGGCGAAGGCCGACAGTCCCAGAAACCCGGCAGAGGGCGCGGTGACCGCGTAGGTGACGAGAACGTCCGCCAAGGGGCCGTTGCTGACGAACGACTTCACCCCGTTGATCACGTAGGAGTCGCCGTCGGGCACCGCGGTCGTCACGAGCCGGCTCACGTCCGACCCGGCCTCGTCCTCGGTCATCGCGTTGGCGGCGATCGTCTTGCCGGAACTCAAACCGCGCAGCAGGTCGGCCCGCACCGGCTCGTGGGCGTGCTCCGCGAGAGCGGTGCCGCATGCCAGCAGGTGCGCGGCGATCGCGAAGGCGAGCCCTGTGTCGGCGCCGCCCGCGCAGAACGCCTCGAGGCCGAGAGCCGTGTCGAGCGCACCGAACCCGCCGCCGCCGTGGTCCTCGGGCAGGCACAGGCCCGTGATCCCACACTCTCCCGCGGCCTGCCACATGTCCCTTCCTGCGGCCTCCCCCGGCTCTGGGCAAGGCAGACGGCCGGCGGCGTCGCGGATGCGCTGTAACCGTCGTCGTTGTTCCGGAGTGAGGTCAAAGTCCACTGGCCTGGGCCTTACGTTCCCGTGTCGGTTCGGTACCGAGGATGCGGACGACTGCCGCCTTATAGGTCACTCCCGGGGAGAAGCCGCACAGCAGCACGTGGTCCCCGGCTTCGAGCCGGTGCGTCGCCAGCAGGTGGTGCAGCGCAGCCATGTGATCGCTCGCGCCGAGGTGCCCGACGGTCCTGCTGAAGTCCCACGTCGACTGTTCCAGGGAGAAACCGAGGATCTTGAGATAGGAGGCGGCCGCCCGGCGCGGCATGCCGTGGATGAGGACGAGCCTGATGTCGCCGGCCGTCACACCGGCCTCCTCCAGCGCCCGCTCGGTGCATTCGACGTTGTGCCTCTGGTGGCCCAGCAGCAGCCGCACCCACGATCCGTCCCCTTCGGCCTTCCGCTGGAAGGCGGCACCTCTGGCTCCGTAGTCCAGCGCGGTGGCGGTAGTGGCATTGGGCGGGAACAGCGGCTCCCCGCCTCGATGGGCCTCCTCCATCTCCGAGAACGTGGCCGAGCACAGGGAAGTCAGCTCCGCGAATCCCGGCGCGGTGCTCACCACGACGGCGCTGGCGCCGTCACCCAGGTAGGACACTCCGTCGCCGGGGTTCCACCTGTCGATCAGCCTCGTGCCGAAGTTGTCGCTCGCGGTGACCAGCGCCGCCGGGATCTCAGGAAAGGCCTTGAGGTACCCGGCTGCCAGTTCCAGCGCACTGAACGTTCCGTTGCAGCCGTTCCTGACCTCGATCGCGAGCAGGTCGTCGCCGAGCAGGTGCCGTTGCAGGTATGCCTGGGGACCCCATCCGTCGGGGCCCTGATGCCAGACGCCCGTGTACAGGAGCAGCCCGATGTCCTCGGCACTCACGCCGCTGCCCTTGAGTGCCTCCTGCGCGGCGGCCAGGGCCATCTCCGGCGCCGCGATCCGCCCCGCGACCGCCACGCCCGAGAGGTCGTAATCCGCCGCCGTGCCGGCCGGGACGAGCCCCTGCTCCACTGCCGATTCGATGCTCTGCGCCGTAGGCAGGAACACGCCGACTCCGGCGAGGTATATACCCCTGGTACGCACTGGTTCCCCCCTGTTCAAGCGGCGTTGTCAGAATGCCTTCGCACCACCAGGTCCGAAATCGAGCGCAGCGAGCTGGCGGCGCCTGGAGAAGTCTCGGTCTCCCAGTCGATGTGGAACTCCGAGCCCACCTTGTCGAGCAGCAGAACCAGCGTGAGCGAGTCGACGCCAAGACTGAGAAACGACGCGTCGCTCTGGACCGGAACGCCGGCGGGAAGTTGGTCCCAGACTTCCCTGAGGAGCGAGTCGAGACGAGCAAGAACGTATACCGAATCTGTATTCTCCGTGACCATATTCACAGAACCTCGGTCCAATTAGCGGATTGGTCAAAATTCCTCGGTGCAGCAGGGGAATCGACGCTTGAGAGGACTGAATTATTCGCGTCATGCCGCCATCGAATGGCAGGCTCTCGCGCCCTTTTCGTTCTGTCTAACGGAGGTTGCGCAACATACTCGCACGCACATTCATTGGGGAGTACCCCCACTTCTGGGGGACTCTCGGCCCTGGTCAACCTTCGGCCACTGCACGGCCGTTCGTTCGCCATGGCGACCCGGGGCAGGGACTACAGCAAGTCGATCGCCCTGTTCCGGTCTTCTCTTCTGCCGCTCGGGTCCAGCCGTCAGGTCCAGCGCAGGCGAAGCGGGAGCCGCTTGGCCCCGACAATCCCTCGCGCATCGTGGTACTCGACCCCCTCTCCGACCGACATCTCGCTCCAGCGACCGAGCATCTTCTCCAGGGCGATCCTTACCTCCAGACGGGCGAGCGGTGCTCCCAGGCAGAAGTGGATCCCGTGCCCGAGGCTTAGGTGCGGATTAGGTGCGCGACGGATGTCGAAGCTGTCCGGCCCGGGAAACTGCCGCTCGTCCCGGTTGGCCGAGGCCAGCCACGCGAGAACGATCTGGCCCGCCGGTACCGTTTGTTCACCGACCCGGACGTCTCTCGTCGTCCTGCGCATGCTCGGAGCCAAAGGTGTGCGGAAACGCAGTACCTCTTCTATGGCGCCGGGCAGCCCACCAGGGTCCGCGCGCAGTGTCGCGGCGACCTCCGGATGCTCATCCAGACACAGGACGACATTGGTCAGCAGCGCCGTGGTCGTGATGTGTCCGGCGAGCAGCAGAAGCCCCACGAACCCGATGATCTCGTCGTCGTCCAGACGCTGACTGTCCACCTCCGCCGCCACGAGCTTGCTGACCAGGTCCTCCCTCGGTCTGGCCCGCCGACGGCGAATGTGCTCCAGGCAGTAGGCGTTCATCTCGCGCATGACGATCGCCATGGACTGCGTGCGTTCCTCGTTCGGTATGAAACTTGTCTGACTCTCCGGTGCGACGAGGGAATCGGCCCAACGCCCGAACATCGGGCGGTCCTCGGCCGGTATACCAAGGAGTTCGGCGATCACGGTCACCGGAAGGGGAGACGCCAGATCCGAGACCAGCTCGATCTGCTCCGCTCCGGCCTTCGCGTCCAGCAGTTCATCGGTGATCACCTCGATGCGAGGCGCGAGCTGGGCGACCACACCCGGGGTGAAGGCCTTGCTCACCAAGGTGCGCAGCTTGCGGTGCTGGGGCGGGTCCTTGCGGAGAAGGTTGCCCTTGATGAAGCGGTCGACATCTTCCTGCGCCGGCATGAACGAACTGAAGTCGGAGGAGAAGGTGCCCGGGTCGGCAAGGATCCGTTCCACGTCGCTGTGGCGGAAGACGTGCCAGACGCCGGCTTCCCCGTCGTGGCTGACAGGTTCGCTCTCCCTCATCCGCCGGAACCAGGCGAGCATCGTCCCAGCATCGGCGGACTGGTCGGCCAACCTGGTCCCTCGCTCGGTAGCCGTCATCTCGGTCATCCCTTCCCGATCGGTGGTTCGCCGTGCCGGTCCCGGTCATAGAGGTGACGGACACCAGGGCACCGTCCTCGGGGGATGTCGTCGAAAGCACCGACGTAGGTGAACGACAGCTCTCCCCATGCGTCGCTCGGTACGCCCACGACACACGTCGTAGCGGTTGGCTCTTGACGGACTCTGGTTTCTCGTCGTTCCGTTGCTGCCGGTGTTCTTCCTATGCAGGGCACGCGCTCATACGGACGTCCGCACCGCACTCATCGCGACCGTGGTGTAGCCCATGGTGAAGCTGCCCCCCATCGCGTCGATGGCGGCACTGATGCCCTCCTGTACCTCTGTCACCTGGGCCAAAGGGTGCTGGCCGAAGTCACCGTGAGTGGGCATTTGATCCAGCCATTCGTCCCGGGTGTAGGACTTCTCCCAGTTGAATCGCCACTCCTTCGGGGTACCGAAACCACCGGCCTTCCGTATCCCGTCGGCTGCATTCCTGCTCAACATCGCGTATCCGTCCAGGGCGTTGGTCGTCCACTGGCGTGCAACGAGGGAATCGGGCAATACCCGTCGGTAGATCTCGCCGAAGGACCGCAGCACCTCGGGCGGCGGAATTTCCGCGTTCCAGAACACCGCCAGCTCGCCACCAGACCGCAGCGCCTGAGCGGCCTTCACCGCGCCGGCAACCGCGTCCAGCCAGTGCCAGGTCTGCCCGGAGACGACAGCGTCGAAGGGCCGGCCTGCTGGGTCCCAGGCCTCGAACGTCGACACCTCGACTTCGAGCCCGCGCCGCCGCGCGAACTCGGCCATCCGCGTGTCCGGCTCCACTCCGAGCACCGTGCAGCCGGCCGCCTGAAACTGTCGGGCAGCGATGCCGGTGCCGCAGCCGACGTCAAGGACATTGAGCTCGGTGCGGGCCTCGACGATCTGGTTGACCAAAGCTTCCGGGTAGCTGGGGCGGGTCCGGTCGTAGCGTTCCGGGTCCGCGCCGAACCCCTCCGCCACCCGGCGATGTCGGGGAAGCTCGTCCTCGGAGAAAGATGCTCGTGTGTTGGGCACAGCCTGTACCACCTATCTTGATGAGCCAACTCCCGCTCAGATCAATTTCGACGAGAAATTGTGAGCCAGGGCCATCTCCTATACCCGCCACTCCAACTGGCGCAAGAACTGATGCCGCGCACGCAGCTCAGTCCACACATCGTCGGTACGGTACGAATCCACAATCGAGTGGCCACGATGCCGGACGGCGCGGGCGACGACAACTCCGAAAAGTTAGGGCTGGCCAAGATGTGATTCCACCTGCTAATACGCCAGCAGTGGATCGTGATCTTCATGTCTGTGCTGCGACTTGTCGCCAATAATGACTGATATGGGATCGGGGCTGGTGACCATGCCGCCAGCGACCAGGGTACGCAACGGGACGGGACGGAGGGACACAGGTCATGGCACCCGCGCCGGCGGACACTCCCCCACTAATCAGGGATTGTTGTCACAGTAAGCAGCTGCCAGGGTAATTCCACGTTACGAGGACGCGTAAGCCGCCCTCGCGAAGAGATGCGGGCTCCCTTTCCGCAACTCCTTTCCCGCGAACCGCACCGTACCGGGCCGGGCACGCGGCGAAGCACGCCCTGCGCGCAGACCATTCAGATCGGATTCCCGACAATGGACCGTGTTCTTGATTTTCCGAGTTCCGCGGACTCCGCGGGCGAACTGCATCCGCGACTGGTCGAACTGCGTCGCCAGGGAACGCTCCCTCGGGTGCTGCTGTCAGACGGGCAGGAGGCCTGGCTGGCGACCCGGCACGAGGACGTCCGGACGGTGCTGAACGACCGGAGCTTCAGCCGGGACGTCGTGGGTGTGCGCGCCCGGCGGTCCGGCGAAGAGCCGGGCGGCGCACGGTCGGTGAACATGGACGGCCGCCCCCACAGCGAGCTGCGTGCCCTGGTTTCCAAGGCATTCACCGTCCGGCGGATCGAGGCCATGACGTCACGCATCCAGGCATGGACCGACGACCTGATCGACGCCATGGAAGAGGAGGGGCCACCGGCAGACCTCGTCGCCCACCTGGCGGTTCCGCTGCCTGCCATCGCCATCTGCGAGCTGCTCGGCTTCCCCATCGAAGACCGCGACGCGCTGAGCGGATGGTGCGACCGCATCACCACGATCGGCGACGGCGCTCCCGATCAGAAGGCATGGCGGGAACTGACCGCCTACATCGAGCGCCAAGTGCCGGTCAAGCGCGCGGCGCTGGACGACGGGCTCGCACCGGACGCGGACATCCTGACCAGGCTGGTGCACGCTCACGACAGCGAGAACGCGCTCTCCATGGAGGAACTGCTGTCGCTCACCGTCGTCGTACTCGCGGGCGGCCTGGAGACGACCCAGACCGCGATCAGTGGCGGGATGCTGCGGCTGTTCCGCAACCCGGACCAGCTGGACAAGCTGCGCGCCGATCCGGATCTCGTCGTCCCCGCCGTCGAGGAGCTGCTGCGCTACCAGCCCGTCATCGATGTCAACCGAGTACAGATAGCCACCGAAGCGGTGCGTCTCGGAGATCAGCAGATCTGCGAGGGGGATCTGGTCCAGGTATCGATCAACGCGGCAAACCACGACGAGACGGTCTTCCCTGACAGCGAACGCTGCGACGTCACGCGCGGGCCGAACCCGCATCTCGCGTTCGGCTACGGCGCGCACCACTGTCTGGGGGCGGCCCTGGCACGGCTTGAGCTCAAGACGGCGTTCTCGACACTCCTACGGCGATTCCCGAACCTGCGGCCCGCCGTGCCACCGGAGAGCCTGAGCTGGCGGGGCGGGCACGTCACGCTCCGCCTCGAAGAGCTGCCGGTCGCCTGGTAGGACCCACCGTCTGCACTGCTGAACGGGGAGCACACAGGTGTTGATTTGCAGATTCGCCGACCACGGCCGGCGCGGATACGGGCGTATCGAACACGACGAGAACGGTGATCTCATCGTGCCCGTCCGGTACGACGCCCCCACCCGTGGCTGGGTGGACGACGTCGGCGGGGCGCGCCCGATGGGCGAGGTCACGCTGCTGCCGCCGGCGGCGCCGAGCAAGATTGTCTGTGTCGCGCTCAACTACGCGCCGCACGGGACTGTGGCCGTCGACCTCGGGCGCCCTGCGGACCCCGCCTCCTGCGCCGTCGTGCTGAAGCCACCGTCGACGCTGGTCGGCCATGGCGATCCGGTCGGCCATCCGGGGGAGGCCTGGGAGCTGAGACACGAGGCCGAGCTGGCGGTGGTGATCGGGACGGCCTGCAAGAGCGTCCCGCCAGAGCGCGCAGGGGAGGTCGTGGCCGGATACACCTGCGCGAACGACCTCACCGCGTACGCCCGCAGGGCCCCAGAGGAACAGACCGGGCACCCGCCCGTCTGGGCGAAGCACTTCGACAGCTTCACCCCGCTGGGACCTTGGCTGGCCACCGACCTGGACCCGGCGGACCTGCGGATCACCTGCCGGGTGAATGACGAAATCCGGCAGGACGGCAGCACACGCGGCCTCATCACACCGGTGAACGAGGTCGTCGCGGTGGTGAGCCGGCACATGTCGCTGCTCCCCGGCGACGTGATCCTTACCGGAACCCCCACAGGCTCGGGTCCCCTGTCGGTAGGCGATCAGGTCGAAGTGTCGATAGCGGGAATGGGCACCCTGCGCAACACCGTCAGCACGACTTCCGACCGGCCGTGGGCACCCGACCCGACCGGAAACGGCGACGCGGCGCTCAGCGGCATCACGGACCGTCCGTCCGGAAGGAGCGCCTGAGGTGAGCGGACGCCGACTCAGCACAACGTTCATGGCCCATGTGCGAATGTGGCGGCCCTACACCCTCTGGTACGTCGGCCTGGTCGGCCTGGCCGGACATGCCATTGCCACCGACCGGCACTCTGCCCCTCACCTGGCGGCGGCATGGGCCGTGCCCACCTTGATCTGGGTCGCGGCGCACTACCTCGGCGACTACCTCGACCGCGAGCTCGACGCCATCAGTAAACCTCAGCGGCCCATCCCCTCGGGTCTGATCCGCCCCCGCACGGCAGTGTGGTGCGGCACAGCCCTGGCCATGGCTGCCGTCGTCACAGCGGCCGTCGTCAACTACCGCACCCTCATCGTGACCGCCGCCGGTATCGGCGGGGCGATGGCCTACAACGGCTTCTTCAAGGCCAAGGGGTTGCTGGGCAATCTCGTCCGCGGATCCTTGACCGGCGGGGCGCTCGTCTTCGGGGCGATGACGGACTCGGCTTACCCGCCGGTGAAGATCCTCATGTTCGTGCCGGTGTTCTGGGCGCACGACGCCGCGTCCAATCTCGTCGGCACACTGCGCGACGCCTCCGGTGACCGCGCGGGCGGATACGCCACCTTCCCGGTCCGACACGGGCTCCGGACGGCCGTCCGGACAGCGGCGGGACTCTACGCACTGGCCGTGTCCGTGGCCACGGCGGGGCTTCTCACCATGCCGGGCGACCGGGAGGGCGGTCTCGTGATGCTCCTGGTCACGGCCGGCCTCGGGGGCGGCGCCTTCGGCATGCTGTACGCGTCCGGACCCGAGCCCGCGGCACACCTAGCCCTGCGTTCGCATGAGGTCTTGGTCGCCGAACGGATGGTGCTGGCGGCCGTGTTCCTGGTGCCGAGCCTCGGAGGTCTCGTCGCGCTCGGGATCCTCGCCCCGATGCTCGCCGTCACGCTCGGCACCCAACAGGCCATGCGTTCCCGGTACGAATTCCCGCACGGCGCCGCCGCACGCCCCGGCGAGGACGCGGCGACCGCACCGGCTCGCTTTCCCTAAGGAGGACGGTTCGTTTTGTGCTCAGATATGGACAGCCGGGTCGAGGCATCGGTCGCGCGCGCCGCGGAGGCGCTGTTCGCGACGCAGCCTCCAGAGGGTTTTTGGCCGAACCGCCGCCCCACCGCCGTCCTGGGGACCGCCGGTGCGATTACCGCCCTGCACTTCGCCGACCCCGAGCGCTCGCGCGACCTGATCGAGCGGGGAACGGCGTGGTTGGTGTCCGTCCAGAACGCCGACGGCGGCTGGGGCGGAGTGCCCGGCGCCGCGTCGCAGCTGGTGCCCACTGTAGTGACGGCATCGGCCCTGAGGCTGACGGCTCCACAGACAACCGAGGAGCCTTCGCGGCGTGCGCTGGATCTGCTCGAGTCGCTCGGCGGCGTGGAGTCACTCGCCGACCCCGGGATGATCCACATGGCCACGACGTTTCTCGTCCTGGCGGGTCTGCGGGACATGCGCGGATCCCGGCGCATCCCACTGGAGTTGCTCCTGCTGCCTCGGCGGCTATGGCGGCCCCGGCTGTCCTTCCGGGCCGCGCCCTTCGTGGCCATGGCCTTCATCCAAGCCCACCACAACCCCCCGAAGGGCGTCGGACGGCTGCTGCACCGGCTGGCCCGGCCGACCGGGCTCCGCCTGCTCCAACAGATGGAACGCGGGGAGAACGACCGCGGCGGATACGGCGGGGACAACTGGCTCACCGCGGTGGTGTGCATCGGCCTGTGCCTTGCCAAGGCCCCCGAACACATGATCGCCGACACCGTCGACTACCTTCGGTCGAACGTGCAGCCTGACGGCTCCTGGCACATCATGCAGGGGCTCGACCTGATCGGCGGGTCCTACGTCGCCCGCGGCCTGGCGGACACCGGCTACACCGAGGATCTGCGGCTGGTCCGGGCCCGCCAGTGGCTGCGTGAGTGTCAGCAGGCCCAGGCGTTCCCGGTCTACGACGCGCCGCCCGGCGGATGGGGCTGGGAGGGCCCCCGCGGGTGGCCGAACTTCCTGGACAGCGCCAACGTTCTGGCCGCACTCACGCCCGCCGGCGGCGGAGAGCCGGGGGAGCATCTGCGGCGCGGCCTGGACTGGCTGGTCTCGCGGCAGGACGGCAGAGGGTCGTGGGGGACCTTTGTCCCGGACACCACACTCGCGAATGACGGCCCCTGCCCCTATACAACGGCACAGTGTGTCGAGGCGCTGCTCGACGGCGGTCTGTCCCGCAGCGACCCCAGGATCGTCAAGGCCCTGGACTGGCTGCTCGCCAGCCAACGGCCGGACGGCACCTACGAAGGCCTGTGGTACAGGGGCCTCACCTCGGCGACAGCCACGGCGCTCGTGGCCTTCGCACGCGGCGGAGTGGGCGACCACCCGGCGGCACGGCGTGCCCGCGAGGCCCTCCTCAACTCGCAGTTGGTCGACGGTTCATGGGGTCCGGGCGAGACTGCCACGCTCGGCGACGACCCGTCGGTGGGCACCGTCGAGGAGACCGCCTGGGCATTGCGCGGCCTGCTCGCCGCCGGTCTGCCTGCGGAGGATGACCGGCTCCGGCGAGCGGCGGAATGGATCACGTCCGCACAAGGGGACGACGGCCTGTGGGAGGCAAGCCCGGTGTGCCTGCACATCCGGCGCCTGGCCTACTACGTGGACGGCCTGATCGTGAACGGGCTGGTACTCCGGGCGTTGGGCGCTTACCGGACCGCGCTCGCCGCCGGTCCGGTGGCGGAGCGGGAGACATTGTGACGACCGAGCACGGCACCGACCATCGGGTGGACACCGACGTGGTGGTCTGCGGCTCCGGGGTCGCCGGGCTGGCGGCGGCCTGCGCCCTCGGCCGACTGGGCCTGAAGGTGACCCTGTCGGACAAGCGGCCGACCCAGCCTTCGGTCTGGAAGGGCGAGGTGCTCCAGCCCGGATCCCTGGACTCCCTGCACGCGTGGGGCGCGCTCGGCCACCTCGAGGCCAGACAGGCGGTTCGGCTGAGCCGCCTCGTCGCCCGCACGGCCGACGGGGAGGAGTTGATGGCCATGGACTTCGCGGCACTCGGCGGCGAACGGCCCTGGATGCTCGCCCACGGCTACTCGACGATCCTGGAGTGCATGGCCGAGTCGCTCGGCCCAACGGTGAGCCTGCGCCGTGGCGTCCTGGTCAAGGGCCTCAGCACGGACGCGGGAGGCCGGATCTCCGGGGTACGCGCCATGATGGACGGCACGGCCGTCGACATTCGGGCCCGACTCGTCGTGGCGGCCGACGGCATGTCCTCGCGCCTGCGCAAGCTTGTGGGGATCAATGCCGAACCCGTCGCGTACGACCACCGGTTGCTGTCCTTCGAGCTGCCCGGCCCCCTGCCGGTGGGCGACGAAGTGTCGGCCTACGTCACGGACCGCGGTCTGGTCATGGTTTACCCGCTGCCGGATGCGCGGATCCGGGTCTACGTCCAAGTGAGGGCGGACGAGCTCCGCAAGGCCGGCCCGGCCGAGCTGCGGCGATGGTGCGAGGGGCTCGTCGACCAGGTACCCGCGCTGAACCCGATCGCCAAGCTGCTCGAAGAGAACCTGGAACGCCGCCAGTTGCTCCCGGTCTGGCGATACCGCGCCCCGTCGCTCGTCCGACCCGGCATCGTCCTGCTCGGGGAGGCGGCACACGTCGTTCATCCCCTGGCGGCCCAGGGGATGAACACCTCGATCGACGAGGCCGAGGGCCTGGCGGCCCGGCTCGCGGCCGTCGACTTCGCCGACGGCGCCGCCGTCGACAGGGCGCTGCGCGGCTACGAGAACGATCGGATGAACAAGATCCAGGCCGTGCACACCATGAGCCACAACGCGGCGCGCATGATGACCAGCACCTCACGCGGCGGCAGGGCCATCGGTCGGCGGCTCATGCGAGGAACCGCCAGAAGCAGCCGCCTGAGCTACCTGACGACGTACAACATGTCGGGCCTCGGCATGCGCCCGCTCGGCAGGTTCGACCGGCTCGTGCAGTTGGGGGTCATGCCCGACCTGCGAGCGCGGTCGTTCGCACCCCCGCGATCTCCCGGGCACCGGACCGGGAGCGGAACGCAGGTATGTCGAGACAACGGACAGAAGGATTGAAAAGTGTCAGACACCTTCACCACGGCCTTCGAGGTCCGGCCGCTCACCAGTGCGCTGGGAGCCGAGATTCACGGCGTGCGGCTAGAGAAGATCACCGACGCGGAGTTCGCTGAGCTGCGCCGGCTGCTGCTGAAACACCTGGTGATCTTCATCCCGGGGCAGGAGGGCTGGTCGCCGGAGTCGCGCATCGCCTTCGGCCGCAGGTTCGGCGCGCTGGAGGAGCACGCCTACCTGCCCCATCTGGACGGGCATCGTCAGATCCAGATCATCGACTCGGAGCAGAACGGCAAGATTCCGATCTGGCACACCGACATGACCTACGCGCCGAACCCGCCCATCGGAACCGTCCTGCAGATCGTCGACAACCCGCCGCAGGGCGGCGACACGATGTGGTCGAACCAGTATCTGGCGTACGAGGGGCTGTCCGCGCCGCTCCGCGACCTGCTCGACGGCCTCACCGCCATCCATGCCATCCACATTCCGGGGCTGGACAGCTTGGCCGAGCACCCGGTCGTGCGTGTCCACCCGGAGACGGGCCGTCGGGCACTGTTCGTCAACCAGGCCCACACCTCGCACATCGCACAACTGAGCCGGAACGAGAGCGACTCGCTCCTGCAGTACCTCTATCGCTTCTCCACCTCCCCCGAGTTCATCTGCCGCTATCAGTGGAAGCCGGGCGACGTAGCGATCTGGGACAACAGGGTCACGCAGCACTACGCGGTGGACGACTACTCCGAACGTCGCCGGGGCCTGCGCGTCGTGGTGCTCGGCGACACCCCCTCAGGGAGCGAGCCCCGGTGGGAACACTACCGCCCCATGCCGGGCCAGCGGTACGTACCGGACTGGGTGAACGCGAAGGAAGCGTACTGATGGGCTCGGCCAGGGGCGGCGCCCGGCTGACCTCCTGCGAAAGGCCATCCACTGCTGCCCGGGTGCTCCCATGATGCCGAGAGAGCACCGGAATCCGCTGCGGCGACTCGTGAGGGAGAACTGAGCATGGCCAACGTCGGCCCCACGACACATACCCTGGACGTGCCAGGGGCACGTCTGTGCTACGACATCCGCGGCTCCGGCCCGCTTCTCCTGATGATCGGCTCCCCCATGGGCAGCAGGGGATTCACGGCCCTCGCGTCCCTGCTCGCCGCGGACTTCACCGTCGTGACCTACGATCCCCGCGGCATCCTCCGCAGCACCATCAGCGATCCGGGCCAGAAGGCGACGCCCGAGCTGATCGCGGATGACGTTCAGCAACTGATATCGACGCTGGACGCCGGACCAGCGCATGTATTCGGCAACAGCGGCGGAGCCACCACCGGCCTCGCCCTGATCACCCGGCATCCGAACGCCGTGCGCACCCTGGTGGCCCACGAACCCCCGGTGACCGAGTTCCTGCCGGACGTGCAGCAGGTGCGCACCACGATCGATGAGCTCTGCCGGGACTACGCCGCCGGCCATTCGGACGTGGCGTTGCGAAAGTACTCGGCACTGTCCGGCGTCAGCTTCGCCCCGCCGCCGCCCGTCGGGCAGGCGTCGACCCGCGAGTTGTACACCCCGCCGAAGGACGTCCGGGCCATCCTCGACCGCTTCTTCGGATACATTCTCCAGCCCACCACGCGCTACCGTCCCGACCTCGACGCGCTCCGGACAGCGTCCGTCCCCATCGTCGTAGGAGGTGGCACGACGTCCCAGGGGCAGCTCTACCACCGGACCGCGGCGGCGCTCGCCGGTCTGCTCGATACCCCCCTGGCCACCTTCCCCGCGGGACACACCGGCTTTCAGGAACAACCGGAGCCGTTCGCCGACCTGCTCCGCGAGGCTTTCGGAACGGCGCACACCAAACCGCACCCCAGGGCGCACACCACCGCACCGCAGTGACGTGGAGGGGCCGCGGACAGGGCGGTCGTCCACGGCTCGACCGGACCGAATCATCACACCAGGATGGAGCGAAATGGATCACAATTTCCAGGCCAGCCGGCAGTGGGAGCGCATACAGAACCGCTGGATCACCGAGGACGCTGCCGTCGACCTGACGAATCTCAAGTCCGACCCGAGAAATTTCAAGCTCTCCCTCTGGGACCCGTCGACGAACGGCGTCCGGTATCTCAAGGCACTGGCCTACCACCTCGGCATGGCGCTGAGTCCGGAGGAGCTGGCGAGGATCAGGCAGACCCCAAACCGGGACGTGGGCGACCCGATCACGGTGCAGTGCGAGGGTGAAACGCTGTGCATGGACTACCTGCAGGCGACGTTCGAAGTCGGATTCATCGAACGTGAAATCAACCTGAGCGGCGCCAAGATCCTGGAGATCGGTGCCGGCTACGGGCGCACGTGCCACATGGTCATGTCCAACCACGACGTCTCCGGGTACTGCATCGTTGACCTGAAGAACACACTGCAGCTGAGCAGGGCGTACCTTCGCCAAGTCCTGGACGACTCTCGCTTCAAGTTGATCGATTTCATCGAGGTCAACAGCCTGGAGGATGACTCCCTGAGGTCCGAGCACTTTGACCTGTGCATCAACATCCACTCGATGACCGAGATGAGTCCGGAGACCGTCAGGGCCTATCTCGATCTGATCAACGAAACCTGCTCGGCCTTCTACGTGAAGAATCCGGTGGGCAAATACATCGACAAAAGCCTGGACGGCTACCTGCAGGGCCAGGAGGCCGTGCAGATGGCGCTGGAGAACGGACCTCTCCGGCAGCTGTTGGACATCCATGACAGCCAGGCGGTGCAAGCCGCGGTCCCCGCCTTCATCGACGGATACCGGCCGGGTGACGCCTGGGACTGCGTCGGTGACAGCCGCGCGATTCCGTGGAGCTACCTCTGGCAGGTCCTCTACAAGAACCCGCGAAAGTCGAGTGATGGGTGAGCTGCTGGACGTCATGGATGGAAAGAGAGCCGTGGTCCGCCCGGTGACCCGGGCGGCGTGCCAAATGGCTGCATGCCGCCGTCATAAGGATCCACTCCGGTGAAGGGCATACTCCTGGCAGGCGGCAACGGGACCCGGCTACAGCCCCTCACCCTCGTGGGTTCCAAGCAGCTCGCTCCGGTCTACGACAAGCCCATGGTCTATTACCCACTGTCCGTGCTCATGCTCACGGGCATCGATGACGTCCTCATCATCGCTCGACCCGCGGAGCTCAGGCTGTTCCGCAGGTTGTTCGGAGACGGCAGCAGACTGGGCATGCGTATCGACTACGCGTCCCAGGAAGAGCCACGGGGAATCGCTGACGCCTTCCTCGTCGGTGCCCCGCACATCGAGGGCGAAGAATGTGCCCTGATCCTGGGTGACAACCTCTTCCACGGCGCCAAACTGCCCTCCATGCTGCGCAGGACTGTACGAAAGTTGCGTGGATGCGTCCTTTTCGGTCACCAGGTCGCCGAACCCCAGCATTTCGGCGTCGCCGAGATCGATGCGAAGGGACGGCTCATCTCCATCGAAGAGAAACCGGAGCAGCCACGTTCCAACCTCGCGATCCCGGGCCTGTACTTCTTCGACGACACCGTGACGGACATCGCACGGGGCCTACGCCCTTCCATGCGCGGTGAATTGGAGATCACAGATGTCCTGCGCGCATATCTGGCCGAGGGACGTGCCGATCTGGTGTGGCTCGGCCGGGGCGTCACCTGGCTGGACGCCGGAACCCACGAATCCCTTCTCGACGCGGGCAGGTTCGTCCGGGACATACAGCATCACCAGGGCATAAGTCTCGGCTGTGTCGAGGAGATCGCCATGTACATGGGTTTCATCGACGCGGACGCCTGTTACCAGCTCGGCGCCGAGATGTGCGGTTCGCCCTACGGTCAGTACGTCATGAGGAGCGCCCTCGCACACCAGCTCAATCCGACACCCGCCGAGCTCATGGAGGAGTGATGCGTCTCCTGGTCACCGGAGCCGCCGGCTTCATCGGTTCCGCGTACGTCCGGATGGTGCTCGCGCTCGGCCCCGTCGAGGTATCCCACGTCACTGTGCTCGACAAGCTCACCTATGCGGGCAGGCTCGACAACCTGGATCTCACGCACCCACGTCTGAGCTTCGTCCAGGGAGACATCTGCGACGCCGAACTCGTCGCCCGACTCATGTCCCGTGCCGACCAGGTGGTGCACTTTGCGGCTGAGTCTCACGTCGATCGGTCCATCGTTGGTGCGGACGCGTTCGTACGCACCAACGTGACCGGCACACAGACGCTCCTCGACGCGGCGCTGCGTCTGGGAGTCAGCCGCTTCGTGCATGTGTCCACCGACGAGGTCTACGGATCCATTGCGGCCGGTCGGTTCACCGAGGAGGACGCCCTCGGCCCCAACTCTCCCTATGCGGCCTCCAAGGCGGCCTCCGACCTGATCGCCCTCTCTTACCACCGCACCCACGGTCTGGACGTCCGGGTGACCCGCTGCAGTAACAACTACGGGCCAAGGCAATTCCCCGAGAAGATCATTCCGCTGTTCGTCTGCCGGCTGCTCGCGGGCGACGTGGTACCGCTGTACGGCGACGGTGAGAACGTACGTGAATGGCTACACGTCGAGGACCACTGCCGTGGCGTAGACCTGGTAAGAACCAGGGGGCGTCCAGGCGAGGTCTACAACATCAGCGGCGGCACCGAGCTGAGCAACCGCGAGCTGACGGAACTGCTGCTCAAGGCCTGTGGCCGCACCTGGGACCAGGTGCGTTACGTGACGGATCGCAAGGGGCACGACCGGCGGTATTCGATCCTCGGCGTCAAGGCCCGGAGCGAACTCGGCTACCGCCCCCGGCGCGACTTCGAGTCCGGGCTCGCCGAGACGATCGCCTGGTACCGGGACAACCGCTCCTGGTGGGAGCCGCTCGCCGGTGGCCCCATGCCATGACCGAGCGGCCCACCGCATCCACGATCCGGGTGCGAGTGGGCCGCCCGTCTCGGATCCGGCCCCCAAGGGCCCCGTGATTTCCCAAGCATCGTGGGACATCCCGGAGGGACGTCTCAGCCACCTTCCTCCAGCGAGTTCAGGCACAACAGGAGTGTCCGCGCTTGGATGTTGACATAGTGGCTGTACTGGGTGAGAGCGGCGAGCTGGTCCCGCGAGACCCAGTGGAACCCTGGCGGCGCATCGAGCGGTGCGTCGCTCTCATCGGCTTCCAGGATGAGGTAGCGGCTCACCGAGTCCAAGAAGCGGCCGCCTTCCTCGGAGTGCAGAGCGGAGTAGCGGATCCGGGAGGGGGGTGCCGTTGTGGCCAGGTCGAGGAAGAGCGGTCGGTTCGCGGCGGGCAGGTGTGCGTAATTTCCGGGCTGGCACTGAACCGTGGGACCCAGCTCCACATCGATGGAGCCGCCGTCGGCACGGGCCTGGGCCAGCACGTGCGGCACACCCACGAACGTGCGGGTGAGAAACGCGACCACCCCTTGTCCGCGTGGTTCGATCAGCGGCTGGGTCCAGTGGCCGACCTCGCGGTTGCTCGCCCGTACCGACACGGCCACGGTACGGAAGTAGCGGTCGTCCTCGTGGTCGATCGAGAATCCGCCGCGCGTCCAGCCCGAGACGTCGGCGAGCGGGATGCGTTCGCTGCGGATCGGGGTCGTGGCCCGTCGTACGGCCAGCCAGGAGAGCAGTTCCGTGTCCGAGTGCAGCGCGTAAGGCGTGCTGCGCACGTGCAGGCCGGCGAGGACTGAGCGCGCGTCCATGTTGACCGTGTTGTCGTAACGCAGGAGCTCATGGATCTGGCGCAGAGTGAGCCAGCGGAAGTCCTCGTGCTCGGGTACCGGGCCCATGGCCTCAACGATCAGGTTGCGGTTGCGCTTGCGGTGGAACCAGGAGCCGTGCTCGGACTGCAGCACGTCCGAAAGGACGCGGCCCCGGGACGGGTCGGTGAAGTACTCCAGATAGCGGACGGACGCACCTTTGTGGACCTTGGTGTAATTGCTGTATGTGGCCTGCACGGTTGGCGAGAGCTGCAGCAGCTCGGGGTTGCCCGGTTCCATCTTGGCCTGCATCAGGAAGTGCAGAACTCCATCGAACTCCCGGGTGAGGATACCCAGGATCCCGACCTCCGACTGGACGATGACGGGCTGTTGCCACTCCACTTGATCGGGATGCTCACCGATGGCAGCGTGCAGGCCCTCCACGGTGAAGAACCGACCGCTACGGTGCACGAGGTTTCCGGTCTCCGGGGCGAACGACCAGTCTTCGAGAGCCTCGAAGGGGATGCGGTCCACCGCGAACGAGGCCTGATCGCGGCGCTGTTGGAGCCACCTGTGGATCCCGGCCGCGCTCTCACCGGCCGGCGCGGCCGCGGACCGGGCGACACGGTCGGGCAGCGTGGCAGCCCGCCGGGCCTTGAGCGGCGGCCACGCCTGTGTGGTGCTGCGCGCGGTCACCGGTGAGTCCCCACGAACTCGGTGATGGAGGTTATGACGTAGTCGATCATCTCCTCGGTGAGGCCGGGGTAGACGCCGACCCAGAAGGTGTGCTCAGTGACGATGTCGCTGTTGGACAGCTCGCCGGAGACGCGGAACTCGCGATCGATGTAGGCGGGGTGGCGCGTCAAGTTGCCGGCGAAGAGCCTGCGCGTGCCGATCTTGCGGTTCTCCAGGAAGTCCACGAGTTCCGCGCGCTTGAAGGGCGCCTCGGGGTCGACGGTGATGACGAAACCGAACCAGCTCGGGTCGCTCCCCGGCGTGGGTTCCGGCAGCAGTAGCCACGGAACCTCCGCCAGACCGGTGCGCAGCCGCCCCCAGTTGCGCCGCCGCGCCGCGCAGAAGTCGTCGAGTTTGTCCAACTGGGACAGGCCTAGGGCCGCCTGGAGATCGGTTGCCTTCAGGTTGTAGCCCACGTGGGAGAAGATGTACTTGTGGTCGTAACCGGCCGGCAGCGTCCCCATCTGGTAGCCGAACCGCTTGTGGCAGGTGTTGCTCTCCCCCGGCTCGCACCAGCAGTCCCTGCCCCAGTCCCGTAGCGACTCCACGATCCGGGCCAGGGCCAAGTTTGAGGTGAGCACACAGCCGCCCTCGCCCATGGTGAGGTGATGAGCCGGGTAGAAGCTGACCGTGGCGAGGTCGCCGAAGGTCCCCACGAGCTGTCCCCTATAGGTGCTGCCGACCGCGTCGCATGTGTCCTCGATCAGCAGGAGGTCGCGTTCTTCGGCGAGCTGTGCCACCTCCGCGACCTCGAAGGGGTTGCCGAGCGCGTGCGCGATCATGATCGCCCGGGTGCGGGGCCCGATGGCCTTCTCGACGCGCTCTGCGGTGGTGTTGTACGTGTGCAGGTCGATGTCCACGAAGACCGGGACGAGGCCGTTCTGCAGGATGGGATTGACGGTTGTGGGAAAGCCCGCCGCCACCGTGATCACCTCGTCGCCCGGAACGAGCCTGCGTTGCTCGACCTGCGGTGACGTGAGGGCGGTGACCGCAAGGAGGTTCGCCGAGGAACCGGAGTTGGTCAGATGCGCCTTGCGCTGCTGCATTCGCCGGGCGAAGGCCGATTCGAACTTCCGGGCCGACCGGCCCGCCGCGATCCGCAGGGTCAGGGCCGCTTCGACCACGGCCGCCCTGTCCTCGTCGTCGAGTACGGCCCCGGACGGCCAGATCTCCGTGACGCCAGGGACGAAGCCCCTGTCGTCCTTGGTGTCTTGGTGGTATTGCCGTACCTCATCGAGGATGTGCGCGACCCGGTCACTCATGTGTTCTCCTCGCCTTTGCCGTGGGTTGTTCCGGGGGCAGTCATTCGGCAGGACGGGTACAGGCACCCGTGCGGCCACGAGAGGATCTCGCACGGAGTCCCTCTGGTTCCGGCTCATTGCCCAATGGAGCGGTCGTCGCGCCCGCGAGTTGGCCGACCGCTGCCACAGAGCGTCGGAGCGGTTCGCCTGTACGGGCTTCCTCTCCCGCACGCGGACGCCGGATGTCGACGCCTCCCCGAGAGCCGCAACGGTATGTGAGCATCGGTATGGCGAACCTGCGGACCGGAACGGATCCGTCCTGGACGATGTCGACGACAGCTCCCGGACGGCCTGGGTGCCCGCCCATCGCCCCTCCAGACCGCGCCCACGGCGTTCATGACGAACTGCGGCTCGGAGTCGGCGTGCAGCTTTCGCCACCGACCTGGTAGCTGTCGTCATGTCGGGCACCTCAACTGACCCGGATCGCGTGGGCGGCCGCAACGGCGAGCGCCGTGCAGATAGGTCACTCCAAGAAACCGAACGCGTCTGGTACAAGCAGCGATTGATGGTCAGCACTCGATTCACGGGCGGGCACTGACCTGAAGAGCTCCCTGCCATGGGGGCTCTCCCACTCCGTAGACGCTCCGCACCTACCAGTTCTGCAAGTGTGGCCTGCGCGGCTAAAGCCAATCTAGGCTCAGCCTTCTGCAGGTCTGCCTCGCACACTGAAGATCCGTGCCGGAGGCTTGGCCGACAACCGGGCCGTGCACCTGGCCGTCGGCGCGACGACTCCCGCGTCCGCCGAGCGTTCTCGTGCTCACAGGGCAAGGACTCCGGCAGCTCTGGTAGCGGCAACCGGTCAGGTGAGCTGAACCGGACTTTGCAGCGGCCCTGAAGCCAGGCATGATCGCCTCGGCCGATGAGGGAACACAGGTCCGATGCCTGCACCACGGAAGTACCCCGACGAGCTGCGCGAGCGGGCCGTCCGCGAAGTCCGGGCCTCCGGCCGCCCGGTCGCCCACGTGGCCCGTGACCTGGGTATCCACAAGGAAGCCTTGCGCGGCTGGGGCTGCCAGGCCGAGGTCGACCAGGGCGGCCGACCCGATCCACTGACGACGCCGAGCAGACCGGATTGACCCAACTCCGCGAGATAGTAGTCGAGTTGTAGCGGGCGAGCTTCGTACTCAGCCCGGGTCTCGAAGGTCATCGCGCGCGCTTCGGTCTTGGCGCGGGTGCCACGCTGAACGGCTCCTTGAGGAGGGCGTGACCGCATCGGTCACATCCGTCGCCGACAGCTACGACAACGCCAAGGCCGAGGCCCTCAACAGGTCCTTCAAGGCCTAGGTGTATTGATCCGCAGCGTTGTTCACGCGGGTGATGGGCGGTTTCCCGTCCAGTGCGGTGTGGCATCGGTGGTGGTTGTAGGTGTGGAGGAAGTCTGTCAAGGCTTCGGTCCGCTCGGTGTTGCTGGTGTAGGGC